>NZ_JBIUVO010000024.1:0-61967 GCF_044742995.1 Pseudomonas sp. NPDC087803
CACGAGGCGTAGAGCTCAAGGACCAGCCAAACCGCGCCGTACTGTTCGAGCCGCTGAAAAACCGCGTCCTGGGGATGATCTTCGAGAAATCCTCGACCCGTACCCGGATCTCCTTCGAGGCCGGCATGATCCAGCTCGGTGGCCAGGCGATCTTCCTCTCGCCACGCGACACCCAACTGGGCCGTGGCGAGCCGATCGGCGACTGCGCCATTGTCATGTCGAGCATGCTCGACGCGGTGATGATCCGTACCTTTGCCCACAGCACCCTGACCGAATTCGCCGCCAACTCGCGCGTGCCGGTGATCAACGGCTTGTCCGATGACCTGCACCCGTGCCAGTTGCTGGCCGACATGCAGACCTTCCTTGAGCACCGTGGCTCGATCCAGGGCAAGACCGTGGCGTGGATCGGCGACGGCAACAACATGTGCAACAGCTATATAGAAGCGGCGATCCAGTTCGACTTCCAGTTGCGCGTTGCCTGCCCGGAAGGTTACGAGCCGAATCCTGAATTCGTCGCCAAGGCCGGTGATCGCGTGACCATTGTCCGCGATCCGCAGGACGCCGTGCGCGGTGCGCATCTGGTGAGCACCGATGTCTGGACTTCGATGGGCCAGGAAGAGGAAACTGCCAAGCGCCTGAAGCTGTTCGCTCCGTTCCAGGTGACCCGCGCCCTGCTCGATCTGGCGGCCGAAGATGTGCTGTTCATGCACTGCCTGCCAGCGCACCGCGGTGAAGAAATCAGCCTCGACCTGCTTGATGACCCGCGCTCCGTCGCTTGGGATCAGGCAGAAAACCGTCTCCACGCACAGAAGGCCCTGCTCGAGTTCCTCGTTGAACCGGCATATCACCACGCATGAGCCATGAATTACTGCTGAACCTGCGCAACCTTGCTTGCGGCTATCAAGATCAACGCGTGGTGCAGAACCTCAATCTGCACCTCAACGCCGGTGACATCGGCTGCCTGCTCGGCTCGTCCGGCTGCGGCAAGACCACCACCCTGCGTGCCATCGCCGGTTTCGAACCGGTGCACGAAGGGGAAATCACTCTGGGCGGCGAAACCATTTCCAGCGCCGGATTCACCCTGGCTCCGGAGAAACGCCGGATCGGCATGGTGTTCCAGGACTACGCGCTGTTTCCGCACCTGAGCGTCGCAGACAACATCGCCTTCGGCATCCGCAAGCACCCGCACAAAGAGCGTGTCACCGAAGAGCTGCTGGAACTGGTCAACCTGAAGAACCTCGGCAAGCGCTTCCCGCACGAGCTGTCCGGCGGCCAGCAGCAACGCGTCGCCCTCGCCCGAGCGCTGGCACCGGAACCGCAACTGCTGCTGCTCGACGAACCGTTCTCCAACCTCGATGGCGAACTGCGGCGCAAGCTCAGTCACGAAGTGCGCGACATCCTCAAGGCCCGTGGCACCAGCGCGATTCTGGTGACCCACGACCAGGAAGAAGCCTTCGCCGTGAGCGACCACGTTGGTGTGTTCAAGGAAGGTCGGCTGGAGCAGTGGGACACGCCGTACAACCTCTACCACGAGCCGGCGACGCCGTTTGTCGCCAGCTTCATCGGTCAGGGTTATTTCATTCGCGGCCAGCTCGGCAGCCCTGAGTCGGTGCAGACCGAACTCGGCGAACTGCGCGGCAACCGGGCCTACACCTGGCCGGTGGGTGGTGCGGTGGACGTGTTGTTGCGTCCCGATGACATCGTTTATGCGCCGGACAGTGCGCTGAAAGCACGGATCGTCGGCAAGACCTTCCTCGGTGCTTCGACCCTGTATCGCCTGCAACTGCCGACCGGTGCGCAACTGGAGTCGATCTTCCCGAGCCATGCCGACCATCAGGTGGGTGCAGAGGTGGGGATTCGTGTTGCCGCCGAACACCTTGTCCTGTTCCAGGCCAGCGGCAGCACTGCTGCGCAAATCCCGGCTGCGGAAAACGGCGTTCGCCGCTACAGCACGGCACTCTGATCCGCCTCGGATAAAAACTGTGGGAGCGGGCTTGCTCGCGAATGCGCTATGTCAGACGACCTCTTTGTTGACTGACACAGCGCATTCGCGAGCAAGCCCGCTCCCACAATTGGTTTTGGGTCAGCCCAAAATCAGCGTACCGCTGGCCACCAGCGTCGCATTCCCGCCGATCTTCACCCGCTCCCCCTCCAGCCGACAGAACAACTCCCCGCCCCGCGCCGAACGCTGGCACGCGGTCAAACTGGATTTGCCCAGACGTTTCGACCAGTAGGGAATCAGGCTGCAATGCGTCGAGCCGGTGACCGGATCTTCATTGATGCCGATCGCCGGGGCAAAATAACGCGAGACGAAATCATGCTGATTGCCGCGCGCCGTCACGATAGCGCCGAGCCACGGCAGTTTCGCCAGCGCGACCATGTCCGGCTTGCAGTCGAGCACCGCCTGCTCCGACTCCAGCACCACAAACAATTCGTTGGAACCCAGCACATCCACCGCCTCGACGCCCAAGGCGCGCTCGACATCCAGCGTCACGCCAATCTCCGAAGGGACGATCGTCGGAAAATCCAGCCACAGCCGATCACCTTCGCGGCTGACGCTCAACGGTCCGGACTTGCAGACGAAGTCCAGACGCTCGGCGCTGTCCTTGTAGATCTCGAACAACACATGAGCACTGGCCAGCGTCGCATGCCCGCACAACGGCACCTCGGTAGTCGGGGTGAACCAGCGGATGTGCCACGCCGCGCCTTCGCGCACCACAAATGCGGTTTCCGCCAGATTGTGCTCGGCGGCGATCTTCTGCATCAGCTCATCGGCGAGCCATGCGTCGAGCCGATAAACCATCGCCGGATTGCCGCTGAACGGCCGATCACTGAACGCATCGACCTGATAAAACTCAAGTTGCATAACCTTCTCCCCCCAATCAGTGGGCAGAGCATGCAACGCGGGCCGGCTTAGCGCCAGTGACAGAACCGGCCAATTTTGTTCATTCAGTGCCGCACGTTACGCGCGGCCGATGTCGGCGAATCTGGCCTGAGTGTGTTCGGCCAGCACTGCAGGCGCCAACTCGACTTCCAGTCCGCGCCGGCCAGCACTGACATAAATAGTCGCAAAACCCTGGGCAGAGTTATCAATGAAGGTGCGCAGGCGTTTTTTCTGCCCCAGCGGACTGATACCGCCCAACAGGTAACCGGTGGAGCGCTGGGCGGCGGCGGGGTCAGCCATTTCAACTTTCTTGACCCCCGCTGCCTGTGCCAGGCCCTTGAGATCAAGGCTTCCGACGACCGGCACCACCGCCACCAGCAGTTCACCCTTTTCACTGGCGGCCAGCAGCGTCTTGAACACCTGCGCCGGCTCCAGCGCCAGTTTTTCTGCGGCCTCCAGCCCATAGGACGCGGCCTTGGGATCATGTTCGTAACTGTGCACGCGATGTTCGGCACGAACTTTTTTCAACAAGTCCAACGCAGGGGTCATGGCAGCTCCAGGCTCGGCATCAAGAGAAAAATCCTGCGCCGGATTTTAGGCCATCGCCTCGCAAAAGGCTCTAGCGCAAGCCCCATTTTCCGGGCTTTACCGGCGAATCGCCGGGCTATCGCCACGGTCATCTGCGGGATCATTCAGCAGGTTGATAGTTTAATTGTGACCGGTGGGTTCACTTTCGACCTTTGACAGGTTTGTTTCTTGTCTATATTTTTTCGAATCTGAATAATGTAAGAATTATCGTCACCGCAGCACCCAGCAGTAAACCGGGACCAGGATGGGGATCCTGCCCCGGGGAAAATCGCGCCTTGCCCTGACGGCAAATGCGCCAGACAACAACAAAAATCGAGGTTTTCAATGACAACTGCTTTACAGCAACCATCGCTTTCCGGCCAATGCCTGGCCGAGTTTCTGGGTACTGCACTGCTGATCTTTTTCGGCACCGGTTGCGTCGCTGCGCTCAAAGTCGCGGGTGCCAGCTTTGGCTTGTGGGAAATCAGCATCATCTGGGGCGTCGGCGTGAGCATGGCGATCTACTTGACCGCCGGGGTTTCCGGCGCGCACCTGAACCCCGCCGTGAGTATCGCCCTGAGCATTTTCGCTGACTTCGAAAAGCGCAAACTGCCGTTCTATATCCTGTCGCAGATCGCCGGCGCCTTCTGTGGCGCGCTGCTGGTCTACACGCTGTACAGCAACCTGTTCTTCGATTACGAACAAACTCACCAAATGGTTCGTGGTTCGGCTGCCAGCCTTGAGTTGGCGTCAGTGTTCTCCACCTTCCCCAATCCCGTGTTGTCGACCGCCCAGGCGTTCCTGGTCGAGATGATCATCACCGCGATCCTGATGGGCGTGATCATGGCCCTGACCGATGACAACAACGGTCTGCCGAAAGGCCCGATGGCTCCGCTGCTGATCGGTTTGCTGATTGCCGTAATCGGCAGCTCGATGGGCCCGCTGACCGGTTTTGCGATGAATCCGGCGCGTGACTTCGGTCCGAAACTGATGACTTTCTTCGCCGGCTGGGGTGAAATTTCCTTCACTGGCGGCCGCGATATTCCGTACTTCCTGATTCCGATTTTTGCACCGATTGTCGGTGCCTGCCTCGGCGCTGCCGGGTATCGCGGGCTCATCGCCCGTCACCTGACCGGCGCCACACCTGCTACAAAGGATGCAGAACCGGCCATTGACGGCAAACCAAGAACTTCTTGAAACAGTCGGCGCGGGCTCCTGCCCTTTTAGAGCCCGCGCCACGGCCCACTCTCCCTTATTTCGTCCAAGGCAATCGACATGACCGACATTCAGAATAAGAACTACATCATTGCCCTCGATCAGGGTACGACCAGCTCCCGCGCGATCATTTTCGACCGCGACGCGAACGTGGTCTGCACCGCCCAGCGCGAATTCGCCCAGCATTACCCGCAAGCCGGCTGGGTCGAACACGACCCGATGGAAATCTTCGCCACCCAGAGCGCGGTGATGGTCGAAGCACTGGCCCAGGCCGGTCTGCATCACGATCAGGTCGCGGCCATCGGCATCACCAACCAGCGTGAAACCACCGTGGTCTGGGACAAGACCACCGGCCGTCCGGTGTACAACGCCATCGTCTGGCAGTGCCGCCGCAGCACCGAGATCTGCCAGCAGCTCAAGCGCGATGGCCACGAAGAATACATTCGCGACAACACCGGTCTGGTCACCGACCCCTACTTCTCCGGCACCAAGCTGAAGTGGATCCTCGACAACGTCGAAGGCAGCCGCGAGCGTGCGCGCAACGGCGAACTGCTGTTCGGCACCATCGATAGCTGGCTGATCTGGAAATTCACCGGCGGCAAGGTGCACGTCACCGACTACACCAACGCCTCGCGCACCATGCTCTTCAACATCCACTCGCTGGAGTGGGATTCGAAGATGCTGGAAATCCTCGACATCCCGCGCGAGATGCTTCCGCAAGTGAAGGCTTCGTCTGAAATCTACGGTCGCACCAAAAGCGGCATCGCCATCGGCGGTATCGCCGGTGACCAGCAGGCGGCACTGTTCGGCCAGATGTGCGTCGAGCCGGGTCAGGCGAAAAACACCTACGGCACCGGCTGCTTCCTGCTGATGAACACCGGCGACAAAGCGGTGAAATCGCAGCACGGCATGCTCACTACCATCGCTTGCGGCCCGCGTGGCGAAGTGGCTTACGCCCTGGAAGGCGCAGTGTTCAACGGCGGCTCGACCGTGCAGTGGCTGCGTGATGAACTGAAGATCGTCAACGACGCTCACGACACCGAATACTTCGCCAATAAAGTGAAGGACAGCAACGGCGTGTACCTGGTACCGGCGTTCACCGGTCTCGGTGCTCCGTACTGGGACCCGTATGCCCGTGGCGCACTGTTCGGCCTGACGCGCGGTGTGCGCGTGGATCACATCATCCGCGCCGCACTTGAGTCGATCGCCTACCAGACCCGCGACGTGCTCGACGCCATGCAACAGGACTCCGGCGAACGCCTCAAAGCCCTGCGTGTGGACGGCGGCGCGGTCGCGAACAACTTCCTCATGCAGTTCCAGGCCGACATCCTCGGCACTCAGGTCGAGCGTCCGCAAATGCGCGAAACCACCGCGCTGGGCGCAGCCTATCTGGCCGGTCTGGCCTGCGGTTTCTGGGGCAGCCTGGACGAACTGCGCGGCAAGGCCGTCATCGAGCGTGAGTTCGAACCGAGCCTGGACGAAGCCGAGAAAGAGAAGCTGTACAAAGGCTGGAAAAAAGCCGTCAGCCGCACCCGTGACTGGGCGCGTGAAGACGCTGAATAAGCCAACCTGAGTACTTGTAAAGGCATGTAACTGGTCGGGAGGAGATTCCTGCGGCATCATGGGCAAATTTTGCACGGCAGCCCAAAGGAAGCCCCATGAATCTGCCTCCCCGTCAGCAGCAAATCCTCGAGCTGGTCCGCGAACGCGGCTATGTGAGCATCGAGGAAATGGCCACGCTGTTCGTTGTTACCCCGCAAACCATCCGCCGCGATATCAATCAGCTCGCGGAAGCCAATCTGTTGCGTCGCTACCATGGCGGCGCGGCCTATGATTCCAGCGTCGAAAACACCGCCTATGCGATGCGCGCCGATCAGATGCGCGATGAAAAACAACGCATCGGCGAAGCCATTGCCGCACAGATCCCCGATCACGCCTCGCTGTTCATCAACATCGGCACCACCACCGAATCGATTGCCCGCGCCCTGCTCAATCACAACCACCTGAAGATCATCACCAACAACCTGCACGTCGCCTCGATGCTGAGTGCCAAGGATGACTTCGATGTGCTGCTGACCGGCGGCAACGTACGCCGGGACGGCGGTGTGGTGGGTCAGGCGAGCGTGGACTTCATCAATCAGTTCAAGGTCGATTTCGCGCTGGTGGGTATCAGCGGCATCGACGAAGACGGGAGCCTGCTCGACTTCGATTATCAGGAAGTGCGCGTGTCGCAGGCGATCATCGCCAATGCGCGACAGGTGATTCTGGCGGCGGACTCGAGCAAGTTCGGTCGTAACGCGATGATTCGCCTGGGGCCGATCAGCCTGATCGACTGCCTGGTGACCGATCAGCAACCGGTGCCGGCACTGGCGCAACTGTTGAGCCAGCACAAGATTCGCCTGGAAGTCGTTTAACCGCGCAAGATCAAAAGATCGCAGCCTGCGGCAGCTCCTACATGGGTTCATTTGACCTGTAGGAGCTGCCGCAGGCTGCGATCTTTTGCTTTTAATGTTCGAAAATTTTCTTTTAACCGTCCTTCGATGAGTTTTTTCAATCGAACGTGACTGGCTGTGCGCGTCTTTATGGGCTACCATTTTCGCAAATGAACATTAATGTTCGATTTCCAAGACAGAAAATCAAAAGAGCCCGAGGCCAGCCGATGTCCACATCTACCTTGCGTACGCCCCCTATCTCCGAGATCTACGACCTCGCCGTCATCGGCGGCGGGATCAATGGCGTGGGGATCGCAGCGGATGCCGCCGGTCGCGGTCTCTCGGTGTTCCTTTGCGAAAAGGATGATCTGGCCAGCCACACTTCGTCGGCCAGCAGCAAGCTGATCCACGGTGGCCTGCGCTACCTCGAACATTACGAATTCCGTCTGGTGCGTGAAGCGCTGGCCGAGCGCGAAGTGTTGCTGGCCAAGGCACCGCACATCGTCAAGCCGATGCGCTTCGTGCTGCCGCACCGTCCGCACCTGCGTCCGGCGTGGATGATCCGCGCCGGCCTGTTCCTTTACGACAACCTTGGCAAGCGCGAAAAACTGCCAGGTTCGAAAAGCCTGAAGTTTGGTGCCGACAGCGCACTGAAAAGCGAAATCACCAAAGGCTTCGAATACTCCGATTGCTGGGTCGATGACGCCCGCCTCGTCGTTCTGAACGCCATGGCCGCCCGGGAAAAAGGCGCTCATGTGCACACCCAGACCCGTTGCGTCAGCGCCCGCCGCGCCAAAGGCCTGTGGCACCTGAACCTGGAACGCGCCGATGGCAGCCTGTTTTCGATCACTGCCAAAGCCTTGGTGAACGCCGCCGGCCCGTGGGTCGCCAAGTTCATCCGTGACGACCTGAAGATGGAATCGCCGTACGGCATCCGTCTGATTCAGGGCAGCCACATCATCGTGCCGAAACTCTACGAAGGCGATCACGCGCACATCCTGCAAAACGAAGATCAGCGCATCGTCTTCACCATTCCGTACCTGAACCACTTCACCCTGATCGGCACCACCGACCGTGAATACACCGGCGATCCGGCGAAAGTGGCGATCACCGACGGCGAAACCGATTACCTGCTGAAAGTGGTCAACGCGCACTTCAAGAAGCAGATCAGCCGCGACGATATCCAGCACAGCTACTCGGGCGTGCGCCCGCTGTGCAACGACGAGTCCGACAACCCGTCCGCCGTGACCCGCGATTACACCCTGGCCTTGTCTGGCGGTGGCGAAGAGGCACCGCTGCTGTCGGTGTTTGGCGGCAAGCTGACCACCTACCGCAAACTCGCCGAGTCGGCGATGGCCCAACTGATGCCGTACTTCACCCAGATGCGCCCGAGCTGGACTGCCACCGCCACCCTGCCCGGCGGCGAAGACATGACCACCCCGCAAGCCTTGAGCGCGCAGATCCGCGACAAGTTCGACTTCGTCCCGACCGAGATCGCCCGCCGCTGGGCCACCACCTACGGCAGCCGCACCTGGCGCATGCTCGAAGGCGTCGAGTCGCTGAATGACATGGGCGAACACCTCGGCGGCGGGCTCTACACCCGCGAGGTCGATTACCTGTGCAGTGAAGAATGGGCGACCACCGCGCACGACATCCTGTGGCGCCGCAGCAAGCTGGGCCTGTTCACCACCCCGGCCGAGCAGGAAAAACTGGCGGCGTACCTGGGCAAGGTCGAGCAGAACCGCAAGATTGAAGCGGCGTGACTTGAACATCGCTTAAAACGAAGCCCCTGAATCTCACGATTCAGGGGCTTTTTTGCTCGTGACTTACTTTGCCTGCACTAACCCTGTGGCGAGGGGATTTATCCCCGATGGACTGCGAAGCGGTCCCCCGCCTTTGCGCTAAAAGAAGGCCGCTTCGCGACCTATCGGGGATAAATCCCCTCGCCACAGGGTTATGCGGGCGAGCATCAATATGAGGGCAGCGATTAAAAGATCGTTCGGTTTTCCGAACGCGACCTCCCGGTCAATTCGGATAACCGGATCAGTTTCCGCCAAAAACACCATCACAAAACTTTAATAACCTTACAAATCAAGCGATTAGACACCAGCGACTGCTCTGGCACGACTCATGCTCTACACTCTCTCGACGAATGCCTGCCGTGCCAACACTTCAGGAGCCGTCAGGCATTCGAAGCACAAAAGGGCCGACAAACTGGCTCCATAAAAAAAACAATTCGAGGAAAATTTGATGCGCATCGTTCCCCATATCCTGGGTGCAGCCATTGCTGCCGCTCTGATCAGCACACCAGTTTTCGCCGCCGAACTCACCGGCACCCTGAAGAAAATCAACGATTCCGGCACCATCACGCTCGCTCACCGCGACAGCTCCATCCCGTTTTCCTACATCGCGGATGCTTCCGGCAAACCCGTGGGCTACTCCCACGACATTCAAGTGGCCATCGTTGAAGCCCTGAAAAAAGACCTGAACAAGCCAGACCTGCAGGTCAAGTACAACCTGGTGACCTCGCAAACCCGTATCCCGCTGATCCAGAACGGCACCGCGGATATCGAGTGCGGCTCCACCACCAACAACGCCGAACGCGCCCAGCAGGTCGATTTCACCGTCAACATCTTCGAAATCGGCACCCGTCTGCTGGTCAAGAAAGACAAGGATGGCAAGCCGTCCTACGCTGACTTTGCCGACCTCAAAGGCAAAAACGTCGTGACCACCGCCGGCACCACGTCCGAGCGCATCATCAAAGCGATGAACGCCGACAAGCAGATGGGCATGAACATCATCTCCGCCAAAGACCACGGCGAATCCTTCAACATGCTGGAAAGCGGCCGCGCCGTTGCCTTCATGATGGACGACGCGCTGCTGGCCGGTGAAGAAGCCAAGGCCAAGAAGCCGGACGACTGGGTCATCACCGGTACGCCGCAGTCCTTCGAAGCCTACGCGTGCATGGTTCGCAAGGACGACCCGGCCTTCAAGAAGGCTGTGGATGACGCCATTGTCGGCCTGTACAAATCCGGCAAGATCAACGAGATCTACAAGAAGTGGTTCGAAACCGCGATCCCGCCAAAAGGCCTGAACCTGAACTTCCCGATGAGCGACAAGGTGAAAGAGCTGATCGCCAATCCAAGCGACAAGCCTGCGCCTGACGTAAAAATCTGATTCCTGACTGACCTGTCGTCTGAGGGCGCAACCGCCCTCAGACGTCTGTTACTACCTGCTGGCTTTACAGTGGAACACTCGACCTGGCGGTTTTCGAGCCGATCGCGTGTGCCCGGCGTTCAACGTCGGGAGGGAACGGATTTTCCCCAAGCGGGTGCTTGTACATTGATCGTTCTCGAGGGGAGACCCTAATGAATTACAACTGGGACTGGGGCGTGTTCTTCAAGTCCACCGGCGTCGGCAGCGAGACTTATCTCGACTGGTACGTCACCGGTCTGGGCTGGACCATCGCCATCGCCATCGTGGCGTGGATTATCGCCTTGCTGCTGGGCTCCATTCTGGGGGTCATGCGCACCGTGCCGAACCGCCTCGTATCGGGCATCGCGACCTGCTACGTGGAACTGTTTCGCAACGTGCCGCTGCTGGTTCAGCTGTTCATCTGGTACTTCCTGGTACCCGACCTGCTGCCGCAGAACCTGCAGGACTGGTACAAACAGGATCTGAACCCGACAACCTCGGCCTACCTGAGCGTCGTCGTGTGCCTGGGCCTGTTCACCGCTGCCCGGGTCTGCGAGCAAGTGCGCACCGGCATCCAGGCGTTGCCGCGTGGCCAGGAATCCGCCGCCCGCGCCATGGGTTTCAAGCTACCGCAGATCTACTGGAACGTGCTGCTGCCCCAGGCCTACCGCATCATTATTCCGCCGCTGACCTCGGAATTCCTCAACGTCTTCAAGAACTCCTCCGTGGCGTCCTTGATCGGCCTGATGGAACTGCTGGCGAAAACCAAGCAGACCGCCGAATTCTCGGCCAACCTGTTTGAAGCCTTCACCCTGGCCACGCTGATCTACTTCACCCTGAACATGAGCCTGATGCTGCTGATGCGCATGGTCGAGAAGAAAGTCGCGGTGCCCGGCCTGATCTCCGTGGGGGGTAAATAATGGACTTCGATTTCAGCGGCATCATCCCCGCGATCCCGGGCCTGTGGAACGGCATGGTCATGACCTTGCAGTTGATGGTCATGGGCGTGGTCGGCGGCATCGTGTTGGGGACCATCCTCGCGCTGATGCGCCTGTCGTCGAGCAAACTGCTGTCGCGGGTGGCCGGCGCCTATGTGAACTACTTCCGCTCGATCCCGCTGCTGCTGGTGATCACCTGGTTCTACCTGGCGGTGCCGTTCGTGCTGCGCTGGATCACCGGCGAAGACACCCCGATCGGTGCGTTCACCTCCTGCGTCGTGGCCTTCATGATGTTCGAAGCCGCGTACTTCTGTGAGATCGTCCGGGCCGGCGTGCAGTCGATCCCCAAAGGCCAGATGGCCGCGGCCCAGGCGATGGGCATGACCTATGGCCAGACCATGCGTCTGATCATCCTGCCCCAGGCGTTCCGCAAGATGACCCCGTTGCTCCTGCAACAGTCGATCATCCTGTTCCAGGACACCTCGCTGGTCTACACCGTGGGCCTGGTGGACTTCCTCAACTCCGCGCGCTCCAGCGGCGACATCATCGGTCGTTCCAACGAGTTCCTGATCTTTGCCGGTGTCGTCTACTTCATCATCAGCTTTTCCGCCTCGCTGCTGGTCAAGCGTCTGCAAAAAAGGTTTGCCGTATGATCTCCATCAAGAACATCAACAAGTGGTATGGCGACTTCCAGGTGCTGACTGATTGCAGCACCGAGGTCAAGAAAGGCGAAGTGATCGTGGTCTGCGGCCCGTCGGGTTCGGGCAAGTCGACCCTGATCAAGTGCGTCAACGCGCTGGAGCCGTTCCAGAAGGGCGATATCGTCGTCGACGGCACCTCGATTGCCGACTCCAAGACCAACCTGCCGAAACTGCGTTCGCGCGTCGGCATGGTGTTCCAGCATTTCGAGCTGTTCCCGCACCTGACCATCACCGAGAACCTGACCATCGCGCAGATCAAGGTGCTCGGTCGCAGCAAGGAAGAAGCGACCAAGAAAGGTCTGCAACTGCTCGAGCGCGTCGGTCTGTCGGCGCACGCCCACAAGCATCCGGGACAACTGTCCGGCGGTCAGCAGCAGCGTGTGGCGATTGCCCGTGCGCTGGCAATGGACCCGATCGTCATGCTGTTCGACGAACCGACCTCGGCGCTCGATCCGGAAATGGTCAACGAAGTGCTCGACGTGATGGTGCAACTGGCCCATGAGGGCATGACCATGATGTGCGTGACCCACGAAATGGGCTTCGCTCGCAAAGTGGCTGACCGCGTGATCTTCATGGACGCCGGCAAGATCATCGAGGACTGCCCGAAAGAGGAATTCTTCGGCGACATCAGCGCCCGCTCCGAACGCGCGCAGCACTTCCTCGATAAAATCCTGCAGCACTAAAAGCAACACACCGAACTCTGTGGCGAGGGAGCTTTGTGGCGAGGGGATTTATCCCCGATGGGCCGCGAAGCGACCCCAGCATTTCAAAATCAAACCGCATCTGCCGGTTTGACGACTGCTTCGCAGCCGATCGGGGATAAATCCCCTCGCCACAGGTTCCAGGCTCGACCAAACCAGTGCGTCGTCCGCGGCAGCGCTGGTTGACCCAAGGCAACTGTGATGAAATGCGACCCCAATCTCTATCGCGCCGCGCCGCCATCACTTGCCGTGAAGCCTCGTCTGATCCGTCATTTGTTCCTGCCGCCGCTGATCATCGTTCTGATGATCGGACTGGGTTACGCCGGTTTCTGGACCAGTGAACATTTCGGCATCCGCAGCCTCAGCGAAAACGGCCAGCGTCAGCTCGAACTGCACGCGCGCACGGTTGAAAGCGAGATCAGCAAATACACCTACCTGCCGAGCCTGCTGGAACTGGAAACCAGTGTCCCGCAACTGCTGGCCGACCCGACCCCGGAACACCGGCAAACGGTCAACGCTTACCTTGAAGGCCTGAACCGGCGCAGCCGCAGTCGGGCCATCTACGTCATGGACACCACCGGCCGCGTGATGGCCACCAGTAACTGGCGCGACGTCGACAGTTACCTCGGTGAAGACCTGTCCTTTCGCGCCTACTTCCAGAAAGCCGTGCGCGGCGAACCCGGGCGTTTCTACGGGATCGGCAGCACCAGCGGCGAACCCGGCTACTACCTTGCCCATGGCCTGGAAGAACACGGCAAGATCATTGGCGTCGCCGTGGTCAAGGTGCGCCTCGAAGCGCTGGAAGAGCGCTGGCAACGGGCGCGCCTGGAAGCCTTCGTCAGCGACGAGAACGGCATCATCATTCTCTCCAGCGATCCGGCTCGCCGCCTCAAGTCTGTAGTACCGCTGAGCGATGAAACCAAAGAAAAACTCGCGCGCAGCCTGCAGTACTACTGGTTCCCGCTCAACGAACTGCAACCGCTGGCCCGCGAAACCCTGGCCGAAGGCGTGGAAAAACTGACCTTCCCGGCCAACAGTGAACTGAGCGCCGATGACGACAGCATCAGCTATCTGGCGCAGACCCGGCCGCTGAGCGACACACCGTGGAATTTCACCCTGCTCACGCCGTTGCAGGACTTGCGCCGTGAAGCGATCAATCAGGGCATTCTGGTGGCGGTGGCCTTCGCCTTGGTGGCGTTCCTGCTGATCGCCTGGAACGAACGGCGCAAAGTCATCGCCACCCGCCTCGCCGCCCGCGAAGCCTTGCAGGAAGCCAACAATCAACTGGAGCGTCGGATTACCGAACGCACCGGCGACCTGCGTGCCAGCAACGAACGGCTCAAGAGTCAGATCCGTGAACGGCGCCAGGCCGAAGAGACCCTGCGCCGCGCCCAGGACGAACTGGTGCAGGCCGGCAAACTCGCAGCCATCGGCCAGATGTCGACCAGCATCGCCCACGAACTGAACCAGCCGCTGGCGGCGATGCGCACCCTGTCCGGCAACACCATTCGCTTTCTGGAACGCGGCCAGCTCGACGTCGCCAGCACCAACCTCAAGACCATCAACGACCTGATCGACCGCATGGGCCGGATCACCGCCAGCCTGCGTTCGTTCGCCCGGCGCGGCGACGACAAAGGCCAGGCCAGTCTCGGCAAAGCGGTGGATGCGGCGCTGCAATTGCTCGGCGCGCGGGTCGAGAGCATGGCACTGCAACTGCACCGACAGTTCAGCGACGTCCAGGTGCAGATAGACCAGACTCGCCTCGAGCAGATTCTGGTCAACCTGATCGGCAACGCCCTCGACGCCATGCAGGCGCAACCCGCGCCGCAACTGTGGCTGGAAGGCGAAGAGTTCAACGGTAAATATCGCCTGCGGGTGCGCGACAACGGCCACGGTGTCGATGCCGAGGCGCGCAAGCATCTGTTCGAACCATTCTTCACCACCAAACCCGGCGAGCAGGGTCTGGGCCTCGGCCTGACCCTTTCCGCCAGCCTCGCGGCCGCCACCGGCGGACATCTGGGTGTCGAGCACCCGGCCAGCGGTGGCACCACCTTCGTCCTCAGTTTACCGTTGGTAAGCCCTACTCCTGCCGAGCCAATATGAACCACGACCTTAGTGTGCTGATCGTCGAAGACGACCCCCATGTGCTGCTCGGTTGCCAGCAGGCGCTGACCCTGGAAGACATTCCCTGCGTCGGCGTCGGCAGTGCCGAAGAAGCGCTGGAGCGGGTCGGCGACAACTTTGCCGGGATCGTCATCAGCGATATTCGCCTGCCCGGCATGGATGGTCTGGAACTGCTGACCCGCCTCAAGCAACGCGACCGCAGTCTGCCGGTGGTGTTGATCACCGGTCATGGCGATATCTCCATGGCGGTCGGCGCGATGCAGAAAGGCGCTTACGATTTCATGGAAAAACCGTTCTCGCCGGAACGGCTGGTGGACGTCGCCCGTCGCGCGCTGGAGCAACGCAGCCTCGCCCGGGAAGTGTCTTCGCTGCGCCGGCAACTGGCCGAACGTGATTCCCTCGAAGGCCGGATCATCGGTCGCTCGCCGGCGATGCAGAACCTGCGCGAACTGATCGCCAACGTCGCTGACACCTCGGCCAACGTGCTGATCGAAGGCGAAACCGGTACCGGCAAGGAACTGGTCGCCCGTTGCCTGCACGACTTCAGTCGCCGCCACACCCGGCAATTCGTCGCGCTGAACTGCGGCGGCCTGCCGGAAAACCTCTTCGAAAGCGAGATCTTCGGTCACGAGGCCAACGCCTTCACCGGCGCCGGCAAACGGCGCATCGGCAAGATCGAACACGCCGACGGCGGCACGCTGTTCCTCGATGAAGTGGAAAGCATGCCCCTGCCCTTGCAGATCAAACTGCTGCGCGTGTTGCAGGAACGCACCCTCGAACGCCTCGGCTCGAACCAGAGCGTCGCGGTGGATTGCCGGGTGATCGCGGCGACCAAGTCCGACCTCGACGAAGCGAGCAAGGCCGGCGAGTTTCGCAGCGACTTGTACTACCGCCTCAACGTGGTGACCCTGGAACTGCCGCCGCTGCGCGAACGCCGTGAAGACATCCTGCAACTGTTCGAACATTTCACCCAGCAATCGGCACTGCGTTTCGACCGCGCCTTGCCTGAGTTGGACAACCAGACCCTGTCGAACCTGATGAGCCACGACTGGCCGGGCAACGTACGTGAACTGCGCAACGTCGCCGAACGCTTCGCCCTCGGCCTGCCGGCGTTCAAGAAGTCCGGCGCCGGCAACAGCGGTCAGGGTCTGGCGTTTGCCGAAGCGGTGGAAGCTTTCGAGCGCAACCTGCTCAACGATGCCTTGCAACGCAGCGGCGGCAACCTGACTCAGGCCAGTCTGGAGCTGGGCATGGCCAAGACCACGCTGTTCGATAAAGTGAAAAAGTACGGGTTGAGCCACTGATGGATCTGATTCTCAAAGCAGCACTTGGCGCGGCAGTGGTGGTGATTCTCGCCGCACTGTCGAAGACCCGAAACTATTACATCGCCGGGCTGGTGCCGCTGTTTCCGACCTTCGCACTGATCGCCCATTACATCGTCGGCAACAGCCGGTCGATCGACGATCTGAAGGCAACCATCGTCTTTGGCATGTGGTCGATCATTCCGTACTTCATCTATCTGGCGACGTTGTACGTGATGGTTGACCGCATGCGCCTGGAGGCGTCACTCGCCGTGGCCGTCGTCGCATGGCTGATCGCCGCCAGCGTGCTGGTCTCGGTGTGGGTGCGGCTGCACAGCTGATCCCTGTAGGAGCTGCCGCAGGCTGCGATCTTTTGATCCTGCTCTTTAAAGACAAAAGATCGCAGCCTGCGGCAGCTCCTACAGGGTTGGCATTCAGTTGTTGACGGTGCCGCCCCGGGTTTCACTGATGATCTGCCGGATCGCTCTGACAAAGGTGTCCACCGGTTGCCCGCCCGTGACCGCATATTGACCGTTGAACACCACGGTCGGTACCGAACTCACGCCGCGTTGCAGCCATAGCTGCTCTTCTGCACGCACCTCATCGGCAAACTCGTCGGAGGCCAGAATCACATCGGCACGTTGCCGATTCAGGCCCACGCTTTCCGCGACCTGCGCCAGCTGCGCATGATCGGACGGATTACCGCCATCGGTGAAATAGGCCTTGAACAGCGCCTCTTTCAACGGCAACTGCAACCCCTCAAGCCCGGCCCAATGCAACAGACGATGGGCGTCGAAGGTGTTGTAGATGCGGCTGTTGCCATCGGTGCGAAAGGCAAACCCGACCTCGGCGCCACGGGCACGAATCGCTTCGCGGTTTTTCTGTGACTGCTCCGGGGTCGAACCGTACTTTTCGCTAATGTGTTCGGTGATGTTCTGCCCATCCGGGCCCATCTTCGGGTTCAGTTCGAACGGCTGGAAATGAATCTCGGCCTGCACTTCATCGCGCAGAATCTGCAGTGCTTGCAGCAGGCTGTTCAGACCGACGACGCACCACGGGCAGGAAACGTCGCTGACAAAATCGATGTTCAAAGCGGAATTCATTACACACCTCGCGGGCAGATCACACATCGCAAAGTCTGAAAGATACACCTGTAGGAGCTGCCGAAGGCTGCGATCTTTTGATCTTCAAAAGCAAAAGATCGCAGCCTTCGGCAGCTCCTACAGAGAATGCTTGCCAATGTGGGAGCGGGCTTGCTCGCGAAGAGGCCCGAATCAACACCGCCAAAACCTCGCCTACAGCAGGTTACCGCTCGCCACCGGCTCGATCTGCGCCCAGTGCGAAGTGTCTTCACGGTGCTGTTGCAGATACGGCAACACCGCCGCCAGCAACGGCGCCTTGAACGCCTCTTGAAAACGGTGAGCCAGACCGGGAATCAGCTTCAACTGACTGCCGCGAATATGCGCCGCCAGGTGCACGCCGTGCATCACCGGCAACAGCGGATCGGCCGTGCCGTGTACCACCAGTGTCGGCACCCGCAGTTGATTGAGCAAGGTGACCCGGCTCGGCTCGGCAAGGATCGCCATGATCTGGCGTTTCACGCCTTCAGGATTGAACGCCCGGTCGTAGGCCACCGCTGCCTGATGCAGCAAGGCCTGGCGGTCATCAGTGACTGACGGGCTGCCCAGCGCCGCCAACAGATCAGCCTGCTGCTCCAGCGCCACTTCGCGATTCGGTGCGCCACGCCGCGCCAGCAATTGCACCAGCGCCGCACTCGGCGCCGGCAAACCTTCGGCGCCGGAACTGGTCATGATCAGCGTCAGACTCTCCACCCGCTGTGGCGCCATCGCCGCCAGATGCTGGGCGATCATCCCGCCCATGCTCGCGCCCAGTACGTGAAACTGGTCGACGTGCAGCGCGTCCATCAAACCCAGCGCGTCGTCGGCCATGTCTGTCAGCGAGTACGGCGCCGATACCGGCAGGCCGAGCTTGTAGCGCAGCACTTCAAAGGTCAGGTTGGCCTCGGCCGGTGCCTGACGCCAGGTCGACAGACCGACATCGCGGTTGTCGTAACGGATCACCCGAAAGCCTTGCTGACACAGCGCGACCACCACTTCGTCCGGCCAGTGGATCAGTTGTCCACCCAGGCCCATCACCAGCAGCAATGCCGGATCCGAGGCACGGCCGATGCTCTGGTACGCCAGGCTCACCTGTGCCAGATCGACCCGTTCGGTCGGTACATTGACGTCGCAACGCGAAGCCGCCATCGACGGCAGGCCGAACAACAGCGCGGCCAACAGAACAAATAAACGCATGAAGAAACACCGAAACGCAGAACCCCAGTAGAGCGCGAGTCTGATGAAGTTTGTTCAAGCGCGCTGCCACAGTTGCGTGACAGTTTGATGAAGATTGCCAAGCGGTCGCCTGCGGGCAGCGAAACAATCTGCAACCAGACCGCTGCCAGAGCGATATCCCGCTACCGCACCCGCCTCGGACACCTGCCTTCTAATGGCTGCAAATCCGGCTCAGCCCGGTCTTTCAAGCCAATTGGAGCCTTGTCGTCATGTTCGACCTCCCCATCCCTGCCCCGGTCGATTTCGGCCTCGCGCAGCCACTGCCCGGACACCTCGATCAAAACCTTCAGCAGCAAGCCAGCGCACTGTTGCGCGACTGTCACCGTCAGTGGCTGGAACTGCTGGCGCAGACCCCGCGTACCGACTGGGAGCAACGCGCCACCGGCACAGTTTTTTCGCGCCGGGAGCAAGCGCTGATCCTCTACCGCGAGCATTTCGAAGCGAGCTGCCTGAGCGCCTGCGCGCAAGGCAAGCTGCAAACCGCGCCCGTACAGACGCTGCTGGCGAGCGTGGCGCCCGGGGCCGCCAGCAGCGCTGTGGTTTTCCGCCAGCCACTGCTCAAGCGCAGCGATGCCAGCCTGGTCACGCTGCCCGGCGCTCTGCTGATTCGACTCGATTGCGCCAGTCATCTGGTGTATTGGCCGGCGCACTCACCAGCGCTGCAACTGTTCGAGCAACAGGCCGATCTGCAGCGCTGGCTTATCAGCCACTGCCAGCAGCACAGTCGGCAGCCACGGCTGGAGGCGGTGACGCTGGAGGAAGTCGAGCTTGCCGAGGATCCGCTGCGACTGAACCTGCAACCGCTGTTTGCGCACGCAGTGTCGACAGCCACATGGCTCGACGTTCAGGGACTGATCGGCGCCGCGCCGCCGGCAATCGAGGTCTCGCCAATGGACGACGACCCGGCGCTGTTCGGCCTGTTGACCCCGGACATTCCCTTCAGCCAGCGCAGTCAGGCACTGGCGGTTGAACGGCGCGCGCTTGAACAGGTGCTCGGCGACGCCGCGGCGGCGCAACTGCACAGCGCGCAACGCCAGCAACTGGCGCAACATTTCGACGCCCTGAGCGCGGCCCGGCACGCCAGCCACGAGGCAGCCACGGCGCTGCTCGGCAGCCACGACCCGCTGAGCATGCTCGAACTGCGTCATGCCGGCAACGTGCAATACCAGGCCCTGCTGCAAGCCCGGATCGCCGGGCTGCGCGCCGAGGTCGAGCTGCAACGGGCACTGGGACACCTGACAGGCGAGGAGCATCAACGGCTCACCGCGTTGCTGGATGCACCGGATCGAACGCTGCCAGCGGCCACCCTGACCGTCGTGCGCGTAGCGTTGTCGACGGCAGACCACGACGCACACCCTGTCGAACCTCTGCAAGGCGTGCTGATCATCGCGGCGCCTTCGGCGCTGGCGGCGGATTCGCCTGACAGCCTGTTGCTGTACTGGCCCGGCCAGTCTGGCGGGCTGCAACGCTTCACCTCGCGTCAGGCGCTGGAGCAGAACCTGTTCAGGCGCGCAGCCGACGACCGCGTACTGAGCCTGCACCTGACGCCACTCACGGGCAACCCGCTGGCCTGGTCCCTTGAGCAGCAGCTCTATGAATGTGAACAACAGGCCGCCACGATCCTGCGCGACAACCCGCTGCCCACGCATGCCAGCGAGCGCAAAACAGCCATGGAAAAGCTGCGCGAACAACACTTGCCGCGCCTGACCGTGGCCATGGCCCGGGCTCGCGAACGGGCCTGGGCCGAGCGCCAGGAGCAAGACCACAGCGCCGCGCTGGCCGGCAACCTGCCGCCGTGGTTCGACCGACTGGATGATCTGCGCCGCACGCACATCAAGGCGTTGATCAGCCGCTACCTGATCGCCATGCAACGCGCCCATGCCTTGCTCGAACGGGAGTTGCCACCACGCCAGGTCTTTGCCGAAAAACGTATCGACGCGCGCTTGCGCCACGACTTTGCACTGGCAAAAAGCGTGCGTGTGAGCCTCGACCTGCCGGACTCCACAACCTGGCAAAAAGTCCCGATCGAGGGTGCCGCGCCCGGCACCCCACAAAGCGGTGTCCTGATCGCCAGCGCCGAACGCGGCGACCTCAGCCTGGAACAACTGGCCCAGGACAACATCGACCAGGACATGTGGTTGCGCCTGTCGTTCATGCGGGTCAAGGTCAGCGCCGAGGACGACGGTGATCGCCAGCGTATCGAGGCGGGCATCAAACCGGTCTATCTGCGCCAACTGGTGACGGACCTGGATCTGCCCGGACGCTATGAAACCCTGATTCGCCAGACGTTTTTCGGCACCTCGACAGAACCCGCGTTCACCCAGGCCTGGCGCCGCGAATGCCTGAGCGAGCCGTGGCGCCTGATGCTCGGACTGCAGGGTGAATTCGCCTTGCTGCAACAGCACATCGACAGTGCCGGCCATGCCGTGCTGAAGATCGCCATCGACGCGGCAACGGCCCAGGCTTATGCCGTCGATGGCAAACGCATCGCCTTGCTGCCGGTGCACCTGACGGTCGGCGGAGCGGATACCGCGCATCAGGGACCGAGCACCCTCGCCGGCGTCACCTTCATCGTCGAGCAGGTCAGTGGCCTGACCCTGTTGTACCTGCCCGACAGCAGCGACGCGATCTTCCTGCGGCAGTACGCAACGCTGGAGCAGGCGCGCCTGGATCTGTTCCGCCGGTGCGTGGACAGCCATCTGGTCAACTACCTCGCCGGGCGTGCCGTGAGCGGCGATTTCGCCAGCCATGTGAGCCGGATCAACCAGGCGCAACTGCGCAACTTCGATGCCCTGATCGGCGTCGGCATGGCCTGGCCGGCGACCACTTCGCTGGCCAGTCATCTGCTGAACGTGCACATGGGCCGCTTGCTGGAAGCCCATCGCAGCAGTTCGCGCTCCAACGATGCGTTGTTTCTGGAGCACAGTGCGCTGCAGTCCGGCGCGCTGTTCAACTACCTGAAAATGGCCATCGGCATGCTGCCGTTCGTTGGTGCAGCGGTGGCCCTGTATGACGCCTGGCACAGCGCCAACCTCGCCGTCGCGGCGTTCTTGCGCGGTGAGCTCGGCCACGGACTGGCGGAAGTGGAAATGGTCCTGCTGTCACTGATCGACGCCGCCATGGACGTGCTCCCGGGCACCGTCAACGCCCCCGTCGCCGCACGCCTGGCAACCCGTCAGCGGCAACACGCGTCACTGGGCAGATCGGCCGCAGGGCGCACCTCCTGGCAGTGGTCGCGCCAGTCGCTTGACCGCTTCAAGGGCTACGAGTACGAACACGAGATTTCCCTGGCCGGGCTACACCCGGAGAGCCATGGCGTTTACCGCAACGTGTACCGCCATGCCGAAGGCGATTTCATCATGCGTCTGGGCCGCATCTATCGCGTCCAGCTCAGCGACCAGCCACGCGGCTGGCGCCTGTACGGGACGTGGATACGTGGCTACAAACAGCCGATCGCCCTCGACGAGCATGGTCAGTGGAACACCCATTACGCCGTGTATGGCACCGTGATGGACGGCGGCGGCGCAGGCGGTGGTGCGGCGCTCGGGCATCTGGCCAATGGCCTCGACCCGCTCTGGCCCGAAGCCATCCGCCAATGGCTGCCGCGCTGGTGGACCGACCGGCAATTGCGTCGGCAACTGACCCTGACCAACACCGCCGACGCCTACACCCGGCGCCTCGACACCCAGACACGCGCCTCCAATCAGTTGCTGGAGAACTACCAGAAACTCGACAGCGCCCAACGCCAGCCCTTACAGGCAGGTGTCGACGCGGCGTGTGTCAGTGACATCGACGTGGCCACCGCGCAATACCAGAACCTTGCCGAACTGCTGCCCCTGAGCCACGGCCGCAAGCGTCTGCAGATTGAAGACATCCAGAGCCGCTGCGCCTGGATCGTGGTCGATCGTGCCATTCAGCGTGTCACCGTGGCCCGTGACCGCCTGCTCGAACACCTGAACCGGGTCGATGCACTGGTCGCCGAATCCGACGTCACGCCCTATGACCATACCCTCGCCCACCTCAAGCTCATGGCCCGGCGCAAGGAAGTCCGCAAGGACTTCCTCAAGGAGTTCGACCATCTGCACGGGATCACCGAACAGGCCAACCTGTGGAACAGCCGCATCACCAACCGGGCGCAGAAAGCCCGGATGGCCACCGACATGGCAGCCCTCAATCACAAGCTCGGTGAACACGCGCACTATTACCTGAGGACCGCGCACCTGCTGGAAATCATTACCCGCTATGACGCGGTCGATGATCTGTCGTGGATCTATTTCCACACGCAGTTGAAAGAGGCCCGGGTAAAAGTCGGGCGCGCACTGCTGACTCAGCATCATCTGCCCGAAGTCAGCGCCAGCCTTGCCCAGCGCAATCGCGTGATTGAGGAGTGCCTGCACATCTACGCCGGCTTCCGACGTCAATTGAACGCCTGGACGCTCGGCTATCCGCAGCACCTGGACCTGGGTGAAGTCACGGCGTTTCTCGACGGTCTGACCACAGTGGAGACCCATGCGCGCCAGGCCATCAAGCAGCGCCCGCCGATCAAGCCCAAAGAGGCCGGTGGCAAGCAATTGTTCGAGACCGAAGACAACCAGTTGCTGATCGGTACCGAAAGCATCGACGCCGGCACCCGGGAAAAACGCTTCACCGTCGAGGGCCTCGACGGTTTTCGCGAAACCTGGCTGCCGCGCTCGAGCGGCAAGTATCACCTGCAGACGCAACCGGCTGATGCCGCCCCGACGCTGCCCGGCGATGCCCGCCCCTTGCTGGCCGAAGCGCGGCAACGGCTCGCGGCGGTGACGGCATACAGCAACAAGGTCAGCGGCTATGCCCGGCAAGACATGCTCCCGGTGGACCTGGAGCACATGCTGGTCAGCGAAGCGACGGAGTTGAGTACCCGGGCACGCAACATCGAACGGCTATCGCCGACCGAGCCGGTGATTGTGCAATTGCACACCAGGGCCGGCGAGTTGCAACGGGCCGGGCGCACCCTGCGCATCGACCAGACCTTGCGCAGCAAGACCCCCGGCGAAGGTTATCTGGACTACCTGCTGCAGCAGCAAGTGGTGGATATCCGCAAGGAAGGTGCGCGTCGGGCACTGGGCAAACGCACGGACGGACGCAAGGACTTCCTCCAGGAATACGAGGTACGCGACCTCACCTCCAATCCGCCGCGCACGCTGTGGTACGCGCACTTTCACTACACCTCGGACAAAGTGCCCTTCGAGGACTTCGTCAAAGCGCATCTGAAACTGCCTGAGCAACGCAATCTCGGCCTGCAATGGCAGCAGGCCCAGGCTGCCGGCGGCGCACAGGTCGAAGCGATCTGGCGCGGCGACATCGGTAAACCGCTGGGCCTCCGGCATTTCGCCGACCTTTAGGGCAAAAAGCGGCGGGGCACTGGCTGTGCCCCGCTGCTGCCTGAGCTGTCGACAGCGCCGCCAACATGAGACAAACTCACCACCTTCGAATTTGTCACAAATTTTCCTCATGGGGCCAGCCGTGCTTGAAATCCGTCACCTGAAAACCCTGCACGCCCTGCGCGAGGCCGACAGTCTGGTCGATGCCGCCGACCGCCTGCACCTGACCCAGTCGGCACTGTCGCACCAGTTCAAGGAGCTGGAGGAACGCATGGGCATGCCATTGTTCGTGCGCAAGACCAAACCGGTGCGTTTCACCAGCGCCGGCCTGCGCCTGCTGCAACTGGCCGACGCGACCCTGCCGCTGCTGCGCGCCGCCGAACGCGACATCAGTCGTCTGGCCGGCGGCACTGCCGGGCGCCTGCACATGGCGATCGAGTGTCACAGCTGTTTCCAGTGGCTGATGCCGACCATCGACCAGTTCCGCGACGCCTGGCCCGAAGTCGAACTCGACCTCGCCTCGGGCTTCTCCTTTGCCCCGCTGCCGGCACTGGCCCGTGGCGATCTGGATCTCGTGGTGACCTCCGATCCGCTGGACATCGCCGGCATCACCTACGTGCCGCTGTTCACTTACGAAGCGATGCTTGCGGTGGCCAACCAGCACGCGCTGGCGAGCAAACCCTATATCGTCGCCGAAGACCTGCTGACGGAGACGCTGATCACCTACCCGGTGGAACGCGATCGGCTGGACATCTTCACCCGTTTCCTCGAACCGGCCGACATCGAACCGGCGCAGGTGCGCACCTCGGAATTGACGGTGATGATGATGCAATTGGTCGCCAGCGGCCGTGGCGTGTGCGGCATGCCGCACTGGGCGCTGCATGAATACAGTTCGCGCGGCTACGTGAAGGCCAAGCGCCTGGGCGAAAAAGGTCTGTTTGCCACGCTGTACGCGGCGATTCGCGCGGACATGCTGGATGCACCGTACATGCGTGACTTCCTCCTGACCGCCAAGGACACCTCGTTCTCGACGCTGGATGGCGTCAGCGCGGTGCGCTGACCCTGAAAGGCTGCGAACTTTTGCTCTGAGGGGATGACCGCTGGTCTTGAAATACCGTTCACCTGTCAGATCTGACAGGTGACACAGCTTTACCCTCGCGCTCTGATGGTGTCTGCCGCCACAACGCTTCAGGCACAACAGCCGAGGACAGAAGATGAACAGCAACCTCAACTCTCCCCAAGCCGACGCAGCGCTCAAGCTATTTCCCATGTTGATCCCGGGGTGGAAGGAATCGGTTCTGCCGGCAGGGAAGTACCATGCGGGCATTCCATCGCGCATTTACTCGCCGTCCACGCCTCTGTACATGGTGATCGACCCGGCCCTGACATTCTCGACGACGCTGGCCGTCGGAGACTCTGTCCACGTCTATGTCAACGACCAGCCGACTGACGCAATTACGCAGATCAGGGAGGGCGAGGAAAACCAGCGGATAGAAATCGACTTGAAATGGGGATGGATGAAGGAAGGCCTCAATACTATGTTTTATCGGATGACCCGCCCCAGCGGGAACTACGCCGACTCAGAACCGGTACTGAACCTGCTGTTCCATTATCCGGTCTCCGACATAACGGTCAGCCATCCGCCCAGCCTCGGCCCGACACAACCGGCCACATTGACCCTGACCCGCACCTACCCGCGCGACTACGACCGGGTGACACTGACCATAGGCACCTGGAGTAAAAACATTGCCAATGTGCCTGCGGACAAATCGTTCACCTACACCCTGACCGACGCCGACCTCCGGCAAATCGGTGGCGGTACCCATCCGGTCAGTGCACGGTTGGTGGATCAACTGGACAACATCAGCCTGTCGCCGATCGGTTCGGTCACCCTCTGGCAGGATCACTACACATCACTGGCGGACACTTACAACGGCTGGGTTGCCTATACCGCAGCCCGTTCCGGATCTATCCGCGAGTTCCCCATGAACAATCAACCGGTCACGGCTTTTTTCAATTTCACCGCCGACGCA
Organism: Pseudomonas sp. NPDC087803; assembly: GCF_044742995.1. Lineage (NCBI taxonomy): Bacteria > Pseudomonadati > Pseudomonadota > Gammaproteobacteria > Pseudomonadales > Pseudomonadaceae > Pseudomonas > Pseudomonas sp. NPDC087803. Next base: position 25,806 of record NZ_JBIUVO010000024.1, read on the forward strand.
GGCCCGCCGACCGGCTTCGCCGGGGTCGTCCTGTATCGCGACTTCACCTTCGTCCCCGGGCAATACCGGTTCACCTTCGAAGGCACGCATGTTGCCGACAGCCCCAACCCGTCGCTGGTCAACCCGATCCTGTGCGCCGAAGACCCGGAACGCAATGGCGATCGCCGAGAAGTGCCGAAGAATGGCATCTGGTACCTGTTTTTAAAGACATTCACCATTACCACGCAGCAGACGGCACGGCTGTACATCAGCAACTACCAGGACGGCAGTAACGGCAATGACTTCGGCTTGCGCAACATCAAAGTCGAACAACTCAACAGTTCTGGCGGAATCATGAGCGCGTTTGCAGCCGAACCCGAACTGCCGCTTTACACCGGGGAAAAGCTGCCGATCGAGTACCCTCCTGTTCAATCGCCGGACAAGAAGGAATAAGGTGCTTCGCCCCTGTCCTGCGACACGGTTATTTCGCGCCACATATGGATCTTGTCGAAATAATCCTCACCCACCCGTACAGCCAGCGGCTCCAGTCCGAACTGGATGAAGCCGCAGCGCTGGTACAGCTTGAACGCCGCATCGTTGCCGGCAGTGACGGTCAACTGGATCAGTTTCAGCGCCGGATGGTTTTGTGCTTCGGCGATGGCGGCCTCGACCAGTTTCTGCCCCAGACCGTGCTGGCGAAAATCGGCTGACACGTACATGCCGAACAAGGTCGATTTGTGCCTGGCCTTTTCCCGCGGTTCGAAGGCCAGGCCGACAATACCGGCGAGTGCACCGCCCTCGAACGCGCCAATGACCACATCGAGCTTGCTGGTGAGTCGCCCTTCCCACCAGCTCAACGGCATCACCGCGCGCTCGCGCACACTGGACGTGAAGGCTTGCGGATGACGGTCATAGGCTTCGAGCATCAACTCGCGGTAGGCCAGGGCGTGACTGGCGTCCAGTCGCTCGATCCACATGTTCAGGCCGCCTTGCGTTGTTCAAGCATCAGGCGCACGGCCAGGCCACCGAGCACAAAACCCATGACATAACGCTGCAGCGCCAGCCACGTCGGGTTGCGTACGAACCACGAAGCGATGCTTGCCGCGAACAGCGCGATCAACAGATTGACGGTGAAACTGACGCTGATCTGGGTCAGGCCGAGGAGGATACTCTGGGTGAACACCGAACCGTGTTCAGGCGTGATGAATTGCGGAAACACCGAAAGGTAGAACACCGCGATCTTCGGGTTCAGCGCGCTGGTGAGAAAGCCCATGGTGATCAGTTTGCGCGATGAGTCCGCTGGCAGTTGCCTTGCCTCGAACGGCGAGCGTGCACCGGGCTTCACCGCTTGCCAGGCCAGCCACAGCAAGTACAGGGCGCCGGCCCATTTCAGTACTTCATAGGCCAGCGGCACCGCGAGGAACACGGCGGTCAAACCGGCCGCCGCCGCAAACATGTGCACGAAAAACCCGGCCACCACGCCGAGCAGCGACGTGACCCCGGCCTTGCGTCCCTGGCAGATCGAGCGCGAGATCAGGTAGATCATGTTCGGCCCCGGCGTCAGCACCATCAACAGCGCGGCGGCAGCGAAGATCAGCAGGTCTGGAAGCGGGATCATGGTGGGCGTCCTGTGCGTGAATGATCAGGCGATCGCGGTCAGCGAATGGCGATAAAACGGCAGGATCAGGTCGCGTGTCAATGGCGCCAGCAGCAGCCCGGCGTCAGTGGCCGGGTCGATCCAGATCACTTCCTCGATTTCAGCAGCGGGCGTCACCTCGGCGGCGATCGTCAGTTGAAAAATCTGCGCTTGAACGACAAACCCCGGCTCGTTGGCGGCAGGTGCCGAGAACTGCCCGAGAAATGTTGCCTGCGCCGGATCAATCGCCAGCCCCAGCTCTTCTTCCAGCTCGCGGGCGAGCGCATGCACTGGCAACTCATGAGCCTCGATCTTGCCCCCCGGCTGCATGAACGCGGTGGTGCCACGCTTGCGCACCAGCAGGGTCTGGCCGGCGGCATTGAGCAACAGAGCGGCAGCGATGCGAATGGTTTTTTCGTTGGCAAACGTCGACATGAAGAACAAGCCCCTGGCGCAAAAGCCGCAAGCATCACATGCCCTGCGCCGAACGCAAAGTCTCTGTGGCGGCGGGCGACCTGCAACACGGTTGCACTGATTTTTTGCGGATCAGACGGTTATGTCGTCCATGCGGCCGCCTTCGCGAGCAAGCCCGCTCCCACAGGAAGTTCGCGGTGACTGTTGGTCTGGGGGATTGCCACAGGGGAAACGCGGTCACTGAGGGAGCGGGCTTGCTCGCGAAGGCGTCAGACCGACCGACACGGCATCCGGATCAGCGCAAAGGAATCAGCAACTCACGCAATCCCGAAGCGTGCTCCAGCACCTCCCCCGGCAGTTTCAAGCGCTGATCCTGCAGATAGCGATAATCCTTGCGCGCAACCTCCAACTGCCGGAAATCCAGCTCAACACTGAACTGCCCTGCCTCACGCCCCGCTTCGAACAGCAGTGTCCCCAGCGGATCGACCAGCGCACTGCCGCCGGCAAACACCAAGCCGTCATCCCCGGCCCCAACGCGATTGACCATCAGCGCAAACGCCTGATTCTCCTGAGCACGGGCCATGATCGCGGTGCGGTGGGTCGGGCCGTACGGGTCCATGTTGCCGTTGGTCACAATCAGCAATTCGGCGCCCAGCTGTGCCAGTGCACGGGCAGATTCGGGGAATTCGATGTCGTAGCAGATCAGCAGGCCGACGCGCACGCCGTTCCATTCGCAGGTGGCATAGCGGTCGCCAGCCTCGAACACGCCGCGATCCGAAGCCCAGAGATGGGTCTTGCGGTATTTGAGCGCGATGCCTTCGGGGGTGATCAGCAGCGTGGTGTTGTAGAAGCGCCCGTTGTCGTTCTCGGCCATGCCGATCACCACAGCGATGTTGTGCTCGCGGGCGGCGGCCTGCACCGCGCTGACGGTCGGGCCATCCAGCGGCTCGGCGATCTGCGCCACGCTGTCGGCCGTCGGGAAGCCCGTCAGGTGGGTCTCCGGGAACACGATCAGTGACGTATCGGCCGCGCACGCTGCCATCGCTGCGAGGGCGCGCGCAAGGTTGTGTGCCGTGTCCTGGTCACGGCCCGCCAGTTGGGCGAGTTCGACTTTCATGAGTGATCCTTGTGCTGAACATCGGGCGCCGAAAGATTGCCCGGTGGCTGTCTGTGGGCCAGTATGCGCAGCTGCGACCGGCCGGGGAATCACGCGGCCGGGGTAACCCGACAGGGGTAGACGATGACTGTTTCACTGGATGACATCACCTGGCACCGCGCCGTCGGCCAATTGATCGAGGCGCTGGACAAGCCGAATTTCTGGGCGCAACTGGTGCGCCTGCTCGACCAGTATGTGGCGTTCGATAGCTGGGTGGCGCTGCTGTTCAGCGCCGATCAGCACCCGCAGGTATTCGCCGAATGCCCCGGCGAGGACGGCAGTCCCGACCCGCTGTTTCAGGATTACCTGCGCGGGGTATACCTGCTCGACCCGTTCTACATCGCCAGCCGCGAACAGCCGCGCAGCGGGTTGTACCGCCTGTCGGAGGTGGCGCCCGAACATTTCGAGCTGACCGAGTATTACCAGCGATACTTTCGTCTGAATGTGGTCGCCGACGAAATCCAGTTCAATTGCCAGCTCGACGGCGAACGCACGCTGTGCCTGTCGCTGGGCAGTGAAAAACCTTTCACTGGCGAACAGATTGCTTTGCTGTCTTTGATCCAGCCGTGGGTACTGGGCCTGTTGCGTCAACGCTTGCCGCACGAAATCAACGACACCGTGGCCGTCGCTACCGCACCGGCGCAGATCGACTGGCGGGTACAACTGGAAGCGTCGGTGCAACAACTCAAGGGCGCGCACCTGACCGCCCGGGAACTGGATGTCGGACGTTTGATGCTCAGCGGTTGCTCCAGTAAAGAAATCGCCCGTAAGCTGGAAATCTCCGTGGAAACCGTGAAAGTCCATAAGAAACACATGTACAGCAAGCTGGGAATCAAATCCCAGTCGGAGCTGTTTTCGATTTTTCTCCAGGCGCAGAACGCCTGAAAAGCCTTGGCACGCAGGAGATATCTGAAGCTTGGAATCCCCTGTGGCGAGGGAGCTTGCTCCCGCTCGGCTGCGCAGCAGTCGCAAAACCTGGTCACGCGATGCATCAGGCAGACCGTGATGGCCAGGTTTGGGGCTGCTGCGCAACCCAGCGGGAGCAAGCTCCCTCGCCACAAGAGCAAGCCAGTCTGCGCGCCATGGGTAACCATTGAGTCCGAACCAAGGAAACCGTATGAGCCTGTCACTCCTGAGCCGCTACGCCTTCTTTGCCGTCTGCGTGATTTTCACCCTCGCCAGCCTGCCCTTTCTCGACCATGACTGGCTGTGGCCGATCACCGCCGTCACCGGTGTGTTGAGCCTGCTCGGGGTGTTCGATTTGCTGCAGAGCCCGCACGCGGTGCGCCGCAACTACCCGATCCTGGGCAACATCCGCTATCTGGTCGAAGGCATCCGCCCGGAGATTCGCCAGTACCTGCTGGAATCCGACAGCGACGCCCTGCCCTTTTCCCGCGCCCAGCGTTCGCTGGTCTATTCGCGAGCGAAGAATGAAAGCGCCGACAAACCCTTCGGTACGCTGATCGACGTGTATCAATCGGGCTTTGAATTCATCGGCCACTCGATGCGCCCGGCGCCGTTGAGCGATCCCAACAGTTTCCGCGTCACCGTCGGCGGCCCGCAGTGCACCCAGCCCTACTCGGCCTCGGTGTTCAACATCTCGGCGATGAGCTTCGGCTCGCTCAGCGCCAACGCCATCCGCGCATTGAATCAGGGCGCCAAACTCGGCAACTTCGCCCACGACACCGGCGAAGGCAGCATCAGCCCGTATCACCGCGAAAACGGCGGCGACCTGACCTGGGAACTGGGCAGCGGCTACTTCGGCTGTCGCACCAGCGACGGTCGTTTCGACCCGGAACGCTTCGCCACCCAGGCGCAGAATCCACAGGTGCGGATGATCGAAATCAAGATGAGCCAGGGCGCCAAACCCGGCCACGGCGGGATTCTGCCCAAGCACAAGGTCACCCAGGAAATCGCCGACACTCGCGGCATCATGATGGGCGAAGACTGCATCTCGCCGTCACGCCACAGCGCGTTTTCCACGCCGATCGAAATGATGCATTTCATCCAGCAGCTGCGTGAACTGTCCGGCGGCAAACCGGTGGGCTTCAAGTTCTGCCTCGGCCATCCATGGGAGTTCATGGGCATCGCCAAGGCCATGCTGGAAACCGGCATCCTCCCCGACTTCATCGTGGTCGACGGCAAGGAAGGCGGCACCGGCGCCGCACCCGTGGAATTCACCGACCACATCGGCGTGCCGATGCGCGAAGGCCTGTTGTTCGTGCACAACACCCTGGTCGGCCTGAACCTGCGCGACAAGATCAAACTCGGCGCCAGCGGCAAGATCGTCAGCGCCTTCGACATCGCCAGCGTCCTCGCCATCGGCGCCGACTGGGCCAACTCGGCACGCGGTTTCATGTTCGCCATCGGCTGCATCCAGTCGCAAAGCTGCCACACCAACAAATGCCCGACCGGCGTCGCCACGCAAGATGCCCTGCGCCAACGCGCCCTCGTCGTCCCGGACAAGGCCCAGCGCGTCTACAACTTCCACCGCAACACGCTCAAGGCGCTGGCAGAAATGCTCGCCGCCGCAGGCCTTGAGCATCCGTCGCAACTCTCGGCCAAACATCTGGTGCGACGCATGTCGGCGACCGAAATCAAGCTGTTTTCGCAGCTGCATGTGTTTCTTAAACCGGGGGAATTGCTCACGGGCGAGGTGAATGGCGAGTTCTACTCGCGGATGTGGCAGATGGCGCGGGCGGACAGTTTTGAGCCGAGCGAGGTGGTGGCTGCATAAGCGCAACCGGAGTGCCGGCTTCAGTTGAGGTCGGCACTCCGGTCACAGGCAAACGAATACAACGAAACATTCCCCTCCTGCAACGATTGCAGAGGTCTCCTCCCTTTCGCAAAGCGCGGTGGTTCATTCGGCAAAATCGTATCGGTAATCCACCAGATTGTTCGGCCTGCACAATCAAGCACCGTCACACCATCAATATAGGCGTTCATTACCGGATCATTGAGCAGGCCAAACACACCCTGACGGGTGAGCTTCAAGAATTCATCAATTGATGTGCGGATCTCGAACTTTGGATCAATACCTGTGGTGTTGTAATAGGCGAAGCTCGGATACCAGAAAGCACTCGCGATCACGATCTTGTCTCCTGGATGCGCCAGCCGATTCAACTGAATGACCAATGAGCTGAAGCCAGTGTCCTTGCGTGCGTCTGTCCCGTTTAATCCATCGGTTTGTCGGTACACCATCGTCAGACCGTGAACTTGCATAATGACCAACAACAGCAACGCAGCGCTCGCCAGAATGATTCGACGCTGTCCCCAGATATCCATCGCCGCCGCAGAAATCAGCGCGAGGGCCGGCGCGCAGAACACCAGGTATCGGGGTACAAAAAAAGGAAGCGCCAAGGCAACCAGATACAGTGCGAGCAGCGGAATAAAGAAGTAACTGACCAGCAAAACACTGAAGTGACGTTTGCCGGGGTTGCTGATGATGATTGTTCCGGCAAACACCAACATCAGCCCACACGGCAACAGTTGCCACGTCAGAGGTATTGAAGCAGCCTCCCCGAGAACGGTGAACTGCCAGACAAGCGTCAAGGCTCCCTGCAACGTCACAGGCTTTATCCAGTCGAAGGTGCCGATGCTACCCAGCTGCTGGATGAAACGGGGAACCCAGGGCAAATACAGAAACACGATCGCAATATTGGCTACTAACCATGATTGCGCTGAAATCGCCGCCCCGTCGCGAGTGGCCCGGCTCTGCCACCAGAACAGCCAATGCACCAGCACGCACAGCCCTGCGAAGTAGTGGGTATAAAACGCGGCAGTCATCAGCAAAACGTAGATCAACGCAAAGCGTTTTTGCTCAGGCTGTCTTGCCCAACATAGCAATGCCACGGTTGCGGCCATCAGCCAGAATCCAAGCAACGTGTACATCCGTACTTCTTGACTGTAACGCACTGATATCGGTAGGAGCGCCAGTAGTAACGCAGCAATCCAGGTAGCCCTGCGTGTCGAGATCAGGCTCATCAGCTTGATGCAAAGCAGCAACGTGCCGATATCAGCCAACACACTGAATGCACGAGCCGCCAAAGGAGACTCTCCCCACACTGCCACCCAATAATGCAGCAGCACATAGTAAAGCGGCGGGTGCACATCCAGAGCGGTCAACGCCCAGATGCGCGCCGGCGTTTCTCGAGCCAGCAGCAGACTGTAGGCCTCGTCATTCCAGATCGCGGGGACTGTAATGGAGTAGAACCGCACGCACAGCGCAATAATCAGAACTGCCGCCAGAACCAGCCGATCGGCCCGCACTGAAACATTCGCGTCTTTGAAAAAAGGTACGGCGAGCAAGGCTTTCATGTCCGTTGTCCGCGAAACAGCGCGAAGCGGAAAAAGCCGTAACTCAACATCAGGTTCAACGCGGTAAACACCGTGACCGTCAGCAGACCACTCCAGTCACGCGTATCGGCAATCCTGCCGATACCAAAGCTTGCGCCCCCCATCAGACCAATAAACAGCAAATAGCCGAAGATCGGGGTTTTGCTGTCGAAGGTGTAGAGCATGTTCACGTAAAACGAGAACGCCGTCGCCACGCAGAACGCGGCGAAGTTGCTGGCTGCCTGGGTCAACCCGATGGCGCTGCACAAAACAAAAAAAATCTGCCAGTGGATCAGGGCATCGGCAATTCCAATCACTGTCAGCGCAGGAAATCCTTTCATTACGGTTCCTTGCCATGGCGTGGTCCGGCTGATTGTCGAAGCTAGGGCAAGTCGCTCGAGTGGTCTACTGTCAGAAATTACAGGTACAGGGTGGATTGCGACGGACGGTCAGGGTTACCACTGCAGCAACCTGCCATGAGGCGGTTCTTTCATCACGATGAAGGCGTAATCGCCAATCAGGTAAATCCGGTAATACAGGCTGTCCACCAGCGCCGGAAAATCCTGATAACCGACGTGGATGGCGTTGCGCCGTTCGCGTTCGGCGACCACGTTGGTGATGCCGGCTGACGGCAGGCTTTCCGCGAGCACGAAGTAGTCGATGTTGAGCAGATAGTGCAGCACCGGCAGCCGCTTGAATGAACCGGTCGCACTGGCCAGCCAGCGATCGGAGTAGCTCACCGACAGGTAGATCCGCTTGGCTTCACGCAGTTCGCGATGGGCGGCGATGTCGTGACTAAGGCTGTACAGCGCGCTGTTGGCAAAGGTTTTCTGCAGGCTCAGTACCCGGCCATACGCGAAGGACAGCGAGAGCGTCGCCAGCAGCGGAATGATCAGCAGCAACGACAAGCGACGGTGCCCGGATGCCAGCGCAACGTGCGCCAAATAGAACAATCCCGACAGCAACACGCCGAACCCCATCAGGGTCCGCGCGCCTTCATTGAAATCCCGAAACAGCAGGGTGATCCCCGGCACCAGCAAAGCCAGAACGGGCAGCGTGAGCAAGCACAGCAGCAGGGTTGGCCAACGGTGCTGGCGGCCCTGAACCAGCCGCACGCAACCGGTGATCGCGCACAACACCAGCGCAGCGAAAACCCATGGGTAGCCGCCGTGAAACAGCAGTGCGACGTTCCGCAGAACCCGAGAGAAATTGATGCCGATCTGCAACAGCGGATTGGCGTCCAGGTTCAACAGATCCGTTCTTCGCAACGTCTCCATGAACGGGTACGCCGTGACGCTGTAGATCAGGATGCCCAGGCCAGCTTGTGCGAGTTTCCAGCCCACCATCCGCAGGATCTCCGGCCACGGCGTTTGCCGCTGAACAGCCCTGATCAACTCGACACAACACAGACCGAAAAACACATTGAGGCTGATCTGATACAGCCCGATCGCCAGCGCCAGCAACGCCGCCGGCACCAGCCAGCGCTGCACCCGCGATGAACCTTCGAACGTGATGGCGTAGAGCACCGCAACCATGCTCAGGACCATGATCGGGCCGTCGTATTGATAGGACAGGTTCTGCAACAGGAACGGGTTGTACCAGAGCGGCAATGGCACCAGACAACAGGCCAGCGTCGGTTCGGCGAAGTAGTGAAAGGTCAGGCGAGTCAGCGCCAGACTCATCGCCACGACGGCGAGCAACAGGGGTAACGGGTAGATGTTAGGTGCCGCCCCGGTGAAGGTCAGCGCCTGATAAAACCAGTCGGCAAACAGCCGCCCCTGCCCGGCCCAGGCGTTGCCGGCGGCCAGCGTGCGCCAGTTGTCGTCGATGTAGGGGAATTCGGCGAGGATCAGTGGCAGGACATACAACGCGGTGGCAAGCAGGAAGAACAGCAGGGCTTGCCGGTGACTGAGCTCTCGTTGGAGAAATGCGCTCGCCCTCATGTCTGCGCCTCGGTTCACTGCCGCGCGGGATTGCAAGGTGATACACGTTTGAGCGTTGTTGCAGTGTTTGTATCGCTGTTTCGGACCGGCGGTAAAACGGCAAAAGATCGCAGCCTGCGGCAGCTCCTGCACGGGATATGTATTCACCCTGTAGGAGCTGCCGCAGACTGCGATCTTTTGCTTTTGCTTTTGCTTTTGCTTGCTACCGCGCTACATCAAGTGGCCGAACGCACCGCGCCTGGCGATTCACCGGTCGGCTGCAACTTGAACACGTAGAACAACACCGTCAGCAGCACCAGAAACACCGGCCCCACATACAGCGCCACGCGGGTGTCCGGGAAGTACGCCATCAGGCCGACCACCAGCACCAGGAACGCTAGCGCGAAGTACGAGCTGACCGGGTACAGCCACATTTTGTATTTGAGGCCGGCACGTTCGCTGGCGCTCAGGCCTTTGCGGAATTTCAGTTGCGCCAGCAGGATCATCACCCAGGTCCAGATCGCGCCGAAGGTCGCAATCGAAGTCACCCAGACGAAGACTTTCTCCGGCACAAGGTAGTTGAGCAGCACGCCGATCAGCAGCGCGAAAATCGACAGCAGCAACGCGCGGCGTGGCACGCCATTGGAAGTCTTGGCGAAACCGGCCGGGGCCTGGCCGTTCTGCGCCAGGCTGTAGAGCATGCGCCCGGTACTGAAGATGCCGCCGTTGCACGACGACAGTGCCGCGGTGATCACCACGAAGTTGATGATGCCGGCGGCGGTCTTGATGCCCAGACGTTCGAAGGTCATCACGAACGGGCTGCCCTGGGTGCCGATCTCGTTCCACGGGTAGATCGACAGGATCACGAACAGCGCACCGACGTAGAACAGCAGAATGCGCCAGAACACCGAGCCGATCGCGTTCGGGATGGTCTTCTGCGGGTTCCGCGCTTCACCGGCGGTCAGGCCGATCATCTCGACACCAAGGTAGGCGAACATCACCATCTGCAGGGACATCAGCACACCGGTCACGCCGTTGGGCATGAAGCCGCCGTGGGCCCACAGGTTGGAAATCCCCAGCGCCACGCCGTCGTTGCCGAAACCGAAGGCGATCACGCCGATGCCGCCAATCACCATGGCGATGATGGTGACGATCTTGATCAGGGCGAACCAGAACTCGAATTCACCGAAGGCTTTTACCGCGATCAGGTTGATCGAGCCCATGCTGACCAGCGCCGCGAGGGCCCAGATCCAGCGCGGCACATCGGGGAACCAGATACCCATGTACACGGCGACGGCGGTGATTTCCGCGACGCAGGTCACCAGCCACAGGAACCAGTAGTTCCAGCCGGTGAGAAAGCCCGCCAGCGGGCCGAGGTAGTCCTGGGCGTAACGACTGAACGAGCCGGCCACCGGGTTGTGCACGGCCATCTCACCGAGGGCGCGCATGATCACCAGGATCGCCAGGCCGCCGAGAATGTACGACAGCATGATTGCCGGACCGGCCATTTCAATGGCCTTGGCCGAACCCAGGAACAGGCCGACGCCGATACAGGCGCCGAGCGCCATCAGGCGGATATGCCGTTCACCGAGTTCGCGTTTGAGCGGGCCGCCGTGAGCGGTCTCGCCATGGGGCAGGTGATTGCCGACTGGCATAGGGATACAACCTCGTCTTGTTATTGGATATGACCACCGAGTGGCGAAGCGTCGACCGATAGGCCCAGGCTTCCCGAAACCGCGCTTGCCTCGTGGGCAAACGCGTCTCGCAGGTCCCGACCTGCAAGATCAGCGGGGCGTGCAGTATAAAAAGCTTGTGACAGGGCTTTTCACTCTATAAGCAACAACATTCAGCGGGAACTCTCGGCAGAAAGCCGGATTACGGAGAGGCATTAACTGCTTTACGTAGGAATAGTCGCCACCAAAAAGGCCGGCGAGTATTGCACAGCGTTGGTGCATCGTCATGCCCTTGGGTGGGTGGTATTGAAGATTTAACAGCTCTAAACCGGTACTCCTCAGTTCATATGGCCCATTTGCGCTGAAAGCTCTTGTGGTGAGGGGATTTATCCCCGATGGCCTGCGCAGCAGGCCCAAGTTCTTCAAATTTGGTCACCCTTGGTCAGGGCCGCTTCGCGCCCCATCGGGGCGGTGCGACGTTTCGCTGAATCCCCTCGCCACAGGCAACCCCATCTACTCGCCACGTCCGAAAATTCCTACGGCATTTACAGATCCCACCCAAGTAATCCGCCACTAGCCTTCAGGCCTTGATCACTGAACGCAAGGAGCGAACATGCCAGTCAAACCAAATACCTACCGTCTTCGTTTAGGCCGACACTCCGAAACAGGTCGAGCCTATTTCGTCACTTCTGTCGTGTATGACCGACAGCCGGTATTTTCCGACTGGCGCACAGGCCGTTTATTGGTTGCAGAGTTTCGCCACGCCCATGAACAAGGCTTGGTGGAATCCATTGCCTGGGTGGTCATGCCTGATCACTTTCATTGGCTGATGCAGTTGAACAGCGACAATCTTGGCAATGTCATTGGCGCGGTTAAGGCGCGCTGCACCCAAGCCGTTAACAGGAAAACCGGTCGTCGCGGCCGATTGTGGCAAACCGGTTTCCACGACCGCGCCATCCGTGACGGTGAGGACTTGAAACCGTTCGCCCGTTACATCGTCGCCAATCCGCTACGGGCAGGACTGGTGGAGCGGATTGGCGACTACCCGCTTTGGGACGCCTGCTGGCTCTAGGTCCGTTACCGAAGCCGATCATGGTGAGGAGATTTATCTTTGGTCAGAAGATTTATCTGTGGTCAGAAGATTTATCTGTGGTCAGGAGATTTGAATGTGGCGAGGGGATTTAGCCCCGATGGCCTGCGCAGCAGGCCCAAGCTCTTCAAATGCGGTGCCCCTGGGTTAGGGGCCGCTTCGCGCCCCATCGGGGATAAATCCCCTCGCCACAGGTAAATCCCATCACCACAGATTAATTCCATCACCACAAATAATCCCCTCTCCACAGATAACCTCCACACAAAACAGCCACCGACTTCAGTTTTGTTCAGATGGCTACCCCGCACATTTTTTTCCCCATCCGCCACCACCGTCTAAGCTTCAGTCAAGTCCGATCAATCTGCGTGAATGGATCAATCGACTATGGGCGCTTTGTGGCAAACCGATTCGAGTAAAGCCGTGGTTCCGACTGAACGTGTGGATGAAGCGCCTGTCCCCCCAAAAAAAAGCCGCAACCGGCATGGCTGGAAGGCGTTCTGGTTATTGCTGCTGATTATCGCAATCGTGCTGGGCCTGGCCGCGAGCAAGGAGATGCGCACCTCGCGTTTTCAGTCCCGTGAGCTGAGCCAATACGCCGCCTCGCTCAAATATCAGCTGGAACCCGGCCCCAGCGAAGCGATCCGCTACCCGGGCAACGGGCCGTTCGATCTGCGTCTGGGTTACAGCTCTCTCGATGAATTCCTGCCGCGCCTGCTCAAGCGCGATTACGTCGTCACCGAGCAGACGCGGTTTTCTCCGGCATTGCTCAGCTATACCGACAAAGGTCTGTTCGTGCCCTATTCGGAAAAGATTCAGGCCGGGCTGTCGATCACCGATTGCCGCGCCGCGCCGTTGTACCAGTACAAATATCCGCAGCAGCTGTATTCGAGTTTTGCGGCGATTCCGCCGGTGGTGGTCAGCAGTCTGCTGTTCATCGAAAACCGCTTTCTGCTCGACCCCAAACAACCGCTGGCCAACCCGGCGGTGGACTGGCCGCGTTTCGGCATGGCGGCTTGGTCGCAAGTGGCGAAGCTGCTCCATCTGCCGGGGCAATCGGCGGGTGGCAGCACCCTGGCGACGCAACTGGAGAAGTACCGGCACTCGCCTGACGGCCTGACGGTCTCCGGCGCGGAGAAGATCCGCCAGATGCTGTCCGCCAGCGTTCGCGCCTATCAGCCCGGCCCGGACACCCTCGGCGCGCGGCAGAACATCATCCGCGACTACCTCAACAGCGTGCCGCTCTCCGCCGTGCCGGGGCATGGCGAAGTCCACGGCATGGCCGAAGGTTTGCGGGTCTGGTACGGCAGCGATTTCAACCAGGCCAACGCACAGCTGAACAGCCCGGCCACCGACCCGAAAACCATGGCCGACAAAGGCCTCGCCCTGCGCGAAATGCTCTCGCTGATGATCGCCCAGCGCCGCCCTTCGCATTACCTGACCAAGGGCCGTGAAGAGCTCGCCGACCTCACCGACAGCCACTTGCGCCTGCTCAAACAGAACGGCGTGATCGACAGCGCGCTGGCCGATGCCGCGCTGGCGAGCAAGGTCACTTACCGCGACTGGCAGACCCAGCCGACGATCCAGCCGATCGAAACCAACAAGGGCATCAGCGTCGCCCGCAGCCGTCTGGCGAGCATGCTCAACCGTCCGCTGTACGACCTCGATCGTCTCGACCTGTCGGCCACCAGCACCTTGCAGGGCGAGCTGCAGACCCAGGCCACCGACTACCTGAAAAAACTCGCCGACCCGACCTTTGCCGGGCAGATCGGTTTGATCGGCGAACGCCTGCTGACCCCCACCAGCACCACCCAGGTGCGCTACAGCTTCACCCTGTTCGAGCTGACCCCGGACGGCTCGCGGGTGCGGGTGCAGACCGACAGCACCGATCAGCCGTTCGACATCAACGAAGGCAGCAAGCTCGAACTCGGCTCGACAGCGAAGATGCGTGTGCTCACCACTTACCTGCAAATCATCTCCGAACTGCACGACAAGTACGGCGCCATGAGCGTGCCGGAACTGAAGAAAGTCGAGGTGCCGGATCAGGACCGGCTCAGCCAGTGGGTGATCGATTACCTGATCCAGAACAAGGATCACGACCTGTCGAAAATGCTCGGTGCCGCGCTTGACCGCAAATATTCGGCCAGCCCCGGTGAGGCGTTTTTCACCGGTGGCGGCCTGCACGTGTTCCACAACTTTCGCAAGGAAGACAACGGCCGCATGCCGACCCTGCGCGATGCCCTGCGCGAGTCGATCAACCTGCCGTTCATTCGCCTGATGCGCGACGTGGTGCGCTACGTCACCTACTCCGGCCCCAACAGCAGCGCCGAATTGCTCAAGGACGACCGCGACCCGCGGCGTCAGGAATACCTGGCCAATTTCGCCGACCGCGAAGGGACTTCGTTCCTGCTCAAGTTCTGGAAAAAGTACAAGAACAAGGACACCCAGGCGCGCCTCGAGACCTTCCTCGACAGCATGCGCCCGACCCCGATCCGCATGGCTGCGGTGCACCGTTATCTGCTGCCCAATGCCAGTCAGGAAGACTTCAACAGCTTCGTGCGCGCACACCTGAAAGGCGCCAAGCTCAGCGAAAAACTCACCGATGATCGTCTGATCCGCCTGTACGACGCCTACGGCCCGGGCACCTACGATCTGCCCGATCAGGGCTTCATCGCCAAGGTCCACCCGCTGGATCTGTGGCTGATGGGCTACCTGCTGCACAACCCGGACGCCACCTTCAGTCAGATCGTCAAGGCCAGCCAGTTCGAGCGTCAGGAAGTCTACAGCTGGCTGTTCAAAAGCAAACACAAGGGCGCCCGTGACAGCCGCATCCGCACCATGCTCGAGATCGAAGCGTTCCTCGAGATTCATCAGCGCTGGCAGAAAGTCGGCTATCCGTTCGACCACCTGGTGCCATCGCTGGCCACCGCCATCGGCAGTTCCGGCGACCGCCCTGCCGCGCTGGCCGAGCTGATCGGCACCATCCTCAATGACGGCGTGCGCATGCCGACCCTGCGCATCGACAGCCTGCATTTTGCCGCCGACACCCCGTATGAAACGCGCCTGACCAACGACCCGCATGTGGGCAAACGGGTGATGCCTTCGGAGGTCGCTACGGCGATGCGCGAGGCGTTGTCGCAAGTGGTGGACTCGGGCACGGCGAAACGCGTTTCCGGCAGTTTCAAAACCGCCGACGGCACGCCGCTGGTGATGGGCGGCAAGACCGGCACCGGCGACAACCGCATCGAGGCCATCGGCTCCGGCGGGCGGATTCTCAGTTCGAAGTCGATCAACCGCACGGCGACGTTCGTGTTCTACATCGGCGACAACCACTTCGGCACGCTGACCGCGTTCGTTCCCGGGCGCTCGGCGGAGAACTTCAAGTTCACCTCGGCGCTGCCGGTGCAGGTGCTCAAGGGCATGGCGCCGATCCTCTCGCCGTACCTGCAACCGGGCACGCACACCATGTGTCAGGCACCGCAGACCACGGCGGCGCGTTAAGGCATACAAACGCGCAGTCGGTGCAGTAACCCGGCATTTTTCAGCGTTGAATTTTCGAAGGATCGGCGCAACTACCCGCCGGGCTTCAAGCGGGTATTTGCGCTTTTTTAGGCGCCCGGCGTTGCCTAGTCTGATCGCTCCACTTTTGATCAAGGACGATCAGCGCAATGCCCAGAATTCCCCTGCAAGGGCCACCCCTCGCCCCTGCCGATTTCAGCGGTCATCAACAGGTGATCGCCAACGCTTTGCCGGCGTGGCTGCTCGACACCCCTCTGGCTCGCATCAAACAACTCAAGACCGCCAGACCCGGCCTCGCCCCCTGGCAGCGCGACGCCGCGCCCGCCGATCAGCAGCGTCTGCAACAGGCGTTGCAGATGGCCTGGAAGACGCAGAACGGAGTCGACAACGCACTGAGCAATCTGCAAGACGTCCATGCCTTTGCCAAACCGCTGCTGCAGCAAGCGCTGAAGTCGCGCTTCGGCATCGAAGACGATGTCGAGCAGACCTGGGTGCGCCTGTACGCGCCGGTGAAAACCTCATGGTGGGCGCATGATTTTGCCGGCGCCACCCACAGCCGCACGGTGTCGCTGCTGGACGCCGCGCTGCATAACTTTGCCGCTGGCGAAACCTTCAGTGCCGATTCGGAGTTCATCACCCGCCCCGATGCCAATGGCCGTTTCACGGTCAAACCGCTCAAACGCAGGATCACTATCGAGCAGTTCAAGGCGCTGTGCCGCGAGCTCGATCTCGGCGCGCGCTACCAGCAGCACCTGAAGGCGTTTCTGTTGCCCGACGACGGCGTTGCCCGGCAGGCGCTGCGGCACAAGGTCAGCCTCAGCCAGAAGCACGCGCTGGACCTGGCCGCGCGCATGGCCCTGATGAAAAAGGACATTGATCCGCACGCCTACCGGATCGTCCAGGGCATGCTCGATGACCGCCGTCAGCTGAAATGGAAAGGCCAGACGGTCAGCTACTACAACCTGGCGATGATGGACACCACGCTGACCGGGATCATCCTGATCGCCCCGGATGTTTTCAGCGCGCAGGCCACCGTACCGGTCATCGCTTATGTGCCCCATGATCCGGAACATCCGCTCAAGCAATACCCGTCGACGCTGGCGCTGATGGCCGAACTGACCCGGCAATTGCGCGACAGAAGCACGCCTTCGGGTTATCAGAAATTCTTCAGCCAGTTCGTCGACCAGCGCCAGCGCGGGAGTTTTTTCGCGCGCCTCAACGAGCGTCTGGAAACCGTCCGATGGCAGCCCGCAGCGCCAGGCTCCAACCTGCCGAGCTGGCGCGAAACAGCCGTGGACAATCCGAACCTACAATTCAGCCTGGTGAAATTCCAGGACGACCGCGAGAACCGGTTCAACGGTGACCTGTGGGGTTATCTGTATCGCTGCAAACTCAACAAGATCCTCAATGACGCCGCCGAGCTCGCGATTGCCACCGCCTACGCCGACCGCATGGCCCGCTGGGCGTGGTGGGACAACCTGCAGAAAATGTTCTCCGACATCCTCGACGTCGCGCTGTTGGTAGCCACGCCGTTCGTGCCGTTCCTCGGCGAGCTGATGCTCGCCTATACCAGCTATCAACTGCTCGACGGGGTGTTCGAAGGCGTAGTGGATCTGGCCGAAGGGCATCTGGCCGAGGCCGGCGAACAAGCCATCGGCGTGCTGGAAAGCATCGTCCAGCTCGGCGCATTCGCCGCCGGCACCACCCTGGGCCACGTCGCTCGAGTGAAGCTCTCGTCCTTTGTCGCGGGGATGAAACCGGTGCAGTTGGCCGATGGCAAGACACGCCTGTGGAACCCCGACCTCGCCCCCTATCGCCTGCCGGAAACCACCTTGGCGCCACACGTGCGCCCCGACGCGCAAGGCTTGCATGCCCTGGACGGCAAACAACTGTTGCGCCTGGATCATGGCCTGTTCGAAGTGACGAAGGAGCCGACCGGGGAGCATCGCATCCGCCACCCAAGCCGCCCGCAAGCCTATGCACCGACTCTTGAGCACAATGGGCGCGGTGCCTGGGTCTGTGAAACGGAAAATCCGCGCCAGTGGGAAGGAACCCTGCTGATGCGCCGACTCGGGCACCGCACCGATGGCTTCAGCAGTGCACAACTAGAGCATATGCGTCTGCTCACCGGTACCGACGACAACACACTGCGACGCATGCACGTGGAAAACGCCGAGCCGCCGCCGTTGCTCGCCGACACCCTGCAACGGCTCGGCATGGCCGGCCCGGATGCGCCCGTAGCGCCCCTGTCGCCGGCCGCCAGTCAGGCGCTGGTGGATTGCCCGCAACTGATCCCGGTGCTCGCCGAACGGGTGGTCGCCCAGGCCACTCCGCTGGAGTTGCAGCAGATCACCGCGCACCGCCGTTTGCCGTTGCGTCTGCGCACCAGCGCCCGTGAGGTGCAGTTTGAATTGCAGTCGGTGCGGGCTGCCCAGGGTTTGCAGCACGAAGCGTTGAGCAACCTCGACAGCGAACGGCTGATCCTCGGCGCCCTGCGCCATTACAGCGACAGCTTCGGGGCGCTGCGGGTGGAAATTCGCGAGGCCACGTTCGACGGCGAACTACGCTGTGCCGCCGGTGCCGAATCAGCCACACGGCTACGGGTGCTGGTGCGTGTCGCGACCGACCGCTATCTGCTGCGCGATGCGGCCGACCAGCCGCTGCATGCCGAAAGCGGTCTGTATGAAACAGTCCTGCAGGCGATCACTCACGAGGGGCGCAATGCCCTCGGCTATCAAACGCATGAGGTCGAGCCGTTCAAGCAATGGATCCTCGCCAAGACCCAGGCGCCGAGCGAGCGCCGCACGGTTCTGGCGACGCCGCCGATCCGCCCGGCGGCCGAACCCAACATGTTGTTTCTGCTGCGGGGTGGCGGCCTGAGCAAGGATGGCACGACGCTGCAGGAACGCATCGAGGATCTGCATCCGCACTTCAGCGCGGATGAAGTCGACGCATTCGCCAATGCCCTGACTGAACAGGGCGCACCGCTCACGGCGATCGAGGCCCATGAAAACGATCTGCGTGAACTGCGCAACATCGTCCATCGCTGGCGCTTCCAGCAACCGGAGCATTGGGGCCCCGCCAGCCAGAGCTTTCGCGACGACGGCGGACTGCACATCTACGAGCGGCTGCTGGAGTGTTTCGAACGCAAGAACACTGACCTCGGCAACCGCGCCGACCCGTCGGTCTACGCGCTGGACCTGTCCCGGCAACTGCTGTCGGTGGACCTGGAGGTCTGGTGGGCCAAACGTCCCGTGCTGAAGAAATTCCTCGACAAGGTCTCGGTGCTGAAACTCGACAACACACGGTTTTCCAGCGAGGCCACGGGTCTGCTCAAAGACTTCCCGAACCTGGTGGAACTCAGTGCCCAATATTGCGAACTGACACGCTTGCCCGAGCGCATCGGCACCACCCTGCGGCGTCTCGAACGCTTGCGCCTGAGCAACAACCACATCGTGCTGGACACCACCGCGGTCGAGCGCCTGCGCAGCCTGACCTATCTTGAAGTGCTGAAGATGGACGACAACCCGTTGGGCCTGTCGCCCGACCTGTCGCGCATGCCACGCCTGAAGGTGGTTGCGCTCAAGTACACCGGGCTGACCGAGTGGCCGCAGGGCACTCTGGCCAAACCACGACCACGGGGCTTTCTGCTCGATCTGCGTGGCAACCCGCTCAGCGCAATCCCCGAGGTGCCGACCGGTTCCGAAGCGCAGTGGCTGGTGGCGCGCACGCGCCTGGATGTCGGCGCCCTGTCGGAACTCGACCAACTGCGCTATCAGGCCCACCGTCGAGCGATGAGCCTGCCGCCGGAACCCGTCCTGTTCAGCGACCCGCTGCGCGTCAACTCGATCATTTCCAGCTTTGGCGCCGATTACTGGGGCGACGTGCCGGGCTGGGGGGTAAACCGCGAAACGCCGTGGTCGGAGCTGGTCGATGAACCGGCGGCCCAGCCGTTCATGCAAACCCTGCTGAGCGTGCGCGATTTTGCCGATTATCGCGCCGGCGGTACGGCCCGCGAGCAACTGATGCAGCGGGTATGGCGCATGCTCGATGCGGTGCATGTCGACAGCCGTCTGCGAGAAAAGCTGTTCACCATGGTGGTCGCCCCGGTGGATTGCGCCGATGCCGGTGCGCAGTTATTCAACAACATGGGCATCAACGTACTGGCCTACGAGGCCCATGCCTATTCCATCGAGCCGAAGGAGCTGGAACGCAAACTGGTGACCCTGGCCAAGGGCGCCGCGCGTCTGGAGCACGTCAACGAGATTGCCCGGGCCGATGTCGCCAGCCGTGGCGGTGCCCCGGATGACGTCGAAGTCTATCTGGCCTATCAGACCGGCCTGGCGAAACGTCTCGGTCTGCCGTGGCAGTCCGAGGACATGCTGTATCGGCCGGTGTCCGGGGTCACCGACGCAATGATCGATCAGGCCTACGAAACGGTACTGGCGCTCGGCGAGGGTGACGGGCTGATCGACGCCATGCTTGAACAGTCGTTCTGGGCGCAGTACCTGAGCGACAAGTACCCGGTGCGCCTGGAACGCAACAAGCGTCTGTACCAGGCCCGCTACGAGCAACTGGAAACCCTGCGCGAAACCCAACTGAAATGGACGCAGGCGCGCGTGGATGCCGAACGCAGCGCGCTACGCGAACAGCTCAATACGCTGATCAACGATTTGCCGGTGCCACCGACGGTGGTGTTCGACGACGCGCCGATCAGCGATGCGATTTTCGAGCGCCTGCTGGTCGATCTGGGTGATGAGGAAAAAGCACTGACACGCCGTCTGACCCGTGAAGCGCTAACCCGCGCCGGGCTCTGAGGCCGCAGCCCGCCTGACTTCTGTTCAGGCGGGCAGTCAGACATCCGAATCCCAGATCACGGTCACCCGCCCGGAATAGGCACCGCCAAGGCCGGGCAACAATAAGAATTCCATGGCATATGCCGGGATCTCGAAATGCAGGGTGCCGGGGGCTCGGTCCACATAGAAACCTGGCTGAAAGTATTGCGCGTTGGCTGCGCCGGTGCGCAATCGCCGGCGCTTGACCGGCTGCCCGGAAAGGTCGGTCAGGCCATTGGGCAGACTGAGGAAAACGTGTAATTCAACCATGCCGTCGGTGGTGCGACTGCGCAACACACAGTCGGTGACGATCCCCGGTGTTTCACACTCCAGCTGCATCTTGAAACGCGACGACGCCGAAATATTGAAGATCTGGTCACGAAACAGGCTTACCGGCCGACGTCCGGCCTGCAACCAGCTCTGCCAGCCACCGGCCGGCACCAACTGGACCTGGTCACCGCCCGGTGGCACCTCGACCTTGAGGGTGTGCTGCACGTCGAGGGCAAAATCCAGCGTCAGTGTC
This sequence comes from Pseudomonas sp. NPDC087803, assembly GCF_044742995.1. Lineage (NCBI taxonomy): Bacteria > Pseudomonadati > Pseudomonadota > Gammaproteobacteria > Pseudomonadales > Pseudomonadaceae > Pseudomonas > Pseudomonas sp. NPDC087803. Next base: position 46,885 of record NZ_JBIUVO010000024.1, read on the forward strand.
GAATCGCTCGGCAGCATGACGTCGCCCATGTCGAAATCCCCACCGGGGCCGATGCGATAACTCAACTGCCCGTTATAAACCCCGGAGGACATGCCCAGTGGATTGGGCGTGCGCAGCTCGTAGGCAAAATCCAGGTACTGGTAGGACATCGCGGGGACCACGAACCTCGCGACCTTGACGCAGGTGCCTTCCGACGGGGTTTTCCAGAAAAAACTGTAGGTGCGACTGGTGTACGTGACCAAACCGCTGTATTGGCACGGTGGCGCAGCAAACAGCCAGCCACTGCCGTGCCACAACTGGTCATGCCCTTGGCGGATATCCGGCGCGCCCGTCAGATCAACGGTGCTATGGCTCAACAACTGGTCAGAACCAAAACCTGCGATCCGCACCTCGACCTGCTCTGTCTCCCCGGTTTCGGTGTTGGTCACCGACAGCAAGCGCCACTCGGTGGGCAGTTTGAACATTGCGCTGTTGCGGGCGTCGGCGTCTGGTTGCAGCGCCCGGACAGAGTCGAAGCGCAGCGGCAGGCGAATGCTGAAAATATTGTTGTCGCGACAAGCCGTCGGATGTTGTTCGCAATAACCACTGACCGGTGTGGTGTTGGTGAATCGGTTGTTTTGCGGGTTGGCTGAATCGGGGCGGAACGAGGCACTGATCTGCTGGGTCAGTGCCTCGGCGGCAGGCGCGAACAACACCAGCAGCAGCGCCACCAGGTGTCCGGCTCGCGAGAAGCGTGGCGGTAGGATAAATGGCTTCATGATTGTCTCGGTGAGCAGAGAAAATTCACGGCGCTGCCGCATTGAAAATCAGGTGGACATTGCCGTAGTAACTGCCCGACTTGTAGCCGCCGACGGGAACGATCGGTTCGATCTCCAGGGCAAACCTTCCGCCGATCCGTGCCTGCTCCGCCGTCACCACCTGCCGGGGCAACGCCTCGTGGCTCAGGGGCTTGCCGGCGAAACTGACGCGCAGATAAATGTTCTGTTCGTCGCGACCATTGGACAGGTACGGTTCGCGCTCGAGTCGAGCCTCGATGGCGCTGGTGTCGTGCCGCAGGTCGAAGTATTTGCGCAAGCCGCCGAGGGTCGAAGTGCTGACGTTCCACGGCAGAATCTGCGGTCGATGAATCCAGTCCGTCTCGGCCGGGATGACATAGAAACCCAGGGTCGGAATATCCACCGAGATCTCGAACCGGTGTTCCTCGCGCGCGGCAAATAGCGAGGCGCTGCACAACGCCAGCAGGCCGGCGAACGTGGCACTGATCAAATGCTTGGTCATGTCAGGTCATCCCTTGATTAGCTGCCGGCGACGCGCAAGGTCTTTTTGCTGTCGCCTTCCACCAGGTTGAAGCGGTACTCGCGTCCTGCCTGCTTCTCGAACTCGAAGCTGTTGCCGGCGCGAACATGGTGCTTGGTGGTCGGCTCGCAAGCGGTTTCGTCCTTGAGTGCGCAGTTGCGAAACTCATCGATCACCACCACGGTGTTGCCGTTATTGCGCAGGCGATAACGCCCGGGGCTGTCTTCGATGACGCTGTCAAAGCGAGCGTCCTTGGGGCGCACGAAGAACACCGTGCCGAAACCGGTCATGACGTTGACGCCCGCTGACAGGGTGTTTTTGTACTCGTCGCGCTCCTGGGCCGAGACCGCGAATTCGTCTTCCTTTTCCGGCACCACCGGGATGAAGCGCACGCGAAAATAGCGCTCGCGGTCGCGCTCGCCCATCAGCAGCAGGCGCGTGCCCTGCATGCCGTTGGCCGGTACGATCAACCGCGCCGGGCTGGCCATCAGGCCGTCGCGACTGCGTGCGTCGGCCTGGCTCTTGACCTCGATTTCCCGCGAGGTGCCATCGGCGTCATAAACGATTTCGAGGATGTTGACCTTGACGAACGCGGTGCTGTCACCGCTGTTGAACACCCGCTTGAGATAGGTGCTCTTGTCACCGTCGAGGTAGTCGTACACCGTGCCCACGTTGATCTGCGGGGCGGCGTGAAGAACCAGCGAAAACCCGCAAAGACTCACTACTGACAACAGACGTTTCATCACCTTTATTCCTTGGTCATTGAACACATTACCGGCTCGATTGCTCGTTTGGCCGTGCATCAGATTTCCGAGTCCCAGATCACCCAGACCTGGCCGATATAGGTAGCGGATTCACCCGGGCGCAATATGGACTCCACGTACTGCGACGGGATTTCGAAATGCAGCGTTCCGGGGGCCCGGTCCACATAGAAACCCGGCTTGAACTCCAGCGCGTTATCCGGACCTGATCGCAAGCGCGCACGCCTGACCGGTTGCCCGGAAAGATCGGTCAGGCCGGCTGGCAGGCTGACGCTGACTTCGAGCCGAATCCGCCGATTCGCCTCGCGGTTCTCGAGTGCGCATTCACTAAGGTCGATACCGATCCCACAGCGCAACTGCATCTTGAATCGCGACGAAGCCGAGATATTGAACGTCTGGTCGCGGAACAGACTCACTGGCCGCCGGCCAGCCTGCAGCCAACTCTGCCAGCCACCGGCCGGTACCAGGCGGATCTTGTCACCACCGGGCGGAACGTCGACCTTGAGGGTGTGCTGAACCTCCAGATTGAAGTTCAGGGTCAGGTCGGGGTCATTCGGGATCATCACGTCGCCGAAGTCGAAATCTCCCCCCGGGCCGAGCCGATAACTCAAGCTGCCGGTGTAGTGCCCCGAGAACATTTCCAACGGATTGGGCGTACGCAATTCGTAGGCAAAATCCAGGTAGTCGTAGGTCATGGCGGGGATTGGAAAACGGGCGACCTTGACACAGGCCCGCTCATCCGGGACTTTCCAGAAAAAGGCGAAAGTCGCCCCACCGAAAAACCCCATCCCGGTCGATGTACAAGGCTGTGGCGCGTAAACCCAGCTAAAACCATCCCATAATTGAGTGTGCCCCTCCAGCGGGGTCGACGTGCCGGTGAGTCTGGCGGCCGTGTCACTCAAAATGTAGTTGGAGCCGACACCGGCGATGCGCACTTCTACAACTCTGGTTTGCCCGGTATCGGCATTGGCCACGGTCAGAGAGCGCCAGCCACCCGGGACCTTGAACATCGCGCTGTCACGGGGAGCGGCGTTGGCCTGCATCGGCTTGTTCGATACAACGCGCGTCGGCAGGCGGATGCTGAATGTTTGGCTGTTGCGACAGATATCGGGGTAGTACTCGCAGTAACCCGTGGACGGCGTCTGGTTGACGAACGTGTTGCGCTGCGGATTGGCCGAATCCGGCATGAACAGGGCGCGGATTTCCTGAGTGGCGGCTTCTGCCGAGGGCGCTACCAACATTGCCAGCAGGCACCCGCTCAGGCGGCGCAAACTTCTGAGACTGATCATTCAACCGGCTTCCTGACGAGTATCTGTTACGTGCGCCAACGTATCCGGCGAGCAGCGCAGGTCACCGATCATCAGCACATCGTTTTCACTGCGGTGCTTGTCCATGTCGAGGCGAAACTGGCACAGCAACTGGTCGGCGTAGCGCACTTCGAGGGTCGGTGAGCCGGCATGCATTTCCATCGAAAAGAATCCGTCGACTTCGCTGACGCCACGGCTGGCGTGGTTGATCACGTGGTGGCCCTTGAGCGGCTGGCCCTGTGGATCGAGCAGGCGTCCGAGCACGGTGACCGTCTGCATCACCCGCACCTTGCGGTACTCGACGCCGCCCTTGTTCAGGTGATAGCGGGTGCGTGCCGGTTCGATATTCGCCGCGGGTGCGTGATTGCCTTCGAAGTCGAAGCTCACCGAGCTGTTGCGATACGCCGTGAGCGGAATGAAATTGCGCCCCGGACGCAGCGCCGCACTGCCGCCGCTGAGGTCGTCGGCGCGCAAGGTGATGCCGTCGATGTCCGACTCGACATCGACGATCATCCCGGCACCGCGCGCCTGATGCTGGCTGGTCATGACCAGTTGATTGCCGCCGAACACCACACTGCTGTCGAGGTTGACGCCACCGGTGAAATTGCCGTTATAGGACGAGCGCTGCAGGAAGCCGTCGCCGTTGACGCTGTCGGTGCGGAAATTGGCCAGACTGGCCAGGCCGACGCCGTAGGTATCGGTCAGCGCCGTGACCGAAACGCTTTGCAGCACATGGTCTTTGAGGTCCTTGCGATAACCGACCGAGCCGTTGTTGTCGCGGCTGCCATCGCGCGCGGTGCGGCTGCCGATGCTCCCGGAAATCTGCTGCCCTGGGCCACCCAGCGCCACGTTGATGCTCAGGTCGACCCCGCGATTGCGCGCATCGCCGCTGCTGTAGCTGCCCGGTCGATCGAACAGCGACAAGCGCCAGTTGGCATCGCTGCCGAACAGCTCGGTGCGCTGGGTCCAGCCCAGATCCATGCCGACGCCTTCGACGTTGCCCTCACTGTGCGAAACCCGCGCACTGAGCGAGCTCTTGCGGCTGATGCGATGATTGAGTGCCAGCGATGAATTGCTGGTCTCGCCGGTGAACACATTGCGCTGGCGCACGCGGGTGCCGTCGGGCAGGGTGTCGTAGGTGTTGCGGGTGTCGAGCCAGCTGCGATTGTGGCTGATCACCAGACTGCCGGAGCCGTAGTTGTACAGGCCCTGCACGTCGGCGCCGGTGCCGTGTTTTTCGGTCTGATAAAGGTTGGCGTAGAGGCTGACGCTGTCGGCCAGGCTCCAGTCGATCGAGGTGCCGTATTGCAATGTCTCGCGCACCTGGCGCGCCGACAGGCCGAGGATCACTCGTGGGTGCAACAGGTAATTGAGCGCAGCGCCGGCGGTGAAATCGCCGCTGTCCTGTTCGTCCCAGTTGCTGAACAAGCGGGTTTCCTGCCCGGCAAACAGGTTGTAGCGCCAGCGCTCGTCGAGGTTGCGCCAGTTCACCGGTTTGTACACCAGTTCCTGGGTGGTCGAAGTGGTCTGGCCGTCTTCGATCAGGCGCACTTCGACTTCATAGATGCCACCGGGCAACGGCCGGGTGTCGAGGGTCTGCAAACCGGCGGGCACGGCCTGAGTATTGATCAGCAGGCCATCGCGATAGACCTCCACCGACGCCTGGCGGTTGGCCGTGACAAAGATCGGATAGACGCTGGGCCGTGGACTGTCCACCGCGAGGCTGTCGGAACTGCCGTACATCAGGCCCACCGCCGTGTCGGGACTGGTGCCGAATGAACGGGGCTGGCGGGTCAGGCCTTCGGAACTGGGGGTGAAATAGCCCAGGCGAAAAAAACTGCCTTGCAGTTCGCGCTGGGTGTAAAGCTCGTGTATTGCGTGATACGTCTGATTGTCCGGCCCGCCGAGGCGTGCCAGTTGCATGTTGAACGACTGGCTCCAGTTGCCAAGGCTGGCACTGGCTTCCAGGCCGAAACGCCCGCCCAGGTCCTGCTCCTGGCCGCCGTTGAGGTTCAGCTGGTTGCGCAGCATCAAACCGCTGCTGCCGCCGTCGGGCTGCTCATGAAAGCGCTGGGTCTGCAGGTCACGCTCGGCGTTTTCAGTGGCGATCGAGAGCAACGAGTTTTCCAGGTTGTAATGCACTGCCAGCAATTGCTCCGGGCATTGCGCGCTACACGCGCCCAGGGCCACGCCGGGTTTGAGGATGCTCGCCCAGGTATCACGCTCGGCGGCGCTGAAACGGCTGTCGCTGGTGTCGGTAAATTCGAGCAAGGTCACGCGGTCATCGCGCGACAGAACAATCATTGCCTCGCCCAGCGGTTGTTGATCAAGTTCCACTCTGACGGCCAGTGGAACATCAAAAAAATGCTCTTCGAATTCCGCCGGCAAACCTTTTGCCTGGGCCAGCAAACTTCGTGGAGAGTTATCAACTGGTGGGGGCGCCGCCAGTACGCTGCTGCAAGTCAGCAACGCAAGCGCAGCCGCGATGGGCGTCATCGGAAACATGAACGGATACTCTGATAACCGGAAAGTTAAAACCCGGCCGGACAACTTTAAAGTTGCCGACCGGTTACGTTACTTGGACAAGTAAGCGTTGGTTGTTGCCTGAAACATCACACCGACGGTTCTACCACCAGCATGACCACGCCGGTGTAGTCGCCAGCGGTTGGCTTGGCGCCAGTGGCGCTGACCTTGAACGGTGCACGGTAGCGGGTGTTGGACTCGGCTTCGCCAACCACTTCCTGGGAGTTGGTGGTCAGTGTCTTGCCGTTGAGCTCGACCTTGAGGTCGATGGTCTTGTTGCCGGCGATCAGCTTCGGCACAGCTTCCAGACGTGCATGAACCTTGCCGGCGGTGTGCAGCACGTCGAAATGCCCGTTGACTTCGCGCATCGAAGCGGTGGCCGGGTTGTAGCTCATGTCCTGATCCTTGTTGACCAGATCGGCATCGACCGGAACCGCATAGAAGTCATCGGCCGGCACGTGCGCCACGATGCTGATCGAGTGCTTGGCTTCAGTGGCGGCAAACGCCATCGAGGCCGACATGGCCAATACGGTCAGAGGAGCGGCAAAGGCGAGTTTCTTGAGCATCATTGAATACCTGTCTTATATAAATTAGTTGATTCATCGAAAAATCAAGGTGAGCACAACAGCCACTAGGAGTTAGTGACTTACCGTTAACTTTCAACGCCGAGGCATGGTCAACCAATTCATATTCAAAGTAAGCAGGCAACGTCCTGCGAGCGCGTAGTCCGACGGCGATTAGTTTAGAAAGAAAAAACCGCTGAAATCGGGAAAGTTCATGTTCAACTGTAAGAACCAGACTACGCGGCGCCAGCCATATGACTGTACGAGCCATAACTTTACAGCAACTTCTGTAAGACCCGTACCACACTTACCCGTTAATAAAGGGCGAACTCGAGTATTAGAGAGTTAGCACTAATCTGCGCCTTTGCCACGGGATTTAAAACCCCGTTTTTTTGATTGTTTTTCGCCGTTTTGCGTTCGACGACTCGATGGGTGATGCACAAACCATTGGTCGACAGGCCTTGCATGATCGTAAAGATATATCTTAAGTTGTATCTAAACACGACGAGCGAGAAGGCAAAATGAGAGACCATCATTCCCCCCATCACCACCGCGAGCACGGCGACGGCCGCGACGGTTTCGAAAAACGTCCTGGCCGCGAGCGCGGCGGACGTGGCCCACGGGTCTTTGCCCCGGGCGACCTGAAATTATTGCTGCTGGCGCTGATCGCCGAGCAGCCGTGCCACGGCTATGACCTGATCCGCCAGATCGAAGGCATGTTCGACGGCGCCTACAGCCCCAGCCCCGGGGTGATCTATCCGACCCTGACGTTCCTCGAAGAAAGCGACTTGATCAGCGGCGACGCCGAGGCCGGCAAAAAACGCTACAGCGTGACCGACGCCGGTCGTTTGTCTCTGAGCGAGCAAGCGGTGGCGCTGGACGGTGTGCGGATGCGCATCGACGTCAGCAAGCGTTCATTGCGCGGCCATGACCGGCCGCCGGAAATCCACGAGGCGGTGCACAACCTGCGCCACGCCCTGCAACTGCACCACGGACGCTGGAGCGCGGAAGAAATCCAGCGGGTTGCCGCGCTGCTCAATGACACCGCCAAAGCCATCGTCGACGGCCCTGCCGTTCAAACTGCCCCGGAGAAAGCCGAATGACTGCAGTCGATACGCAAACCATTCACCGCGTGATGCACGAAATCAAACGCCGCAAACTCGAAGTGCTGCGCGTGGTCGACCTGACCCCGCGCATGCGCCGCATCACCCTCGGCGGACCGGAGCTGGCCGGATTCATCAGCCTGGGCACCGACGATCACGTCAAACTGCTGTTCCCGCAAAATGCCGAACAAACCGCAGCGCTGGAGACCATGGTGCTCGGCGCGGGCAAGGACAACGGCCCGCTGCCCGAGATGCGCGACTACACCCCGCGTCGCTATGACCTGGAAAAACTCGAGCTGGACATCGACTTCGTCCTGCACGGCGACGGCCCTGCCTCGACCTGGGCGGAACAGGCCAAGCCGGGGCAGTTTCTGCACATCGGTGGGCCGCGCGGTTCGATGATCGTGCCGGACATCTTCGACAGCTACCTGCTGATCGGCGACGAAACCGCCCTCCCCGCCATCGCCCGCCGCCTCGAAGGCCTGGCGAGCAATCGCAGGGCGCTGGTGGTGATCGAAGTGGAAAACGGTGCCGAGCAACAAGTGCTGGAGAGTGCGGCGCAGGTCAATGTGATCTGGGTCCTGCGCGAAGGTGGCAAGGACAACCTGCTGACCACGGTCAAACAACTGCAGGTGCCCAAGGGCAATCTGTATGCGTGGGTAGCGACCGAAACCAAGGTCTCGCGGCAGATCCGCCGGGTGCTGCTGGATGAGCATGGGCTCAATGAACAGTTCATCAAAGCCGTCGGCTACTGGCGCGCTGAGGGTTCGGTAGAAGAGTGATTTGCCCTTGTGGGAGCGGGCTTGCTCGCGAAGGCGGTCGATCATTCAACCATGATGTTGACTGACCTGACGCCTTCGCGAGCAAGCCCGCTCCCACATTGACCTTTTAACTTCGTCCTGACTGCCAGCGGTCGATCCCGATCAGCAGCAACCCAATCAGCACAAAACCCACCAATATCCCCCCGGCATTGATGAACACCTGTGCATAACCGAGCAGCGCCACATCAATGAACGGGTACGCATACGCGCCCAGCAGATGCCCGCGCAGCAAGGCGTAAACGAAGTACAGCAGCGGATAGATCAGCCACAGCACCAAGTGCTTGAGGCGCAACGTGCCCTTGGGTACGCAAAACCACCAATAACCGAGAAACAGCAACGGCATCACGTCGTGCAGCAATTCATCAGCGATGAACTGCCAGCCTTCGGGGTGCCATAGATGCCGCAGCAAAATGCTGTAAGCCAGCCCCACCACAGCAATGCTCACCGCCACCCCACTGCTGACCCACGGCTGTAGAAACCAGCGCTGCGCAGCGGACTCACGCCGGGTCACCGCGCAGGTCAGTACCGTCGCCACCAGGGTGTTGGTCAACACCGTGAAGTAACTGAAGAAACTCACCAGCCCGCCCAGCAGGCTGGCATCGACACTCAGCCGCGAAAGGAAAATCAGGTACAGCTGAATGCTCAACCCGGCCCAGCCGAGGCTGGCGAGGAGCGTGATCAGGCGGCGCCGCGAATCGGCGGTCATCTCAGAGCGGACGCTTGGTGCGCATCAGTTTCACGTACAGGCGCTCGACCTTTTCCCGCGCCCACGGGGTTTTGCGCAGGAAGGTCAGGCTCGACTTGATGCTCGGATCGCTCTTGAAGCAGCGGATATCGATGCGCTCGGCCAACCCCGACCACTCGTAATGCGCCACCAGCGCATTGAGGATCTGTTCAAGGGTTACGCCATGCAGCGGATCGGGAGTGTGGTCGTTCATGCCAGGCCTTTGGACGGAGTGAAAATGCACAAGCCGCGCACCTTAGCCGAGGGGCCGGCGCGGTGGAAGGGCTTCCTTCAAATGTAGGCCAAGGGCAAAAGATCGCAGCGTCCCGCAGCTCCTACAGGTGTACGCATTCCAATGTAGGAGCTGCCGAAGGCTGCGATCTTTTCGTACTGTTACAAAATCCGAAAGGATGCATGTTTATAAAAGCCCTTTGTCTTTTTGTTACAGATCATTATCCTGCCGCCCTTCAGCTGAATCGCTTCACTGCCTGCGACATATTGAAGCGCTCGGTTCACCCCCGAAAAACACCAAAAAAAGACTGACCCATGCCTGATTTTTCCTTCTCCCGAGACAGCGCTATCTCAGCCCTGCGCCTGCTCGGCGGCTGCACCGCGCTCGGCTTCGCCACCTACGCCCAGGCGGCGCCCGCCTTCGACAGCGACTCACCGTGGATGCTCGGTGACTGGAACGGCACGCGTACCGAACTCTCGGAAAAAGGCTACGACTTCAAACTCGATTACACCGGCGAAATGGGCAGCAACCTGCACGGCGGCTACGACCACGATCGCACCGCGCGCTACAGCGATCAGTTCGGTCTGGGCACGCACCTGGACCTGCAAAAAATCCTCGGCTGGGACGATGCCGAATTTCAGCTGACCATCACCAAGCGCAGCGGCAACAACATCAGCAACGACCGGATCAACGATCCACGCGTTGGCGGCTTCACCTCGGCCCAGGAAGTCTGGGGCCGTGGCCAGACCACGCGCCTGACGCAGATGTGGTACCAGCAGAAATTCTTCGACCAGAAGCTCGACATCAAGGTCGGCCGCTTCGGCGAAGGCGAAGACTTCAACAGCTTCCCGTGCGACTTCCAGAACCTGGCGTTCTGCGGCTCGCAGGTCGGCAACTGGGTCGGCGGCATCTGGTACAACTGGCCAGTCAGCCAGTGGGCGCTGCGGGTCAAATATCACCTGACCCCGGAGCTGTACGCGCAGGTTGGCGCCTATGAGCAGAACCCGTCGAACCTCGATCGCGGCAACGGCTTCAAACTCAGCGGCAGCGGCACCCAGGGCGCCGTGCTGCCGGTGGAACTGGTGTGGACGCCGAAACTCAACGACCTGCCGGGCGAATACCGCGCCGGTTACTACTACAGCAGCGCCAAGGCCTCTGACGTCTATAAAGACCAGAACGGCCAGCCTGCCGCACTGAGCGGCGAAGCCTACCGCAGCGCGTCGAGCAAACACGGCGTGTGGTTCGGTGCCCAGCAGCAAGTCACCAGCATCGCCAGCGACCACTCACGCGGCTTGAGCGTGTTCGCCAACGCGACGATGCACGACAAGAAAACCAACGCCATCGACAACTACGTACAGGCCGGCGTGGTCTACAAAGGCCCGTTCGATGCCCGCGCCAAAGACGACATCGGTTTCGCCCTGGCCCGCGTGCACGTCAACCCGGCCTTCCGCAAGAACGCCGAAGCGAGCAATCAGGCCCACGCGGTTTACGACTATGACGACCCGTCCTTCCTGCCACCACAGGACACCGAATACAGCGCCGAACTGTATTACGGCGTGCACCTCGCCAACTGGCTGACCGTGCGCCCGAACCTGCAATACATCCGCCATCCGGGCGGCGTGAACGACGTCGATGACGCGCTGATCGCGGGGATCAAGATCCAGTCGTCGTTCTAACCGATTTACGAAATCCCAAATGTGGGAGCGGGCTTGCTCGCGAAGGCGGTGTGTCAGAAAACGGATGCATCGACTGACACGACGCTTTCGCGAGCAAGCCCGCTCCCACAGGGGGTTCATGAAATTCGTTAGCTAGACAAGTTTTTATCTGAACCATACCTGCGCTCAATCGTCATCTAAAGTGACTACAGCGCGGGACTACATAAACGTCACGGAGAATCACACTATGAGCACCGAAAGTGCTTCGAGTCGGGGCCGTCTGCTACCGAGCCTGCTCGGCATTCTGCTTCTACTGATGGGCCTGGCCATGTTGGCCGGGGGAGTCAAGCTGAGCATGCTCGGCGGCTCGCTGTACTACCTGCTGGCCGGTATCGGCATTGCGCTGAGCGGCATTCTGTTGCTGCTGCGTCGTCGTGCTGCGCTGGGCCTGTACGCCATCGTGCTGTTCGCCAGCACGGTCTGGGCCCTGTGGGAAGTCGGTCTGGACTGGTGGCAACTGGTGCCGCGTCTGGCCCTGTGGTTCGTCCTCGGCATCGTGATGCTGCTGCCGTGGTTCCGTCGTCCGCTGCTGCTCAATGGCCCAGCGCCGATGGGCACGGGTGGTCTGAGCGTGGCCGTGGTTCTCGCCGGCCTGACTGCCCTGGCCAGCCTGTTCACCCACCCGGGCGAAACCTTCGGCGAACTGGGCCGCGACACCGCGGACATGACCAGCACCGCACCAGCCATGCCTGATGGCGACTGGCAGGCCTATGGCCGCACCGAATTCGGTGACCGCTACTCGCCGCTGAAGCAGATCACCCCGGCCAACGTCGGCAAGCTGCAAGAAGCCTGGCGCATCCAGACCGGCGACCTGCCGACGTCTGATGACCCGGTCGAGCTGACCAACGAAAACACCCCGCTCAAAGTCAACGGCATGATCTATGCCTGCACCGCGCACAGCAAAGTGCTGGCACTGGACCCGGACACCGGCAAGGAAATCTGGCGCTTCGACCCGCAGATCAAGAGCCCGGTGGGCTTCAAGGGCTTCGCCCACATGACTTGCCGTGGCGTGTCGTACTACGACGAAGCCGCTTACGCCAAGTCTGAGAACGCCGCTTCCGCCGTCATCTCCGAAGCCGGTAAAGCCGTCGCTCAGGCCTGCCCGCGTCGCCTGTACCTGCCAACCGCCGATGCGCGCCTGATCGCACTGAACGCCGACACCGGCAAGATCTGCGAAGGCTTCGGCAAAAACGGCGTGGTCGACCTGACCCAAGGCATCGGCCCGTTCACCGCCGGTGGCTACTACTCCACCTCGCCAGCGGCGATTACCCGTGATCTGGTGATCATGGGCGGTCACGTCACCGACAACGAGTCGACCAACGAGCCATCGGGCGTGATCCGCGCCTTCGACGTGCGCGACGGCCACCTCGTATGGAACTGGGACAGCGACAAGCCGGACGCCACCGAGCCATTGGCCCCAGGCGAAACCTACAGCCGCAACTCGGCCAACATGTGGTCGCTGGCCAGCGTCGACGAAAAACTCGGCATGGTCTTCCTGCCACTGGGCAACCAGACTCCAGACCAGTGGGGCGCTGACCGCACTCCAGGCGCCGAGAAATTCAGCGCCGGCATCGTCGCCCTCGACCTGGCCACCGGTAAAGTGCGCTGGAACTACCAGTTCACCCACCACGACCTGTGGGACATGGACGTTGGCAGCCAGCCAACCCTGCTCGACATGAAAACCGCCGACGGTGTGAAACCGGCACTGATCGCTCCGACCAAACAGGGCAGCCTGTACGTCCTCGACCGTCGTGACGGCACGCCGATCATCCCGATCAAGGAAATCCCGGTACCGCAAGGCGCCGTGAAAGGCGACCACACCGCACCGACCCAGGCCCGTTCGGACCTTAACCTGCTGGCCCCGGAACTGACCGAAAAAGCCATGTGGGGCGCCAGCCCGTTCGACCAGATGCTGTGCCGCATCCAGTTCAAGGAACTGCGTTACGAAGGCCAATACACGCCTCCGTCGGAACAGGGCAGCCTGATCTACCCGGGTAACGTCGGCGTGTTCAACTGGGGCGGCGTCTCGGTCGACCCGGTTCGCCAGATGCTGTTCACCAGCCCGAACTACATGGCCTTCGTCTCGAAAATGGTGCCACGCGCAGAAGTTGCCGCCGGCAGCAAACGCGAAAGCGAAACTGCTGGCGTGCAACCGAACACCGGCGCGCCTTACGCGGTGATCATGCACCCGTTCATGTCGCCACTCGGCGTACCGTGCCAGGCCCCGGCCTGGGGCTACGTCGCCGGTATCGACCTGACCACCGGCAAAGTCGTGTGGAAACGCAAGAACGGCACCAGCCGCGACAGCTCGCCAATCCCGATCGGCTTCACCCTGGGCGTGCCAAGCATGGGCGGCTCGATGGTCACTGCAGGCGGCGTCGGCTTCCTCAGCGGCACCCTCGACCAGTACCTGCGCGCCTACGACGTGAACACCGGTAAAGAGCTGTGGAAATCGCGTCTGCCAGCCGGCGGCCAAGCGACCCCGATGACCTACACTGGCAAGGACGGCAAGCAATACGTGCTGCTCGTTGTCGGCGGTCACGGCTCGCTGGGCACCAAGATGGGTGACTACGTGATTGCGTACAAACTGCCGGAATAAGTTTTAGCGGCGGTAACAGAAAGGTGATGCTCCGTGAGGGGCATCGCCTTTTTTGTTGCACACCAATGTGGAATTCACCCCAAACACTGTAGGAGTGAGCCTGCTCGCGATAGCGGTATTTCAGTCAATGTTTTTGGTGACTGAAATACCGCTATCGCGAGCAGGCTCACTCCTACAAAGGAAGGTGTTCCTCCTACAGAAGCGCGTTGTGAGCGGGAGTTTTCCGACAAGTCGCGTCGGTTGTGCTTCGGAAGTCGGCTGGATAGGCTTTGAAGATCGCTGGAAATTCAGCGAACGGGCGTCGCGGCCCGATAACTGATGCATAATCGCCAACCTCACGGCACCTCGGTGCCTGTAGTTTGTGTCATGGCGGCTGTGCGCGGGATACCTTCCTGGAGGTATGCCGATTCCTCAGTTATCGGTCCGCGAACCCGCGTACAGCTGCCACCTCATATTGCGTCGCGGCAATTGAAGGTAGCTTCACTTCACCAACTGAGAACTCATGATGATCAAACCCACACCGAATCCCCCCGAAACCTCCCCCTACGAATCCCTCGACTCCAGAAAACTCCACGACGCCGCCGAGCGTGCGCTAGATCACTACCTGAAGCCCTCCGCCGCCGCGGTGAGATTCCACAAACCCAGCACCATGTTCCAGGTCGCCCCGGACCAGGACAACGAAAGCCTGCTGGTTCACGCCTGCGAATCACTGGCCTCGGCGAGCATCATGACCAGCGACATCGCGGCGTATGTCGACAGCCCGCAGCGCCAGACGATACTGGCGATCCAGCAAATCATCATGCTGGCAGAGCTGGCGGTGAATCGGGTACTGGATAATGTAGAAATCAGCCAATCTGCGGCACACAGCTGAGCCATAGTGGGAGCGGGCTTGCTCGCGAAAGCGTCAGCACATCCAACACTTGCGGTGACGGACACACCGCTTTCGCGAGCAAGCCCGCTCCCACAGTTGGATTGGGTGTGGTCAGGTGGAGACTGGTCGGCTCGTAGGCCGCCATCGCGAGCAGGTTCACTCCTACAGTTGGAATGGGTGTGGTCAGTTGGAGAGTGGTCGGCTGTCAGGCCGCCATCGCGAGCAGGCTCACTCCTACAGTGGGATTGGGTGTGTTCAGTTGGAGAGTGGTCGGCTCGCAGGCCGCCATCGCCAGCAGGCTGGCTCCTACAGTGAGATTGAGTGCAGCCAGTTGGAGATCGGTCGGCTGTCAGGCCGCAATCGCTGGCAAGCCAGCTCCCACAGTTTCGATTTGTGTATGCCCCATGCGGCGCAGCCGCCCCACTCAAAACAATGAGCGCAAGCTCGAGTACCGCTTTTGATCTTGATCCACAGGCGACGTCGGAAGGCTGAGTGGAGGGATTGATCCGGGGGTGGGAGCGCAGCGACCGTTTGGCGCAGCCAAACACAGCGAGAGGAGGTGCAGCGA
>NZ_JBIUVO010000025.1:0-59202 GCF_044742995.1 Pseudomonas sp. NPDC087803
CTCACACCGTGCAGTTCGTTCGGGTACAGCGCGCGGAAGATGCCGCCTGGCATCAGGCCCATGCCGGCCGAGTAAGGCACGACCTTACCGGTCAGGCCCAGGGTCATCATGGTGCGACCGTGGTAAGCGCCGGTGAAGGCGATCACGCCGGCACGGCCAGTGGCGGCGCGGGCGATTTTCACGGCGTTTTCCACGGCTTCGGAACCGGTGGTCACCAGCAGGGTTTTCTTAGCGAAATCACCCGGCACCTTGGCGTTGATCTTTTCGCACAGTTCAACGTACGGCTCGTAGGCCAGTACCTGGAAGCAGGTGTGGGTCAGCTTGTTCAGCTGTTCGGTCACGGCGGCGATGATTTTCGGGTGCACGTGGCCGGTGTTCAGCACAGCGATACCGCCGGCGAAGTCGATGAATTCACGACCTTCAACGTCAGTCACGGTAGCGTTCTTCGCCGATTCAGCGAAGATCGGGTGAATCTGGCCAACCCCACGTGGAACAGCTGCGGTACGACGGGCCATCAGTTCAGCGTTAGTCTTGCTCATTACAGTCCTCATTCACCGCTCATCGGGCGGCGTGGTTCAAGGATTAAGCGGGAGGAATCGGCGGTGGCAGCATGCGATGATCGACTGCCACGGCGTTCCCGGCCGCAGAGAAAATTCCGGTTTGAAACGACGCAAAGGGACAGCGCTCTCGTGCCCTTTGCGTTTGCAACGATCCCTTTCCCGGCTTAGATGCCCAGGCAGAGGTATTTGATTTCCAGGTAATCTTCGATGCCGTACTTGGAGCCTTCACGGCCCAGGCCCGAAGCCTTGATGCCGCCGAATGGCGCGACTTCGTTGGAGATCAACCCGGTGTTGACGCCGACCATGCCGTATTCCAGGGCTTCAGCCACACGGAACACCCGGCCCAGGTCACGCGCGTAGAAGTAGGAGGCCAGACCGAACTCGGTGTCGTTGGACATCGCGATCACTTCGGCTTCGTCTTTGAAGCGGAACAGCGGCGCCAGTGGGCCAAAGGTTTCTTCCTTGGCGACCGCCGCGTCTTTCGGCACGTTGGTCAGGATGGTCGGCTCGAAGAAGTTGCCTTCCATCGCCTTGCCACCGGCCAGCACGGTGGCGCCTTTGGCCACGGCGTCAGCGATGTGCTCTTGCACCTTGGCCACGGCTTTCTCGTCGATCAGCGGGCCAGTGGTGGTGCCTTCTTCCAGACCGTTGCCGATCTTCAGCTTGGCCACCGCCACTTTCAGCTTCTCGGCGAACGCGTCGTAGACCGAATCCTGAATGTACAGACGGTTGGCGCAGACGCAGGTCTGGCCGTTGTTGCGGTACTTGGAAATGATCGCGCCTTCGACGGCCTTATCCAGGTCCGCGTCGTCGAACACGATGAACGGCGCGTTGCCGCCCAGTTCCAGCGAGACTTTCTTGATGTCCTTGGCGCATTCCGCCATCAGCTGACGACCGATTTCGGTCGAGCCGGTGAAGGACAGCTTGCGCACGATCGGGTTGCTGGTCAGCTCGCTGCCGATGTCGCCGGCGCTGCCGGAGACCACGCTGAACACACCTTTAGGGATGCCGGCGCGCTGCGCCAGTTCGGCCAGAGCAAACGCGGAGAATGGGGTTTGCGAAGCCGGCTTGAGCACCATGGTGCAACCAGCGGCCAGCGCAGGGCCGGCTTTACGGGTGATCATCGCCGCCGGGAAGTTCCACGGGGTGATCGCTGCGGTGACGCCGATCGGCTGCTTGATCACGATCAGGCGCTTGTCCGGCTGGTGACCCGGAATCACGTCACCGTAGATGCGCTTGGCTTCTTCGGCGAACCACTCGATGAACGAAGCGGCGTAAACGATCTCGCCCTTGGCTTCGGCCAGCGGCTTGCCCTGCTCGAGGGTCATCAGGCGCGCGAGGTCGTCCTGGTTCTCGATCATCAGTTCGAACCAGCGACGCAGCTTGCCTGCACGCTCCTTGGCGGTCAGTGCACGCCAGGCCGGCAGTGCTTTGTCAGCGGCTTCGATGGCGCGGCGGGTTTCGGCGGCGCCCATTTTCGGCACAGTGCCGAGGATTTCGCCGGTGGCCGGGTTGTTGACCTTGATCGTCTGACCGTTGTCCGCATCGACCCAAGCGCCATCAATGAAGGCTTGCTGGCGGAACAACTGGGTATCTTTAAGCTGCATGTCGGCTTTCCTTAACAGCACCGCGGCCTGCGCGGAGCAAAATTATGATTGTAGAAAGGCGCCTCGCAAGGCTGCCGTCAGGGAAATCATCTACCGGGTGAGGCGCAGCGATCGTGCGTTATTCACAGCACCTGCACATCAACACCCCGTCAAAGAGCGTTTGAAATCTCAAACGGATCGTAGGATCAAAGGGGGTAAAGGACAATAGGTCGTTCGAAAAAAAGAACAAAAACCCAGCGTTTGCTGGTTTTTTCAGATCAACGAGCAAACAGCCCCGGCCGCAGCCAAACCATAGATCAGCCAGGAAAAACCGCCAAGCGAGGGTTTTGCAGGACGTTACAGCTTTAAGGAATGCAGCGTCTGCGCACCGACACGCGCACTGACAAAACCCGCCCAAACCCGGCATGGACGCCCCGAGCCGACCTAGGTATGATGTCGCCCGCTGCACCAGTAGCTCAGCTGGATAGAGTACTGCCCTCCGAAGGCAGGGGTCGTGGGTTCGAATCCCGCCTGGTGCACCACTGATTTAAACGAGAAAGCCCCGGACTGTGATGGTCCGGGGCTTTTTTGTGGGCGCTGTTTTTTTCTGGCGAATGTTTACGCAAGGCTTGGACAGATGGGGCAGTTGTCAACTTAGAGTTGACAACTGCCCCAGTCGACGCACTAAACGTTATCGACGAAATCTTCGGCATTTGCCTCCCATGACTGAAGCATCTACCTTACTCTGCGATTCCTGCGGTGCGCTACGAGATGTCGGTCGGGAAACCAGCAATCGCATACAAAACTCAAAAACCAAGGAGGTGATATGACCAAAATGTGGATGATCCGTGGCGAGTCTGGTCGCCTATACGATGACTTCCGTGAGCGTGGCGTGGTCGCAATCGGATGGTCGCAGCTCGCACCGCTTGCCAAGCCCGGGATGTCGCGCAAGGAAGTCACTCGCCTCTATCAAGACATTGAGCCCAACATCAAACCCGGCACCGCCATATCAGGCGCATCGCAGGTTTGGCGCTTCATCAACGAAATACAGCCCGGCGATTGGGTCGTTACCTACTCTCCCGCCAACCGCACTTATCTCGTCGGCAAGATCACGGGCGATTTCAAACACAACCCTGACTTGGCCGACCTCGGTATGTCACTGACACGCCCAGTGCAGTGGATAGATCAAGAAGTTGATCGCGACAGCCTCACTTCAGCCAGCAAAAACAGCCTCGGTTCAACCCTCACGGTGTTCGTCGTTCCGGACTTTGCGCTACAAGAGTTAAAAGCGATGGCAGCGGGCAACAAGCCTCCTGCGCTACCGCCAGTCGAAGAAGAATATCCGGACAGCGATCCTCTGGCAGGTATGGAAAGTCTGGCGCTTGAACGTATCAAAGATTTGATCAGCGCTTTGCCGTGGGACGATATGCAGCACCTTGTCGCCGGTATTTTGCGAGCTATGGGCTACAAGACACAGGTCTCTCCGGCTGGCCCTGATCGCGGGAAGGACATCATCGCGTCACCGGATGGATTCGGCTTTGAAAATCCACGAATCATCGTGGAGGTTAAGCACCGCAAAGAGCAGATGGGCAGTCAGCAAATCCGAAGCTTTCTTGGTGGGCGGCACAAGGATGATCGCGGACTTTATGTGAGTACCGGCGGTTTCAGTAAGGACGCCTACTACGAAGCTGAGAGGGCTAATGTGCCGCTAACGCTTTGGACATTGGACAACCTCGTACGCGCATTGATTGAGCATTACGGCCAGACCGATTCGGAGACCAAGCGATTGATACCGCTAAAGATGACGTACCTGCCTGTTGCTGTCTGACACGCTGATGTTCTAACTCTCGAACGATACCCGAGCAGAGTTTCCAAACTGGGCAACCATCAAGTAAAACTTGACGGTTCGAGCCTCGTACTTGAGTCGGGTCAGGTAGCTTTCTTGGGTAGTTCTGAGGTGGTTTCTTGGGCAGTTTCTTGGGTAGCCCCAAGAAAATCGATCGTTGTTTTTCTAGCATCGCTGTCCGACACCCTCAGCGCTCAGTACTTTGGGGGGAGTTTCATGGTTATCCGTCACTCCGTCGTCCAGTCAAACTCGTCGTAATCCTCGTCTTCCTCTTCCT
Organism: Pseudomonas sp. NPDC087803; assembly: GCF_044742995.1. Taxonomy (NCBI): domain Bacteria; kingdom Pseudomonadati; phylum Pseudomonadota; class Gammaproteobacteria; order Pseudomonadales; family Pseudomonadaceae; genus Pseudomonas; species Pseudomonas sp. NPDC087803. Next base: position 4,270 of record NZ_JBIUVO010000025.1, read on the forward strand.
CCCCGACCTCCTCAAAAACCTCGTCTTCATCCACGACGTCTTCTTCCGATTGGTTCAGCAGAAACTCCTTGCGAGCCTCGGTAATCGCTCGCCGCATCTCCTCGCCCTTCTGCGGGCAGTTGAGGAGTTGGGCGATGCGGTCGATTTTTGCTGCCACTTTGTTCTCCAGCGCTTCAGCCATGGCCCGATAGTGCGCGTTTTTGCCGGGCAATGCCAAATGGCTGGGCGAACAAGCGGTCAGTTGTTGCGGATTTGCTCGAGTCGCAGGTCGAGATCCACGTCGGGGTAGCGTTTGTGCAGGTTGTTGTACAGCGCATCAGCGGCTTGCGACTGGCCGGAGTCGCGCAGGCGCAGGACTTCGCGCAATTGCGTGTCGAGGCCGTTGGCCGGGGCGGCGGCGCGTTTGCCGAGTCTGGCTTCGTCGGCGTGAATGGCTTCGCTTTGCATCGGCGCGGCCATTTCCATCATCGGTGCCGGCGCGGACATCGCAGCAGCGGGCGGAGCGGCCAGTGATCGCGCTTCCGGTGCTTGCTTGCGCGCCAGTGGCGCGGCCGGTTTGGCAGCCGGGACGAAGTCGAATTGCGCTTGTGGCTCCGGCGCGCGTTGCACCAGCGACAGCATCAGTGCCACACCGACAAGGCTGGCGAAGGCGACTTGCCAACGCGGTTTCTGGCAGGCCTTCAGCCAGCGTTGCCACAGGCTTGGCTTGGGCACCGGGGTTGCGCGGCGGGCAGCGGCGAGAATCAGCGCATCGAGCGGTTCTGACGGCTCGCCGCTGTGTTGCTCGCGATAATGCTTGAGCAGTTGCTCTTCGGGTGTCTGGCGGGCGTCAGTCATGTCAGTACCTCCTCGGCCAGCAGCCGACGCAGTTTTTGCTGGGCGTAGCGCAAGCGGCTCTTGACGGTTTCCAGCGGTGTTCCGGTGAGGCTGGCGATCTGCGCCAGGTCGAGGTCGCCGTGGGCGCGCAGCAGGAACACTTCGCGCTGATCGGCGGGCAAGGTTTGCAGAGCGCTTTCCAGGCGCTGGCTGTCGCGGCTGAGGTTGAGCAATTGTTCGGGATCGTTGGTCTCGTCGCCAACCGCATGCAGCTGTTCGTCGTAGCTGTCGTGCAACGGCCGCTGCGCACCGTGTTTGCGCCAGTGATCAATCAGGCGATTGCGGGCAATCTGGAACAGCCATGTACGAAATGTCGCCCGCCCCTGTGGCTGACTGGCGCTGCGGATCAGGCTCAGCCAGGTGTCCTGAAACACTTCGTCAGCCAGTTCCGGTTTGCCGCTCAAGCCGAGCAGAAATCGGTACAAACCCTGGCGATGACGGGCGTATAAAATCTCGAACGCCGCGCCGTCGCCGTCGCCCTCGCGGTAACGCGCCAGCAGCGTTTCATCGCTGCTGGCGGCCGGGCTGCCTGACGCAGCAAACAGCTGACTGATGAAGCCTTGCAAACGGCTCACTATTCAATCCGTCGCTCAGTGGGCATCGCATTCGATGCGGTTGAAGTGCGCAGGCTTTGCGCCAGCTCCACCAGTTGCACGAACTCGTTGCGCAAGCCGAAGCGGTCGTCGCCGCGAGCGCCACGGGCCAGTTTTTCGGTGTCTTTCAGGCTGAAATCGCCGGTGTAGCGAGCGTCTTTGAGCTGCTGGGAAAACGCCGCCACCGCCGCCACAAAACGCAGGTCCTCGCTGGCCGGTGCGACCTGATTGGCAATCGGCCGCTCGATCAGCAGACTTTTCCCACCTTCGGGCCGTTGATAACGCACACGCAGCATCGCCAATTCCCCATCCTTCGCAGCAACCGCCGCCTCCGATTTACCGTAGCGCAACGGTTCCAGCCAGCCCTTCTCACCTGCCGGTACGATTTCATACAGCGCAGTCACCGTGTGTCCTGCACCGACTTCACCGGCATCGACCTTGTCGTTGCTGAAATCCTCACGCTTCAGAGCGCGGTTTTCGTAGCCGAGCAGGCGATATTCACTGACCTGCGCCGGGTTGAACTCCACCTGCAATTTGACGTTTTTCGCCACTACGGCAAGGGTCGAAGCGAGTTGATCCACCAGCACTTTGCGCGCCTCACGCAGGTTGTCGATGTAGGTGTAGTTGCCGTCACCGGCGTCGGCCAGTTGTTCCATCAAGTGTTCATTGTAGTTATCCACACCGAAACCCAGGGTGGTCAGGGAAATCCCGGTCTTGCGTTTATCCACAGCCATTTGCTTGAGGCTGTCGAAGTCGCTGATGCCGACGTTGAAGTCACCGTCAGTGGCCAGCAGGATGCGGTTGATGCCGTTGGGGATGAACGCCTGCTGCGCCATTTGATAGGCCAGTTCGATGCCCGACGCACCAGCGGTTGAACCGCCTGCGGTCAATTGCTCGATGGCTGTGCGAATTTTCGCTTTATCACGTCCGGAAGTCGGCTCCAGCACCACGCGGGATTCGCCGGCATACACCACCAGCGACACTCGGTCCTGCTCGCGCAACTGATCGACCAACAGTTTCAATGTGCTTTTGACCAGCGGCAGCCCTTCGCGGCGATCCATCGAACCGGACACATCCACCAGGAACACCAGATTCGCTGGAGCCAGCTCCGCCACAGCCCGGTCGGAAGCCTTGATGCCGATGCGCAGCAAGCGGGTGTGCGAATTCCACGGGGTGGCCGCCAGTTCGGTGGTCACACCGAACGGCGAGCCATCGCTGGGCAGCGCGTAGTTGTAGGGAAAGTAATTGACCATCTCTTCCAGCCGCACGGCGCCTTCCGGTGGCAGACGCCCCTGATTGAGCAAGCGTCGCACGTTGGCGTAAGCACCCGTGTCGACGTCCGCGCTGAAGGTCGAGACCGGGGCCTCGGCCACGCTGTGGATCGGGTTGTCGGCCAGCGCCTGATACTGCTCGCGCTGCTCGTCGCGATAGCCTTGTGGATAACTTTCCGGGGTCGGCATCGCGGCGAAACTGGCCATCGGCGCCGGTCGCGCACTGCGCTTGGCCATGGCGCCATCGGCGATCAGCGCTTCATGCTGAATCGACGACTGTGGCTGGGCCGGCGCAGGAACGGCAGCCGATTCGGGATTGGACGACACGCCGCAACCGGCAACGGTCAACAACACACCGACGGCAATGGGTCGCAAAAAAGGCAGGGAGCGGGACATGGGGGCTGACCTCGGGATGAAAGTGATCCATTCATCCACTGAGACGGGCAGCCCCTTCAGATCGGGTTAAACCCCGCTGAAAATATTTTCAGCGGTGATAACGCCGCACCACGCTGCTGTTGCGCAGTACGTGGCCTTTGATTTTGTCCATCAGCTCGGCGCGGGTCAGGCCGGCAGGCAAGGCGTCCGGGGCCAGGTCCAGGGCGTAGAGCTGAATGATGTAGTGGTGGGCGCTGTCGCCAACCGGTGGGCACGGCCCGATGTAATGGGTGGTGCCTTTGGTGTTGGTGCCGCCCACGCCTTCGAGACTGGATTTGGCGCCGACGCCGGCCGGAATCTGCCGCGTGGTGGCTTTGATGCCGTAGTGAATCCAGTGATCGACGCCCAGGCCTTTCTGGCCGTCCGGGTCGTGCATGACGATCGCATAGCTCAGAGTCCCGGCAGGGCCCGCATTCCAGGCCAGCGCCGGCGACTGGTTCTTGCCGCCACAACCCGCCGCGTCGCTGGCCGCTGCCGCCGTAAACAGGCGATTGTCCGAGACACCGGGGATGTCGAGGGTAAAGCGCTCGGCCGCCTGCGCCGGAAACTGCACGCAAAGGGCGACGGCAACGGCCGCCAGCCAAGGGTTTAGAGAGGTCAATCGGGTCATTCCGGGAGCACCTTGTGCAGTTGGGCCTTCGTCGGCCTGCAAACTATAGCTGTACCGTTCGTACCTTGGCAGTGGCAATTGGCTGAACCTCGCACTGCGACGCAAACTCGTAAGAGAAATGCCTGCCAGGAGCACGAACATGTCCCTGCACCGTGTCGCCCGTTTCGCCGATGTCCCTGAAGACCGTGGCCTGCAAGTCGAAATCGGCGACTGCAAGATGCTTCTGCTACGCGCCAACGGCCAATTGCGCGCGTTTCAGGGCGAATGCCCTCACGCCGGCGCGCCGCTGGCTGACGGCGCGTTGTGCAACGGACGCCTGATCTGCCCGTGGCACAAAGCCGCATTTCGCGTCGAAGACGGCGCACTGTGCGAACCGCCGGCCCTCGACAGTCTCAAGCGTTATCCGCTGGAGCTACGCGGCGAGGAAGTCTGGGTCGACGATCAACCGCTGCCGGATGCGCACACCCCGCCGGCCGACGATCCGCGCACTTTTGTGATTGTCGGCGCCGGTGCCGCCGGCACGGCGTGTGCGGCGGCGCTGCGGGAGAAAGGTTTTGGTGGCCGGATCATCATGCTCGACCGCGAACCCGATGCGGGTTACGACCGCACGGTGCTGAGCAAATTTGTCCTCGCCGGCGAGATGTCGGCACAGGAAACCCCGCCGCTGCGCGATGAAGACTTTTATAAACAGCAGCGCATCGAACGTCGGCAAGGCGCAATCACTGCCCTCGACGCCTCAGCGAAAACCCTGCATCTGCACGACGGCCAAGCCCTGCGCTACGACGCCGCGGTGCTCGCCACCGGCGGCGAGCCCAATCCGCTGCAACTGCCCGGCGCCGACCTGCCGCAGGTTTTCGTCCTGCGCTCGAAAGCCCAGGCCGAACAGATCATGCGCACCGCCAAACCCGAGCAGCGGGCACTGATCATCGGCGACAGCTTTATCGCCCTCGAATGCGCATCGGCCCTGCGTCAGTTCGGCCTCGACGTCACGGTCATCGCCCGCCACGCCATTCCGTTTGCCGCGCAGTTCGGCGAGGCGGTGGGCAAGGCGATCAAAGCGCTGCATGAACTACACGGGGTGAAATTCATCACCGATCACGAAGCCCGGGAAATCACCGGCGACGGCAAGGTCGAGGCGGTGCTTTTAGACAACGGTTTGCGCGTCTCGGCGGATCTGGTGCTGGCGGGGGTCGGCGTGCACCCGGCCACAGAGGCGTTCGCTTCGCTGCCCAGAGAAAAAGATCAGTCGCTGCGGGTCGACGCCGGTCTGCGTGTCTGCGCGGGGCTATGGGCGATTGGCGATATCGCCACCTTCACTCTGAACGGTCAGCCGCAACGCATCGAGCACTGGCGTCTGGCTCAGCAGCACGCACGCATCGCTGCCGCCAACATGTTGGGCGCCGATGAGCATTATCTGGATGTTCCGTTTTTCTGGACCTGGCACTTCGGCAGGAACTACGACTACCTTGGCCATGCCGAGCATTGGGACGAAATCGAATTCATTGGCGAGCCTGAACAGCCGCCATTCCTTGGGCTGTTTGGCAGGAACGGCATGGTCGTGGCGGCGGTGGCGTGCGAGAAGGAACGTGAAATGGCCATGCTGGCCGAACGGATGAAGCAGCCACTGCCGATGGAGGAAGCGTGGGAGATGATCCGCGGGTGAATGCTGAATGCTGAATGCTGAATGCTGAATGCTGAACATTGTAGGAGCTGCCGCAGGCTGCGATCTTTTGATCTTTAAAATCAAAAGATCGCAGCCTGCGGCAGCTCCTACAGGGGGGCGTCGTTCAGGTGGGGCGATTCACTGGGTCGCGGTTGTCATCGTCCTCGGCGTGCAGAAAGATCACCCGCGGGTGCTCCAGCGGCGCCAGCGGTGGCGGCAGTTCCGCCGACTCCAGCGGCCGGAAGTTCAGCACCACATGGCTGATATCACCTTCCTGGTCGTTGTGGATGGTCATCACCCCGGGGGTGCGCAGTTTCTGCAAGCGGTCATCGCACAGGCGAAAGCTCTTGGTCAGCCCTTCATCGTCGACCACCGGTGCTGGCAATCGACGCTGGGCGAAGCTTCGGCTTTTACGCTGCTGATAACGCGCCCAACCAATCAGGATGATGGCGTTGACCAGCGCCACCCACAGGTAGATCTGCAACGTCCCCAAAGCCTCGAACGCCGAGTTGTCGATGCGTGGCCCACCGGCGTGGGTCTCGATCAACGGCCACAATCCGCGAATCAACAGAAACAGCAGGCCGACCCAGGCCAGCACGGTGAGGACCACATCGACCACCACCAGGAAGGGCCGCTGGCGGGTCCGGATGATTTTCATTTGATGACCTCCTCTTCGTCGTCGCCGACCGGTTTGATACCCCGGTCAGGGCTGACCCAGCGCGCACGCTTCTGGTGTTGACCAAACAGCACTTTGGGGAAACTGACCAATGTGGTGAGCAGGCTGACCAGCCAGAACGCGATCGGGTACCAGACCACCCAGAACATGGTTCGGCCCAATCCCGGCTCGTAGCGCCGATCGATGATGATGCTGACCGCGAACTGCACCAGGCAGACAAACGCCAGCAGCAACCCGGTAAACGCCGGGGGCATCAGGTGATGCACGGCAATCGATTCAGGCATGACCACGAACTTGCCGACGCCCCAGAAAATCACCGACAACAGGAAGGTGAAGGCCCAACCGGTCGACAGGCAGTATTCGAACAGCAGTGGCCACAGGTAACGATGGCGGTACTGCCAGATGCCGCGAATGTTCTTGAACAGCACCTCGGCGCCACCCTGCGCCCAGCGCAGGCGCTGCTTCCACAGACCGCCGAGGGTTTCCGGCATGAGAATCCAGCACAGCGCGCGCGGCTCGTAGAAGATGCTCCAGTGATCGAGTTGCAGCTTCCAGCTGATGTCGATGTCTTCGGTGATCATGTCCGGGCTCCAGTAGCCAACCCGGTTCAGCGCGGTACGGCGGAACGCGACGATCACCCCGGACACGGTGAAGATCCGCCCGAACACCCGTTGCGTGCGCTTGATCAGACCGATGATCGAGGAGAACTCGCCGACCTGCACCCGCCCGACCAGGGTCGAACGGGTACGGATGCGCGGGTTGCCGGTCACCGCACCAAGCCGCGCGTTGTCGAGCATCGGCGCCACCAGATAGGCCGCGGTATTCGGCGCCAGCAGCGCGTCACCGTCGATGCACACCAGATACTCACTACGCGCAGCAATCGCACCCATGCGCAGCGCCACAGCCTTGCCCTGGTTTTCCGCCAGGTGCAGCACGCGCAGCCGCGGGTCTTCCTTGGCCAGTCGGTCGAGCACTTCGGCGGTGTTGTCCTTGGAGCCGTCGTTGATCGCGATGACTTCGATGTTCGGATAATGCTGAGCCAGCGCCGCGTGAATGGTGTCGGCAGCGTTTTCGCCTTCGTTGTAGCAAGGGATCAGGATCGAGATCAGCGGCTCGCCTTCCAGTGGTGGCGGCAGGGTGTCGTCCTTCCATGGCCAGTGGCGTTCCCAGTGCAGCCAGAAATACAGGCCGCCGGCAATCCACAGCCCGGACATGAACAACGGGTAGAAGAACACGAAGTCCATCAGGAACTGCCCGGTGACCAGGAAGATCAACCCCAGCGGCACGCCGAGGACGAGCGCCAGAACAAGCAGGGCTAACAGTCTATCCAGCATGTCATGGGTTCCATTTGTTGGAGAGCGCAGGCCTTACGGTTTTCAGGTCCGGCAGGTTGTCGAGGAAGTTGTCCGGGTAGTAACCGAAACTGGTCGCACCCTGACGCTTGAGCCGGCCCATCCAGTCGGCCAGTTGCGCACCGTCGATGTCGGCCTGATCCTTTTTCGTCCAGTCGCGGGCCTGCAGTTCGAACACCGTGCGATCCAGCGCGCCGGGGCGCTGCTTGATCTTCGCCACCAGTTCTTCGAGCCACGGGCCGGATTGCGCCTGGGTCTGTTTTTCCATCAACGGCATGGCCATCGGCGCCGTCCAGTCGTAGGTCACGAGGAAGTCGTCGAGGTTCTGTGCGAACCAGGCTTCGCTGTCCGGATTGAGCACCGGCTCGGCGAAGATGTTGCGTGCGGTCAGCACCTGCGGGCCACGGATCGCCCGCACCTTGGCGGTCAGCTCGTTGGTGAAGTCGATCAGGTATTGGCTCTTGAAACGCGTCCAGCGCTGCAGCGCTGCCGGGTCCGCGCGCAGGGCAGCGATCGACCCCGGCAAGCCGTGCGCGGCATACGCTTTCAGCGCTTGCGGACTGGCGTCTTCGAAGTCCGAAAGCACCGCATCGTCGTGATAGAGGATGCCGTCGACCGAGGTCAGGCGCGCCACGTCTTCGTAGATTTCACCGATGATCCGCCGTACTTCCGGGTCGAACGGCGACAGCCGCCGGTACTGGTCCGGATCGACCGAGGTGGCGCCGGTCTTCGGATCCCAGCGGGTGACACGCGGCAGCTTCGCATCGAGGCCGAAACTCAGCACCGGCATCCAGGCGAATACTTTCACGTGAGCCCGAGTGCGCAGTTGCCAGGCAACACGGTCGAAGATGTCGGCGCGCACCGGCAGGTGACGGTTGGGGAAGTACAACGAGTGCACCAGCCCGTCACCCTTTGGATCGGCGAAGGCCTGCAGGAACACCGTGTTGGCGCCCATGTCGGCCATGCGCTGGATCAGTTTGCCGAGGTTGATTTCCTGCTGCGCCGGATCCGGGTCGTAGACATTGTCCAGATCGACGTGGACCACCCGCATGGTGAAATCCGACTGTGCCGCGACGATGCTGTTGGCGAAATGCTCGCCATCAGGATCGGAGGCCACCAGGAAGCGCGGGCTGCTCATCAGGTTGTCGAGAGCATCGAGACCGTCGTCCAGAGTCAGGGCCATTTGGTAGCCCTGCTCGCCGACCACGGTCAGCGAAGTGCCGTCCGCCGTGCCGTACGGCCAGACCCAGATACGCGGTTTGTAACCGGTGACCTTGCGGATCTTTTCCGAAATGGTGACGACGTCGTTGCGGATCCGCGCCTGGAAATCGGCCTCGGATTCGTAGCGTTTGGTCACCGGGTCGTAACGCCGCGTGGCAGCGGCCGGCTGCATGTTGCCCTGCGGATTGGCGAGGATGCCTTTGTGGCTGGCGTCGGTGTGCGCAGCGATTTCCACCAGCCCCGACTGCGAGATTTCCCGTACCTGATCCCAGGTCAGGAAATCGGAGCGTGCGCGGGGTGCGCCGGCAAAATCCACTGGCTGATTGAGCGGGGTGTCGATCCAGGTGCCGACCGGCGCCAGCAAGGCGTGCCAGTTATAGGCGCGCAGCACCGGCAACACACGGGTATAGAAACTGGAATAACCGTCGTCGAAGCTGAGCAGGATCGCCTTGGCCGGCAACTCCGGGCCACCCTTGCGCGCCGCCATGATCTGATCGACAGTGACCGGTTTGTAGCCGTTCTCGCGCAGCCAGGCCAGCTGTTCGATCATGCGCTCGGTGCGCACCGCCACCACCGCCTGATCTGGGTCACGGTCTTCAATGTCGTGATAGGCGATGCCCAGCACATGGTTTTTCGGCCACGGTTTTTCACTGGCCGCCACCGGACGTTGCGACGGCGGCGCGAAGGCCGGGGCTTGCTGGGCGCAGGCGCTGATCAGCAGCACTCCCAGCAGAAGGATGAAACGCGTCATCAAAGGCATCTTCAAACTCTTCTAGAAGCGGAAAGTGAGGTCGACGAGCAGACGCAGATCGGTCTCCCGATCACCGTCGTAGGGCCGGTTGATCACACTGAACAAACCGCCCACCTCGAACACGTCGTTCCAGGCATAACGCTGGCCGTAGCCGAGCATGGCCATGCCGCCGGTGCCGTGATCGCGCTGGCTGTACGTACCCGCCCCGGCCTGGAACTGCTGGCTCCAGGAGGTTTCGTAGCGGTGGTAGAGCACATGATTGACGTTGACCGTCGGCATGACACTGAAGTCCGACTTCGGGTTGAAGTACGGCACGTCCTCGGAATTGGAGTTATGGCTGGTGCCGACCTCCAGACCGGCATCGACCTGCACGTTCGGCGCGCTGTAGACGCCTTCGCGCCCGGTGAGCAAGGCTTCGACGCGGTTGTTGCCGTCGCTGAAGTGCGACGGGCTGACCGACAGCTTCCACTCGCGGCTCTCGTTGGCGCGCCAGCGGATGAACGCGTTGCCGCCGTTGGCCTTGATGTCGCTGTTGAGCGCGCGCAACGGCGTCTCGGCCGACAGATAGGCGAAGCTGCCGCCGTACTGCCAGTTGTCGTTGATGTCGCGGGCAATCGCGATGCGCGCGCCCTGTTTCGCGCCATAACCGTAATCGTGGTTGGAGACTTCGGCTTCCAGGCTCATGTCGCGGGTACGGCGCTCCAGACCGACACGCTGGAAGCGGTCGGTGCCGGTGCCTTCGGCGAAGTCGCCGGTGGCATAACCGGCGCCGACGAACACCCGCCAGTCTTCGTCAATTGGCGGGCTGTACAGGGTGCTCTGGATGCCGAAATCGCGGCTGCCACTGACCGCGCCCGCACCACCGCTGCCGCCACCTCCGTTGGCCTTGCCACCGTAGGCTTCGACGCGCAGTTCGGACATGTCGTGCACTTCACGCTCACGGGCCGCACGTTGCACTTGACGGTTGTCCGGAAAGCGCTCGACCACGTCATCGGTCAGCGCATCCATCTGCCGCCATTCCTGCAGGGTCATTGCGGTGCGTGCCTGAGCCAACTCCAGACCCATGTCGCGCGGGACCATGCTCTCGGTTTCCTTGAGCTGACTTTCGGCGCGGCGCGGCCATTGCCGGGCCAGGTACAGATCGGCCTGGGCCAGACGCAGGCCGACGTTGCCCGGCGCCTGATCGACCAGCGCTTGCAGGCGCTCCTCGCCGTGCGGCAGGTCGGAGCCGTAGGTGCCGGCCTGCGCCGCGAGTTGCTGGGCGTCCATCCATTCATCGTTGGGGTTGCCGATCGGCAGCCCCTTGAGTTCGACTCGTGGTTTCTGGGTCTTGGCCAGATCCTCGGCGACTTTGCGCGCTTCATCGGCGCGGTCGCTTTCCAGCAGCGAGTAGTACAACGCGGTGGTGTCTTCGAGACGATCACCGACATCGGCATCCGGTGCCGACAGCACTTGGCGATACAGGTCGGTGGAGATTTCCGGCTGGCGTTGATCCAGATACGATGCCGCCACCCAGCGCAAGGCGTAGGTCGGAATCTTCACCCCTTCGGCTTGCAGCTTCTGATATTCGCTGATGACCTCGGCGGTACGCGCCCGGGCCTTGAGCGCACCCATGCGGTCGATGCGCCAGCGAATTACGTCATCGTGGGCGCTGGCATCCGGGGTCCAGGTGGCGAGCAGTTGGTCGTAATCGGCCAACGCTCTGTCGGCGATCACGTAGCGTTCTTTTTCGCTGCGGGTGGCGAGTTCGGCCAGGCGTACACGCTCGGCGGCCAGGTCGCCTTCGAGGCGGCGCAAAGTGACCGGGTCGATCAGCCCCGGACGTTGATTGGCCAGGCGCAGCGCCGGTTCCGGCAGACGCGCCTTTTGCAGGGCGACCACGTATTCACGGGCGACGTCCGGCTTTCTGCCGGCGCGGATGAACGCCTGATCGTATTCAAACAGGGCGTCGTATTGCTTGCCGGCGCGGGTCAGGGCATAGCCCAGTGCGAGGCGACGCGAGGGATCATCCGGTTTGGCGGCGACCAGAGCCTTGGCGCGGGTCACGGCTTCGTCGGGTTTGCCCGAGTCGGCCTGGGTCAGGGCCAGCCCCAGTTGCAGGTCAGCGTTGTCCGGCTCCAGCGCCAAGGCCTTGTTGTAGACCTGGGTCGCCTGATCCCAACGCTTGAGGTTGCGATAGGCGCGTGCAGTGGCGGTCAGCGCCTGCACCGGCAGTACTCGGTCACGGCCCTGGGTTTCATAGACCTGCACCACCTCGGCATCGAGACCGGCCCAACTGGCGATCTGCAGGTGATCGCTGATCTGGCCGGTGGTCGACTGCCCCGGCGGCACCTGACGCAGCACGTTCAGCGCAGGCGTGGTCTGGCCGGCACGGGCATCACGCACCATCTGATCATAGGGCGTATCGGCAAACGCCAGTGCCGGCCAAAGCAACTGGCTGCACAGCGCGACACGAAACAACGGGCGTAAACCACGATGTAGAACAGGCACATCAATACGCGGCATTCGTCAGCATCCTTACATGGCCAGCCGGGTCGCAATGCCCCCCTTGCCCATTAGTAACGGCGGCCAAGTCGAGAGCACTCGGCCAAGCTTAGTCAGGCAGTCTTGCATGCAAGCGTAGTCGAATATTCAGAACACAATAATTGTTCAGAATCGTGGCGGCGGATCAGCCGAAAAGCCCAACGCCAGACAGCAAAATGCCCGGCGTCTGTGGATCAGAGGCCGGGCGTTGCTATTTAACGCGCAGGATTACTGCACTTGCGTGACGCCGGCGAACTTGCTCATCAGGAAGCCGACGAACTGCTCGACGGTCATCTTCTGGCCGTTGAATTCCACCTGATTGGCGGCGTAATGCAGTTTGGTCACCACATTGGTGCCGTCGATGGTTGCCAGCTGCGAACCGACCGCCATGCCGGAGAACATGTCGGCAGCGCCGCTCGCCTGATCGACGATGGCCTTGGCGTCAGTCTGACCGTCGAGTTGCGCCTGCACGCTGAGCAGATCGACCAGCATCGGCTTGGACACCTGGATATTCAGGTCCAGCAGCGCGATCAGTTGTTTGCCCAGTTGATCCGGCGGCAGGTCCATCGACTGCGGTTTGGTCAGGTCGATCACCAGACTGGCGCGGCTTTCACCGTTGGCGGTTTTCAGCGACAGGTTTTCCAGCGCAACCTGTGGACCGGCACCCAGCAGTTTCTGCAGATCAGCCTTGACCTGCGCCGACTCGGCTTCGGTCAGGTTCAGTTCCGGAGCCGGCAGGCCGGCTTCGGCAGCAGCGGCCGCTTCCTTCTCGTACGGCTGCAATTTGCTCTGGTAGATCTGCATCAGCGACATCGTCGACGGGATGTCGAGGTTCTTCAGGCTCATGGCCATGCTGGCCGAACCGATTTTCTTGTCGTTGAGGGTGACTTCACCCACCTGATAGTCAGCCCGGCCGGAGGCGTTGCTGCCATTCTCTTCGGTGAGGTTCTTCATTTCGAAGTTCTTCACGCCGAGCACCGATTGCTTGGGGCCGAAGGTGGTTTTGCTGTTGGTCAGCTCCAGGGTGTTTTCCCCGGTGTAGTAGCCGTAGCTGCTTTTGGCGAGGTTGCTGGCCAGGGTCAGACCGTTGAGTTCGACCTGCACCGGCGCCTGGTCTTGCGCCACGGTGACCAGTTTCAGGTTGTCCATGTAACCGTCAGCCTTGACCTTCTGGGCCTGGGCGCTGGCGGAGATGTTCATGGTCAGGCCGGAGAATTTCAGGCTCGATTGCTCGTCCAGCGCGGTTTCCAGCGGCAGCAACTCGATGCTGCTGGTGGTCGATTCGTCGTAGCCGATGTTGGTCACGCCCTTGAGCGGCGCGGCGCCCTTGGTGGCGGCAAACCATTTTTCGGTGGTCGGGCTCTTTTCCAGCTCGTAATTGCTGGTGGCCATGACCGGCAGCCATTTCAGCGATACCAGACGCGAGAACGGCAGCGGACCGTGCTCGATGTGGTCGACGAACAGCAGCTCGACCGGCTTGTCGCCGAACATCTCGCCCTCGCCCTTGAGACGGTAATGCGCGGTGCTGGTGAAGGTGTGACGCTCCAGCGACACCAGTTCCAGCGACGCGGTACCGTTGGAGCCGGCCATCGCGGTCTGCAGCTCTTTGTTGGCGTTGCTGACGGCGTTGTTCAGCACGCCTTCGATTTTGGTCCCGGTATACCAGGCCCCGCCAGCGCTGATGGCACCGATGGCAACAACAATCCCGAGAAGCACGCCTGCTGATTTATTCATGAATGACCTGATCAATGTCCGTGGCTGTAAGTGTGGTCGTCTTCCCTGAACCCGTGACCGGGTCGCGGCTCGACTCCGCTGAAATTAGCGGTGGAGATTAGCACTGGCCGCGCAAGGCGGCCCAATGTTTAAAGGTTAAAGAGTGTCTATGGACACGCGCAAAAGCAAAAAGATCGCAGCCTTCGGCAGCTCCTACATAAGGAATGCGTTTCCTGTAGGAGCTGCCGAAGGCTGCGATCTTTTGCTTTTCAGGAATACTGAACCTCGATCTCATCGAGTTGATGATCAAAGCTCTTCAATCGCGCCGTCCACGTATACACCAGCACTTCGAAATCCCGATCGATCACCGCTGCGCCCGGTCCCTCGGCGCGAGGGTCGCAGAAATCCAGTTGATAACGCTCACGAGCCATGGCCGTGGCGACATCCGACAGTTCGCGGGCATTGTTGAGCCAGTGCCAGCCTTCATCGGCAATCTGCTTGTCGAGTTCCAGGCACTGCTTTTTCAGGGCTTCGAGGCTTTTTTCCAGCGGGGTGCCGGTGAGTTCGCCCATGACTTCGGCGAAGGTCCGTCCCGGCTGCCAGTAGCTGCCCCAGAAGTAGCGGTCGAATACGGTCTCGACCCGGCGCAAGGCGACTTTGGTGTCCCAGATCAACACCAGGGTTTTGCCCTGTTCCAGCTGGCGTTTCTTGACCCGCTGCACCTGGACCGAGGCCCACGCGACGACGACGATTGCCATCACCGCGATCAACGCCGTGGCGCTGTCGAGGAAGACCATGGCCTTGTCGATCTGATGGGCCAGCATGATGCCGTAGAAATAGGTGGCCGACAGCAGCACCAGCGCTACCAGGGCGCACCAGAAGCCGAGAGCGTAAGGGTTTTTCATTATTGGTTTCCCCTAGACCAGCGCTAGCAATGTGCGCTGAAAGGGTGCGTTGCACGTGGCACCCTTCCAACACTTCAAAGCATAGCAACGGCTTCAGGGTTTGCTGGTGCTTGAGGCTTGCGTTCGTCCGCTTTCCCAACCGCCGCCGAGGGCGAGGAACAAATCGATCTGGCTCATGGCGACCTGGGTGTTGGCGGCGGCCAGTTGCGCGGTGACGTCGGTGTAGGTGCGGGTCGCCTGCAGGTCGGCGAGGAACGACTCGCGCCCGGCCTGGAAGAAGCGATGGGTCTGGTCCGCCGCCAGTTTCGCCGACTGCTCGGCATCGGCCAGCGCATCACGGCGTTGCAGCAAGGCGCTGTACTGGGCCAGGCCGGTCTGGGTTTCGCGGATGGCGTTGAGCACCACGCCGTCGAAATGCGCCAGCGCGCCCTGGGTGTTGGCTTCCGCCTCGCGAATACGGGCGCGGGCGCCGTTGGTCGGGACCTTCCAGCTCAGCGACGGGCCGAAGCCCCAGCGGTTGGTCGACGGATCGCCAAGGTCGTCAATAAGACCGACGGTGCCGATGGTCGCGCCGAAACTGATGTCTGGGTACAGCTCGCCCGTAGCGACGCCGATGCCCGCTGTCGAGGCCGCCAAGCGACGTTCCGCCTGACGGATATCAGGACGACGCTTGAGCAGCGCAGCGCCATCACCCACCGGCAACAATTGGGCGATTTTCGGCAACTCGGCACAGGTTGCGGTGCCGGCCGGCAATTGCTCGACCGGTTTGGCCAGCAGCATCGACAGGCGGAACAACCCGGCCTGACGCGCTGCCTCATAGCGCGGCAGGTCGGCGCGCAACGATTTGAATTGGGTTTGCGAACGGGTGACCTGGGTCTCATCGCCACGCCCGGCATCGCGCAGACGCTGGATCAGCGTGGTGCTCTGCGATTGCAGGTCGAGGGAGTGCTGGGCAATTTCCCGCTCTTCGTTGGCCGCGCACACTTGGGTGTAGGCGCGAACCACGTCGGCCACCAAAGTGATGCGTGCGGTGTCCGCCGCTGCTTGAGTCGCATCGGCGTTAGCCTTCGCGCCTTCGATACCGCGTTGCAGGGTGCCCCACAGATCGAACTGATAAGACGCGCTGATGCCAATATCGCCGACGTTGTCGACCGGGACTTTTTCCGGCAGCAAGAACGCCTGACCGGATTCCTGCAAACGCTGCGCGCCCATCTTCACGCCTGCGCTCCAGCCACCCGCCGCTTCGGCCTCATCGACTTGCGCGCGAGCCCGTTGAAGGTTCGCCGCCGCCACACGCAAGTCGGTATTCGAGGCCATGGCCTGCTGCACCAATTGATCCAGACGCGGGTCCTGATACAGCCGCCACCAGTCAGCAGGCACCGGCGCTGACACTACCGGTTTGCCCTCCACCGCCAGTTCGCCCTGAAAATCCTTGCGCTGCACCGCCGCGTCAGCGGGCAAGTGATAGTCCGGCCCGACCATCTGACAGGCCGAGAGCATCACGCCCAACCCGGCGATCATCAGGGCCTTGTTCATTGCGCGGGCTCCTGTTTGTGGTCGTCGCGGGGCTGATCGTCGATGATCGACACGGTGGCGGTACGTCCGGCGATCATGCGGAAATCTTCCGGCACCTCGTCAAAGGCGATACGCACCGGAATCCGCTGCGCCAGCCGCACCCAGCTGAACGCCGGGTTGACGTTGGGCAGCAGGTTGTTGCCGCTGGTGCGGTCGCGGTCTTCGATACCGGCGACGATGCTTTCGACATGCCCACGCAGTCTGGCCTTGTCGCCGATCACGCGGATATCCACCGACTGCCCGACATGAATGCCGTCGAGTTTGGTTTCTTCGAAATAGCCGTCGATGTGGAACGAGTTGCTGTCGACCACCGACAACACCGGACGCCCGGCGGTGACGAATTCCTGCACCCGTGGCGCGCGGTCGTTGACGTAACCGTCCACCGGGCTGCGGATCACTGAGCGGTCGAGGTTGAGCTGCGCGCTGTCCACCGTCACCAGCGCTTCGGCCAACGCCGATTGCGCCCGGGCGACTTTCGACTGGCTTTCTTCCAGCTGTTCGGCCGGCACCAGATTACCCAGCCCACGGTTACGCTTGGCTTCACGCTGCGCCTGGGCGAGGGTTTCTTCGCGATCGGCGACCGCCGCCTTGGCCTGACGCAGGGCCAGTTTGAAACGGTCCTGATCGATGCTGAACAGCACCTGACCGCGTTTGATCAACTGGTTGTCCTTGACCTCGACCTGCTGGATCAGCCCGGACACGTCCGGGGCGATCTGGATGATATCGGCGCGGATGTGGCCGTCGCGGGTCCACGGCGCAAACATGTAATACATCACCATGCGCCAGACGAGGACGACGGCAAAAGTCACGATCAGCAGGGTCAGGACCACGCGACCGATAGTCAGAAACGGTTTTTTCATGTCATCAGGTATCGACTGAGTGAGTCCACGCCGTACAGCAGCACGGCGTAGAGCGCCACGTTGAACAATGCCCGGTGCCAGACCAGACGGTAAAAGTGCACACGCGTGAGCACGCCATGCACCAGCAGAAACAACACATAGGTGATGCCCATCAGCACCAGCAGGGTGGGCAGGAAAATCCCGCTGATATCCAGATCACCGATCATAGGGGCGCTCCATCGGGCAGCGGTTCTTCGGCATCGCTCGTGCTGACGAATTCCACGCCGGGCAGCAATGCCAAGCGCAAACCGCTCAAGGCATGCAACAGGGTTAGTCGGGTTTCGTCGTCACCGTGACCTTTGAGCGCACGGCGCGCGCGATCCATGGTCATCAGCAGCGGGCTCGGTGCCGGCAGGCGTTCGCCGGCCTTCAGACACGCGCGAAAATACTCGCCGACCTCGGCCACCACTTGCTGCAGCAAAGCCTTCGGCGCACCGGTCACCCGTGGCGTGTAGGCCAGCAGATCGAGCAGATTCAGTCCCACGCGTACCTCACGCATGGCGATCCCGGTGTCCTGACCGGTCATGGCCAGACGCGGCAGGTGCTGCATCAAACGGTCAAGCAATTGCACGCCCAGTTGCCGGTGTTCGGCAAGGTTGGCCGGTTCGGTCATGCGCACGATGTCCTTCCAGCTGAAGCGGGTCAGACGCTTGGCGGCCAGTTCGACGCCGAACGGACGGGCGATCAGGGTCCAGATGAACGCGAACAACAAACCCATAGGGCCGGCCAGGTTGGAGTTCACAAAGGCGAAGAAGTCCGCGTCGTACGCGCCCTGAATGCTGATGAACGACGAGGTGTTGACCAGCGTCAGGAGCATGCCGAGATAGAAACGCGGTTGCACCGTCAGGGTGCCAACGCAAATGAACGGAATCGCAAAGGCCAACACCAGCATCGGAAAATCGTGCAGGTTCGGCAGAATCAGAAACAGGTAGAGACTGGCGAACAGTACCGACATCCCGGTCCAGAAAAAGAACCGGTAGATCTGCGGCGCCGGGTCGTCCATCGAGGCGAAGAAACTGCACGCTACCGCCGCCAGAATCACCGCGCTGCCACCGTCCGGCCAGCCGAGCAGAATCCACAGCACCGAAGCGACGATGATCGCCAGAATGGTCGAGGCCACCGAATACAGCATCATCCCGCGATCAAGGAATGGCGTGAGCCGCCCGAGGCGCCAGTGCCGGTACACCGCGCGCCAGCTGTCCTGACGCTCGCAGAGAATCGCGTCCTGCAAGCTGCGGCAGTCCTGCCACAAATCGATGAACTCACCGAGGCGATAAATCGAGTTGGAGAACAGCAATTGCTTGCGATCGTCCAACGCCTCGCAGCTTGGCTGCAGGGCCTGAAGCTGATCCTTGAGCGCCTGCCACCGATCAAGATCGGCGTCGTTATGACCGAGCCATTCCTGGGTCGCGGTCAGCAGCGGGGCAAACTTTTCCACCAGTTCCGGCGTGCGTCGCTCAAGGGCATAGAGCGAGTCTTCCAGAGCGTCGATCACCGGCAACAGGTGGATCATCCGCCCGCGCAGTTCCTTGGTGTTGCGCACGGTTTGCGGCCGGGCGCCTTCGTGGGGCAACTGGCCGATCATCAATTCGAGACTGTTGAAATTGGCGACCATGGCCATGCGCAGCGCGGCGATCTGTTCCGGCTGCACGTCACGGCTGAGAAACTTCAGGCTGTAGGTGGTGGCGTCGGCGAACCACTTGCCCACCGCGTCGTTGAATACCGGCGCCAGACGCCGCGGCCAGAACATTGCACCGATCACCGCCGCCACGGCGATGCCGAGAAAAATCTCTTCGGTGCGCGCTTCCGCCACATCCCACACCGCCAGCGGGTTATCCACGGTCGGCAAGGCAATCAGCGGCAAGGTGTAACCGGCGAGCATCAATGCGTAGTTATTGGCCGTGCGCAGGTGCAGCGACAGGAACAACAGGATCCCCGTCCACAGCGCGATGACCACCACCAACACGTACGGACTCTGCACGAACATCGGCACGAACAGCACCGCCGCCGCCGCCCCGAGAAAGGTGCCAATGGCGCGGTACAGCGCCTTGGAACTGGTCGGGCCGAGGAACGGGCTGGAGACGATATACACCGTGGCCATCGCCCAATACGGACGCGGCATTTGCATGAGCAAGGCGATGTACAGCGCAATCATCGACGCTGCAAAGGTACGGACCCCGTAGAACCAGTCGCGGGCCGGAGGTATGCCGGAGAAAAAACCGTTCAAGAATTGATCACCACAGGCGGATTGGCCGCCTCAAAAGCTCGCAGTACCCGAAGCGTTGCTTCCAGATCACTCTGGTCGATGCCTTCGAGCACTTCATGACGCAGACGCACCAGTTCGATCTCCACCGCTTGCACCAGTTCACGGCCGGTGTCAGTCAGGCTCAGGCACTTGGCCCGACGATCCTGCGCATCTTCGGTGCGGCAGACGTAGCCGGCGTGGCACAACTGATCGAGCAGGCGCACCAGTGACGGACTCTCCATCCCTGCTGCCTGCGCCACCTGCACCTGGCGCACACCCTCGCCCAAGCGCCCGATCATCAACAACGGCACGGCGCAGGCTTCGGAGATGCCATAGTTGACCAGCGTGGTCTGGCAGATCTTCCGCCAATGCCTGGCCGCCACCACCATGGCACTGCTGATGTTCATCTGGAGAGCGTCGAGGGAATTTGGCACGGGGAAATGCACACTGTTAGTTTGCTAACTATCAATATCGCATTGGCGGGGAATTTCAGTCAAGTTTTGAAACAAATAGGTTGTCAGGGGAGAAGAAAAAACGCCGAGGTCTGGACGACTCAGCGTTTTTTGGCTTTCTCATAGACACTGCTGCGCTCGCGTTTTCCCACAGCGACTACCGAAACAACGATTCGCTCATCTATCACTTGATAGACCAGACGGTAACCAGAAGCCTTCAGTTTGATTTTGTAGCAGTCAGGCATTCCATAAAGCGCATCAGCCGATACCCTTGGTAGCGATAACCTTTCAGCGAGCTTTTTCTTGAATTGATCTCGCAACGTATGACCCAGCTTGTTCCACTCCTTATGAGCAGACGGCAGAAATTCGAGCTTATAGGTCATCCAGGCTTACCGAAATGGGTGTTTCATGACTGCGGGAACGGACGATCTCGACCAGTTCCAAATCATCAAGCCGCTCCATCATGGCTTCGTAAACATCGGCTGGCACCATGTAACCCATGACGCGATTATGGTTCAGCACAGCCACAGCACCACCATGTGCGCCACTCAGCACTGCTGATGGATTTTTCTTCAATTCGGAAACACTGACCGCCATATCGGCAAGAACACTTTGCATAATAAAAGACCTCAATTGAGGTCGTGATATTGGTCTATTTAGAGCTTTCAGACAACCGCAAAAACGATCAGCCGCCAAATGGTTGCCAAATAATCATCCCTCCCGCCCCTGGCGCAACAACACATTCAACTGATCCACCACCTCCGCCCAATCCGCATCATCAAGAATCTCATCCCGCAAAAAATCCGCCTGGCTCTTGCTCCAGAAAAACGCGTCTGCGAGGTGCAACTCGGGTTTGAGTGGTGAATGGGTGGCGATGAATTGATCGATGCCGGTCGGGTCGCTGTCCAGTCCCAGTTGCTTGAACAGAGATGGGAGGCTGTGGGTGGGCTGTTCCATGGAAGACTCCTTAAAGAATGCGGTGGATGGGCGATTATTCGCGAGCAAGCCCGCGCCCACAGGGGATTGCGGTCAACCTGTGGGAGCGGGCTTGCTCGCGAAGACGTCAGTGGCCGCACCACAAATCCTAATGACTCAACTCCCGCACCTCGGCATGCGGCACCATTTTCAGAAACTCGGGCATGCTCATGTGCAGCAGGTAGTTGTGATTGCCGGCTTCCAGGTAGATGTCTTTCTGCCGGGTCAGCAGCGGGTCGATGACCATGTCCAGGCCATAGGAACCACCCAGTGGCGGCACGGCGCCGCGTTCGCAGTCATCGAAGATATGCGCCAGATTGCTCTCGCGGGTGATCTGCCATTCACCGCTGCTGCGCACTTTGCTCAAATCCAGGTGCCGGCTGGCGGGCAGCACGGCCATCAGGTAATGCCCGTGGTGGTCGTCGAGGATCACCGATTTGGCCACGCGTTCGGCGGGCACCCCGGAAACCCGCGCGGTTTCCAGGCTGCTGGCCGAATGTCGGTGGGCCACCACGTCATATTCGCAGTGCGCCCGATTCAGGCTGCTCTGCACTTTTTTTGCCATACGCATGCTGCACCTCGGTGTCACGCTGAACGCTCTAGCTGTTCTGCTGAGTCTAGTCCGGCAAGCCACTGACGAAGGGAAATCCGCTCACTGGACACATCTGTTCATTGATCAGAATTCATCCAGCGTCAGGCTCAACTAGACTCAATAAACCAGCCCCTGACTCTCGCGGAGGGTCACGTGAACAGCCGATGTTGTGCGTTTTTCCTGATACTGCTGCTCAGCGGCCCGGCCCTCGCCGCTGACGTCCCGTTGATGGCGGTCAATCCGGTCGGCCTGTGGCTGATCACCCTCGGCATTGCCTTTCTGATCGCCGAAGCCGCGCTGCCCAATTACGGGGTAATCGGCCTCGGCGGGATCATCATGTTCGTCATCGGCGCGCTGATCCTGAGCAACGCCGAGTTGCCGGTGCCGATGATCATCGGCCTCGGCCTGCTCAGCGCTCTGCTGCTGATCGCATTGATCGTCCGCGCCTTGAAAACCCGCCCGCGCCACGCCGTCAGCGGCGATGCCGGGCTGGTCGGCAGCGTGACGGCGGTGACCACCGTGCAAACGGACAACGCTCACCACGGCTGGGTGCAACTACAGGGTGAACATTGGCAGGTGCACAGCGCCACGCCCTTGCACACCGGGCAACCGGTGCGCGTGGTCGGGCGTCACGGCTTATTGCTGAAAGTCGCCGCGACCGGCGCGGTACGACACGGAGAGTGAACATGGGTCTGCAAATCGGTTTCGTTGCACTGCTGCTGTTGGTGATCGCCCTCGCCGGGTCGACCTTCCGCATCCTGCGTGAATACGAGCGTGGCGTGGTGTTCCAGCTCGGACGCTTCTGGCAGGTCAAGGGCCCGGGGCTGATTCTGCTGATTCCGGTGGTGCAGCAAATGGTCCGGGTCGACCTGCGCACCGTGGTGCTCGACGTGCCGCCGCAGGACGTGATCACCCGCGACAACGTCTCGGTGAAGGTCAACGCGGTGCTGTACTTCCGCGTGCTCGACCCGCAGAAGGCAATCATTCAGGTCGAAGATTTTCTCTCGGCCACCAGCCAGTTGGCCCAGACCACCCTGCGCGCGGTGCTCGGCAAACATGAGCTGGATGAACTGCTCGCCGAGCGCGAGCAATTGAACATCGACATCCAGCAGGTGCTCGACGCTCAGACCGACGCCTGGGGCATCAAAGTGGCGAACGTCGAGATCAAACACGTCGACCTCAACGAGTCGATGGTGCGCGCCATCGCCAAACAGGCTGAGGCCGAACGCGAGCGGCGGGCCAAGGTGATCCACGCCGAAGGCGAATTGCAGGCTTCGGAAAAACTCATGCAGGCCGCCGAAATGCTCGGTCGTCAGCCCGGCGCCATGCAACTGCGCTACATGCAGACCTTGAGTTCGATTGCCGGCGACAAGAGTTCGACGATTGTCTTTCCGTTGCCGATCGAGTTGCTCAAGGGGATGGCGGATCTGTCGGGCAAGTCCTGAGTCTGCGCAGACCGGCGATCAGCCTCCGGGTTTATCGGCGCCTGGCGCTATCACGTACAAACGGGCAAAAGCGCCGCCCGCATGCACATCACTGTGCCGCTGCCAGCCTTGGGGCAATGCTGCAAAGTCAGTGGGTTCGTCCAAGGTGCCGATCAGCCACACCCGAGTGCTGCCCTTGGGCAAATCACCGAGTTGGTCGAGATAAACCTCCTCGCTGACCAGCGTGCCGAACCCGTAAGCGTTGGGACGCGTGGAGCGCCCGTCCGCCGCCGGTGGCGTGTACAGGCGAATTTGCGCGTCGGTGCGGTTGTAGTAGATGTAACTGAGGTACCACATCATGTCGCTGGTAACGATCCGGTCACCCTCAGTGAAGTGCCGGTTGACGTAGTCGACCACCACACTGAACTGATCGTTGCTGTCGACCGTGGCGTTGTTCTTCACACCCACCAGCTCGACCCCGACGAACAGCACCAGAATCGCCAGCGCCAGCACGCGAGCGCCTGTGTATAGCCGATCAATCGCCAACGCCACCAGCATCGGCAACCCCAGCGCATAAGCGGTCAAGTAGCGCTCGATAAACACCGGCGAGATGAACGACACGCCAAATACCAGCAGGATCGGCGCCACGCTGTAACACAGCAACAGCAGACTGCCGCGAAATACGCTGCGATCACGATGCAGGGCAACGCCGATCACCGCCACCAGCGCCAATGGCAAAAGCAGAAACAGCCAGCCCGGCAGGGTCATGCCGTCGTCCTGGATCAGCAACGACCAGACCATCGACGGCAGTGAGCTGAGGGCCACCGGATCTTCCCAGCCGATGTCATTGCTGGCCTTGAGCTCCGGGATGTGTTGCAGCAGATCCAGCAGATTCGGCACCCACGGCAAGTACAGCAGCGCGATCAGCAGATTCGCCAGCCACCAGGCCGGGCGCTGGATGTGCCGCAGCCGATACCCCGGCTGCACGCGCACCGCCGTCAGGTACAGCCAATGGCTGATCACGCACAGAACCGTGAAGTAATGGGTGTAAAACGCCGCCGTCATCAGCAGCGCATAGGCCAGCAGATAACGATGCCGCCGCGGCTGCCGGACCCAGTAGACCAACGCAATCGTCGCCGCGATCAGCCACATGCCCAGCAGCGAATACATGCGCACTTCCTGGCTATAGCGCACGGCCGTGGGCAACAGCGCCAGCAGCAACCCGGCCAGCAGTGCGGCGCGGCGGGTGGCGAGCAGATCCACCAGCCACACACCGAGGCCGACGGTGATGATCCCCGGCAGTGCGCTCATCAGGCGAATGGACAGGACGCCGTCGCCGAACAGGCCGATCCAGCCGTGCAACAGCAGGAAATACAGCGGCGGGTGCACATCGTGGGCCGCACGCCCCCAGATTTCAGACAGCGAAAACTGGCTCAGCAGGACGCTGGAGCCTTCATCGAACCAGATCGCTGCCGCCGTCAGGTCGTAAAAACGCACCACCGCCGCCAGCAGCATGATCGGTAACAGCCAGTGTTCTCTGGCCCAACGAATCAGGCGCAGGGCAACCAGCCATGCACCGGGGACCGCGCGCGGATCCTGCGTGTCGCCAACCGGCGTTTCTCTGTGTGCCGCCATTGCGTCCTCTTGTTGCGAATTTTCTCGAACGGAAGGCTCCGAACCTGATCGTCACTTTAGGTCAGCGACGGTGGAGCCGTCGATGCCGTCCTGCTGTTTCACGACATCCGGCAACTCGCCAGGCACGTCCACATCTATGCCTGCGGCGCGGCCCGTCAGGGCCGACATCGACTGACCGTGTTCCACGCGCCGGTTAACGTATCACTGCAATTTGGGAAGCGTCTGACATCATTTCTGCGGCGGCCTTGTTAGCGTTGCACAAAACCGGCTCCGAGACGTTTGTTGCGCGCAAGACCATGGAAGGTCTGCGTGCAAGCGTTGCATCGACGTCCGAGAGCCTGTGCCCCGTCACAGGACAAGGAATAAAGGATGTCGACCGCCCATGCCTGCTTCAGCCTTTCGCTCAACGACTTTAAACACGACCTGCAAGTCCTCTCCTTCACCGGCCACGAATCGATCAGCCAGCCTTACTCCTTCGAAGTTGAACTGGTCAGCCAACGAGCCGACCTGAGCCTCGAAGGACTCATGCACCAGCAAGCGTTCCTCGCATTCGACCCGGCAGGCCTTGGCATTCATGGCGTGATCAATCGCATCGCCCGCGGCGATCGCGGCAAACGCCTGACGCGCTATAGCCTGACCCTGGTCCCGCGTCTGGCGTATCTGCAACATCGCAGCAATCAGCGGATTTTCCAGCAGATGAGCGTGCCGCAGATCATCACCCGGATTCTCGCGGACAATGGCATTCATCGTGACCTGCACCGGTTTCATCTCGGTGCCGACTATGCGCCGCGCGAATACTGCGTGCAGTCGGAGTCGGATCTGCACTTCATCCAGCGACTGTGTCAGGAAGAAGGCATTCATTACCACTTCCAGCACAGCCGGGAGCGACACCTGCTGGTGCTGGGCGACGATCAGACGGTTTTCCCAAGGCTGGATCGCCCAACGCCCTACCGGCAGGACAACGGTATGGTTGCCCAGACACCGGCGATCCAAAAATTCCAGGTACGGGTGGAAACCCGCCCTACGGCGACTGCGCGACGTGATCATGACTTTCGCAAAAGCCGATTTCTGCTCGAGGCCACCCACCGTCCCGACAGCGACTCGGCCCGGCCAACGCTTGAGGACTATCGCTATCCGGGGCGTTTCACCGATGGTGCGCGGGGCAAGCAACTGACCCACCGCGCCCTGGAAAGTCATCGCGCCGACTACTTGCAGGCTCACGGTCACAGCAATCAGCCGAATCTGCTATCCGGTCACTTCCTGCCGATCACCGAGCACTTCTGCGAACGAACCAATGACCTGTGGCTGCTGACCGAAGTCCGACATCGCGGCAAGCAGCCCGAAGTGCTTGAGGAAACGCTGGGCAATGCGTCCGGCGTCGATGCCGATGGCTTCACCCAGGGTTACCGCAACGACTTTGTCGCCACACCATGGGACGTGATCTACCGCCCGCCGCAATCGTTCGTGAAACCGCGAATCATGGGCAGCCAGACCGCCGTGGTCACCGGTCCCGTCGGCGAAGAGATTCATTGCGACGCGTTCGGCCGGGTCAAGGTCCAGTTCTACTGGGACCGTGAAGGGCAGCACGACGACCACAGCAGCTGTTGGCTGCGGTTGGCCTCGAATTGGGCTGGCAGCGCCCACGGCAGCGTGACCCTGCCCCGGGTCGGCATGGAAGTGCTGGTCAGCTTTCTCGAGGGCGACCCCGACCAGCCGGTGGTCAGCGGCTGCCTGATCAACAGCGCCAACCCGGCGCCCTACGAACTGCCGGAACACAAGACCCGCAGCGTGTTTCGCTCGCGCACCTCGCCGGATAACGGCGGCTTCAACGAATTGCATGTGGAAGATCGCGCCGGCCGCGAGCTGATTTACCTGCGCGCCCAGCGCGACCTCGAACACAGGATTGGCAACGACAGTCTCCTGGAAGTCGGCAACCAGCGCCGCGAGACCATCAAGGGCCACAGCATCAGCGTGCTGCAAGCCGAAGAGCAGCGTACCGTGCACGGCGACCGCAAAACCCGGCTGCATGCCAGCGATCACTTGCACGTCAGCGGTGATAGCCATTCCCGGGTCGATCAGTTGCAGGTCATCGAGGCCGGTCGGCAAATCCACCTCAACGCCGGCGATCATCTGGTACTCAACGCCGGCAACAGCATCAGCCTCACGGTCAGCGGCGAGCATCTGGTGATCGGTCACGGCGGCATTTTCAGCAGCAGCGCCATCCAGGTCGGCGGCAGCCCCAAATCTGTTACGCCGGCGAGGGCATTGATGCCCGATGGGGTCGACGACCTCGCGGCCCCGCCGCCATTGCCAGCCGTGCTGGCGTCCACGCAACTCGCGCTGCTGGCGGACAACAACGCTATGGGAGCGACGTTCTGCGCGCTTTGCGAAGCCTGCCGCGATGGCGTCTGTCTGCCACGGGAGAACGTCGCATGAACGACGCATTTCCGCGTCACTGGATGACTGGTCAATTCGCTTCAGGGCACGGCCTGTACCTGCTGCTGGACTCGCAGCCGCCACAACGGGAAACCCGGCAGACGCTGCTGCAAACCAGCGACTTCGAGCATTACCGCATCCTCTACAAAGACACACCCGCCGCCGAACTGGCGGACCACGGGCCGTTCGTGTTCGCCCTGGAGCGGTACGACGACAAGCGCATCGCGCCGTTGCTCGCCAGTCCGGAGAGCAACTGGGGATGGCTGTTCAGCCTGCCGCAAACCTCCCTGTCCGCGTGGGTCGAACACTGGCAGCAACGGCTGATTATCGGCGCCCGCCCACATCAGGCGCTGTACCGCTTTCACGACAACCGCGTGCTCAGCCGGACCCTGGCGTATCTGCCGACCGAAGACATTGCGGCCTACCTCGGCCCCGCCCTCAGCGTCTGCTACTGGCAGGGCACGCAATGGCAAAGCTGCGACAACCCGGCGCCCGGCCGCTATCCACTGCCAGCGTCTCCACCGTGGCTGCAAACACCCGCGCCTGCGGAGCAGACCCGCGAGATTCGCCTGCTTAACGCTCATCGCTATCTGCTGGCCGAACACGAACAAGCCTACGCCGACCTCGCCCGCACACAGCCACCGCAAACCTGGCTGCGCGAACGCTTGGCGCAGGCGGATGAGTGGGGTTGGCAGACCCCGCTGCAGCTGGAGTTCCTGCTGATTCACAGCGTGCGAGCGCCTGCCAGCGGCTTTGAGGCGCAGTGGCAAGTGCGCCCGGGGGAAACGCCGCTGGAACACTTCGAACGGGTGAGCCATTGGGTGAAACCGATGGCTGGAGAGGCAACGCAGTGAAACGATTTTTTCGATATGCCGGGTGGGTGGGCTGCATGGGGATGTTGCCGGGTTGTGTGGCGAGTCCGCCTGACAGCTTCACCTTCACGGCTGATTTGCCGCCGGGGTTTGTTTATCAAGCTATCGCCAAATACGAACCCGACGCAGGTGAAACCTGCACTGTTCCGGACGGCCGCAATACCGCCGTGGGGTACAACCTGCAGTGGCGTGAGAACTACGCGGCCGTTTCTGAAATAGCTATTCGCAGAACCGTGCGCGGCTGCCCGTTGGTGATCCGCAAAATCGATCTGGAACTCTACTTTGCATATGGCAAAGATCGAGGGGATTTCGCTTCAGACTATGCCGCCGTGGCCATACGCGGAGAACTTGAAGAAAAGTACAAAGGCACATTCGACGAAACCGGTGAAAGCCGTTTTTACGGCCAGTGCCAGTGGCTGTTCCGCACGATGGGACCGTACCGCCGCATCGTAAAACTCCTCGACTGCAAAAAAACCGATGAGTTTGGTGCGCTCGCGCGAGGTCGCCCTTTTGCCGCGTACACCCTCGATCAACTGCCGGGGAAAACCATTCGGATGAAGATCGATTTGGCGGCGGAAGAAAGGCCTGGTTGGGGAGACAGCTGGGTCAAGGTACCCAACGGCTGGAAGCGCTGCATGGGCAAAGGCTTTGAAGACCAGCGTGCTTACTGCAACGGTAATTACACCGATTTCAGCACCTTTCAAATGGTCGATGGCCGCATCTGCACCGTCTATCCCGGCTGCACGGAATAAGGAGTGTTCCACATGATGTCACTTGAAAAGGGGTTGCACAGCTACCTCACCGGACCTCGCTTGCGATGCATGGCGATGCTGGGTGGGTGCTTCGCTCTTATGGCTGGCTGCAAGAGCAGTCCGCCCGACAGCTTCACCTTCACGGCTGATTTGCCGCCGGGTTTTGTTTATCAAGCTATCGCCAAATACGAACCCGACGCAGGTGAAACCTGCACTGTTCCGGACGGCCGCAATACCGCCGTGGGGTACAACCTGCAGTGGCGTGAGAACTACGCGGCCGTTTCTGAAATAGCTATTCGCAGAACCGTGCGCGGCTGCCCGTTGGTGATCCGCAAAATCGATCTGGAGCTCTACTTTGCATATGGCAAAGATCGAGGGGATTTCGCTTCAGACTATGCCGCCGTGGCCATACGCGGAGAACTTGAAGAAAAGTACAAAGGCACATTCGACGAAACCGGTGAAAGCCGTTTTTACGGCCAGTGCCAGTGGCTGTTCCGCACCTCGGGCAAGCCACGCATCCTGCGAAAACTCCTCGACTGCAAAAAAACCGATGAGCTAGGCGTGCTCGCGCGAGGTCGCCCTTTTGCCGCCTACACCCTAGATCAACTGCCGGGAAAAACCGTGCGGATGAAGATCGATCTGGCGGCGGAAGAAAGGCCTGGTTGGGGAGACACCTGGGTCAAGGTACCCAACGGCTGGAAGCGCTGCATGGGCAAAGGCTTTGAAGACCAGCGTGCTTACTGCAACGGTAATTACACCGATTTCAGTACCTTTCAAATGGTCGATGGCCGCATCTGCACCATCTATCCCGGCTGCACGGAATAAGGAGTGTTCCACATGACGTCATTGGAAAACGAACTGCAATCACCATTGAACAACCGGATGCTCAGTTGCCCCACACAAGGGAACTGGTGCAGTTTTCAGCTAGTTGATGAACACGGACTGGCAGAAGCCTACGCGGGGCTGGCCTACGATGCGATTGATTCAGAGGGGCAGACTTACAGTGGATATCTGGATGCCAAAAGTTGCGGTCGGGTGACCAATTGCTGTGCCGGCCCCATTGCACTTTCATTCGATCACACTTACGAAGGACTTGATGAACCCTATAAAGACTTGATCAACAGGCTCCACTACCCCCTCAAAATCACCGAACTCCAGGTTCGCGCCGAACAAACCCGTTATCGCAATCCGGACGCCACCCGTAACCGCGAACAACCCGTTCCGAACGGCGACGAATACATACAGGTGGAGGTGCGCCATCTGGTCCGGCATGTCGCTCATCTACCACCCGAGGTCTATCGCCACTATCCCGCCAACAGCGGCCTGTCAGCGATCATGGGCAAGCATGCACAGGTCGGCGTCGCTCTGGCCTCGCGCACGCACACGGTGCTGGAAGTCCGTGCGTTGCGGGCCTTGCGCCCGATGCTGTCGACCGCGCCGGAGTTCTGCGCACTCAACCTCTACCAACTGGCATTGATGGCCACCCTGAGTTATTGCCCTTTTGGCCAGAAACCCGCCACCGCGCCGATCAAGGAACATCGGGTGACCTACCCCGAACAACCCAGTGTGGGCAACTGGTTCGCCGATGCCCTGGCCAAGTCCGATGAACTGTGGCGCGTCGACACCGCGCAAAAGAATGCCTATTACCCTTTGTATGAAGACGTGGCGTATTCGAGAAGGCTGGAAATCGTGCCGTTCGATCCGACGCTGTATGAGGTCAATGATCCAGCCCTTGGTGAGGATCAGGAGCACCCCGAGAAGGTCCACTTTCTCGACGACAGGCACCTTGGGAAAGAAGCGACTGACACCCAGGCGTTCATTACTCACAACGACGAACTGATCCTGATCGCGGTGCGTGGCACGTTTGAGATCATCGCCGATGGATTGCGCGATGCCGATGCACAGCAGATACCATTCGTTGAGGGTGTCGGCCAAGTACACCGAGGTTTTTATACCGCAGCACAGACCGCGTACGACTTCACTGTCAAATATCTTGAAAAATTCTACGCCGGCCAAAAACTACTCATCTGCGGTCATAGCCTGGGCGGTGCAATCACCCTGCTGCTCGCGGAAATGCTGCGCCGCAGGTCCGAAGACTACAACATCCAGCTCTACACCTACGGCGCCCCCCGCGCCGGCGACACCGTTTTCACCCAAGCCGCCGCCCCGCTGGTGCATTACCGCATGGTCAACCACAACGACCCGGTGCCCAGCGTGCCGGGCAGCTGGATGAATACCAAAGTCGGGGTCTACGGAACCGGCGCGGCGTTGATGTTTACCAACGTACCGGTCGGGCTGTCGGTGTTCGTCGCGGGCATTACAAACTGGACGGGGGAAGCCTACGACCATCATGGCACCCTGCATCACGCCATGCCGGTGGAGTTCGGGCGCCAGCAGACCTCTTCGATCCTGTGGGAGCCGGGCTGCGACACCATCACCCAGCACGCGGCGTGCACCCTCGCGCTGCAACAGAAAAACGGCCTGCCGGATCGTCCGGGATTGATGCGGCAGATATTCAATGCCGGGCATCACTCGATGGTCGGCGGCTATGTCCCGGCGTGCTGGGCCGCCTTGCGCCGCTGGCAACAGGCCCATGAGGCGAATCGCACGCGGGTCACTGATCGTGAATTTGACTGGGTGGAAGAGGCGCTGGCGCGCATTACCCGGCAATTGCGCGCCGCCCGCCAGGACTTGCTGGCCCGGCCAGCGGCCTACGTGCGCACCCAGGAGCGCACAATCGAGGCGATCAGCCACGAAGTCAGCCGCATCGAGACCACTCATGCCCGCTTGAGCGCCCTTCGGCATAAACGGGTCAGGGCCACGGACGTCTACGGCCTGCTCGCCGAACAGCCGGAGTTGCTTGCCGAGTGCGTGCAACGCTGGCGCGCGCACCCGGAAAACCTCAAGCAAGAACAACTCGCGCAGGCCCCGGACAACGCCAGCAACGATGCGCTGCTGACGTCACTGTACGGACATCCGATCGGTGCGCCGCATACGCTCGATATCGACTCGATCATCTAGTGCAACCGGACAGGGCGAAACGCTGGAAGCCTCAGCACCTGCCGATCAAATCGAACGCACCGACTTGATCCCCTGCGCCACCTCGCCCACCGGATACACCGACTCCCAGCCCCCACCCAACGCCCGGTACAACCCGACCATCGCCAGCGAGACGCCGGTCGAACTTTCCACCCACTGCTCCTGCGTCGCCAGCAACGCGCCTTGCACGGTGAGGACGTTGACGAAATCGACCACGCCTTCGACGTATTGCTGTTGCGCGGTGCGCAGGGCGATCTGGTTCTGGCGTACCGCTTCGGCGAGGCTGTCGCGGCGACGCTGGCTGGCGTTGTAGGCGGTCAACTGGTCGTCGATTTCATGCCAGGCACGCAGCACGGTCTGCTGGTAGGCGATGGCCGCTTCCTGTTGCTGGGCTTCGCGCAGTTGCAGCATGCCGCGCAGGCGTCCGCCGTCAAACAGCGGCAGGCTGAATTGCGGGCCGATGCCGAATGCACGTGAGCCCCAGGAGCCGAAGTCGCTCAGTTGCATCGCCTGCGAGCCAAGGTTGCCGGACAGGGTGATGCGCGGATAGAAATCACCCTTGGCCACGCCGATATTGGCGGTGGCAGCATGCAGGCGCGCTTCGGCCTGACGGATATCCGGACGGCGTTCAGCCAGTTGCGACGGCAGGCCGATGGCAACTTGCAACGGTGACTGCGGCACCGCGCCGCCTGTGGATAACTCTTTGGCCAGGGCTTGCGGCGGCTCGCCCATCAGCAGGCTGATGGCGTTGATCAATTGCGATTGACGTTGTTCGAGCGCTGGCAGGCGCGATTCGATGGCGGAGACCTGCGCGGCGGCTTCGGCGACGTCGAGATCGGTCGCCACACCGTCGTTGAGGCGCAGTTGCGAGAGCTTGAGGCTGTGCCGGGCGACGTCGAGGTTCTGCTCGGTGACCGCGCGAGTATTCTGCACGCCGCGCAGTTGAATGTAGTTCTGTGCAGTGTCGGCGAGGACCGCGAGCAGCACGCCGCGCCGGTCGTTTTCGGCGACTTCGAGGTTGGCATCGGCGGCTTCGGTTTCGCGGCGTACACGGCCCCAGAAATCCAGTTCCCAGGAGGCGGAGAAACCGGCGTCCCACAGATTGAAGGCGGAATCGCCGTTGTGCCCGGACGGATCGCTCAAGCCTTTGCCGCTGTTGCGTTGGCGGGCGTAGCTGCCGGTGGCTGCCGTCGACGGATAACGATCCGCGGTGATCACCTGACGCGCGGCGCGGCTTTGTTGCAGACGGCTGCTGGCCAGTTGCAGGTCGAGGTTACTGTTCATCGCCCGCTGGGTGAGGGCCGAGAGTTGCGGGTCGTGAAATACCTCCCACCAGCGTTCGTTCAGGGGTTCGCTGACGGCTTGGCTGGGAGCGGACTTGGCGGGTTTGGCCCAGTCGGTGATTTGTGTGGCTTCAGGCTTGTGGAAGTCGGGGCCGACGGTGCAGGCGCTGAGGCCAAACAAGCTCACCACAACAAGAGACTGAAACAGACTTTTGTGGCGAGGGAGCTTGCTCCCGCTCGAGTGCGTAGCACTCGCGATTTTTGGGGTCGCTTCGCAACCCAGCGGGAGCAAGCTCCCTCGCCACAGGTGTTTACGCAGAATCATCGCTGAGTCACCTCACGCACCGACGTCGCCGAACTGCGAGTATCAATGCTCGCCTCCACCGACATGCCCACACGCAAACGCTCGGCCAACGGCTGACCCGGCTCCAGCAGGATCTTCACCGGAATCCGCTGTACAACCTTGGTGAAGTTACCCGTGGCGTTGTCCGGCTTCACCGCGGCGAATGTCACGCCGGTGGCCGGAGCGATGCTTTCGACGCGACCGCTCAAGGCCTCGCCACCAAGGCTGTCGACGCGCACCTGCACATGCTGCCCCGGCTGCACGTCAGTGAGTTGGGTTTCCTGGAAGTTGGCCACCACATACGCCTGCTTCAACGGCACCACCGCCAGCAGCTTGCTGCCCGGCGTGACATAGGCGCCGACGCGTACTGCGCGCTCGCCGATCATGCCGTCCTGCGGCGCGGTGATGCGCGTATAGGACAGCTCGTAACTGGCGATTTCCAGCGCCGCTTGCGCATGCTTCAGATTGCCTTCGGCGGCATCGCGCTGCGCCGTGAGAATTTCGACCTGCTTGCGCTCAGCCGCCAGTTTCGCGCTGGCGGTGTCGAGCCGGGCGCTCGCCTGGTCAATGCGCGTACGGGCCTGTTGCGCGTTCTGCACTGTGCCGGCACCCACGCCAGCGAGGTGGTTGTAGCGATTGAGCTCCTGCTGGGCGAATGCCATTTCCGCCTTGGCCGAGACCAACGAGGCCTGCGCCTGAGCAATCACCGAGGTCTGCCGCTCCAGCGTGGCCTTGGCGTTTTGCAGCTGAGCGCGGGCGACCAGAGTTTGCGCATCGGCCGCTTCCGCGGCGGCGCGCAAATCGCGGTCATCGATCAACGCCAGCAGTTGCCCGGCCTTGACCCGCTGGTTGTCTTCCACCAGCACCTCTTTGATGAAACCCGCCACGCGCGGCACTACCAGAGTGAAGTCGGCAGAAACGAACGCATCGTTGGTGTTTTGCTGGGTGCGCTTGCCGAACAGTCCCGGCACCGCCAGGTACAGCAACACGCCGACCGCCAGTGCAGCGGCCACGGCCACCGCGAGTTTTTGCTTTGCTTGAGTTGTCATAAAAACCTTCGGTATCAGTGAAGCAATCAGGTCGGCGCACGGGGCGGAAAGATCCGCGTCGGCAGCCAGAAAATCAGCAGGATCAGCGCCACCGCGACGCCGGCCATGCACACATAGAGATCGGAAGACGTCAGCACCACGGCCTGTTCGTGCAGGCGATGGGCGAGGCCCGGATCGCTGCGATCGGCCAACGGTGAATTGCCGAGGTTGTCGATCAACATGGTCGAGTGGAAATGCAGGCGCGCGGTGGTCAGCGCCTCAATGATTCCGGTGGCGATCACCGCCGCCAAGCCTTTCACCGTGTTGAACCACGCCGAAGCAAACGGCCCGTCCTGTGGCTGGATGCTGCCGGTCGAGAGCATCAACAACGGCAGCACCGACATCGGCTGACCGAAAATCTGCAGCCATTGCAGGACGTAGAAATTGTCGCGGATCCACTCCGAGGTCAGCAGCGAGCCGCCCAGGCAGGACAGGGTCAACATGCTCAAACCGATGCCGAGCACCCAGCGGCAATCAACCCAGCGCAGGTTGCACAGTGCCGCCACCAGCGGCAGCGCGATCAACTGCGGCAACGCGGCGATCAGCATGATCGGCGCGGTCTGCACCGGGCGATAACCCTGGACCTGCGCCAGATAGCTTGACGGAATCAGCACCACCGCCTGCAACACCACCAACACACCGGCCAGGGTCATCAGGGCGAACGCCAGGTTGCGGATGCCGAGCATCTGCAACTTGAAAAACGGAATCGGCTGCGACCATTCATTGATGAGAAACGCCACCAGCAACAGCGAGCCGGCACCGAGCAAACCGCAGATCAGGCTCGACTCGAACCAGTCCAGTCGATTGCCTTGCAGCAAGCCGATCACCAGCATGCAGATCGCCGGAAAACCCAGCAGCAGGCCTTTCCAGTTGAATGTCTTGAGACGTTCCAGGCGCAGCGGGTCCTGCGGAATGCCCCAAGCGACCATTGCCATGGCAATCAGGCACGGCACGATGATTTGCCAGAACGTCCATTGCCAGCCGACGTACTCGCTCCACAGCCCGGCCAGCGGCGTGCCGAGCCCCGGACCAAACGTCGCCGTCAGCGCATAACCGGCCAAACCATAGAGCTTGAAGTTGGCCGGCAGAAAACGCAGGGCGACGGTCATCAGCATCGGCGGCAACGCGCCGCCGGCCAGACCTTGCAGGGTGCGCATCAGCAACAGGCTTTCGTAGTTCGGGGCGAACGGGCACAGCACGCCGAGCAGGGTAAAGACGCTGATCATGCAAAGGGTGAAACGGCGCAGCGAAAAGGTCACCGAGCACCAAGGGGCGAATGCCATCGCGGCGACCGAGGTCGCGGTGTAGCAGGCAACCAGCCACGTGCCCTCGTCGTAACCGATGTGCAGCGCGCCACGGATGTCGGCCAGCGCGACCTTGGTCACCATCTCGTTGAGGCCCGAGACCAGCACCGCCAGCAGCACGCCGACCAGGCCCGTGATGATCCGCGCCCCGAACACCGGTGGCGCGGCCGCCGTCGCCGGACTGGCCGCAGCGAGGGGCGCCGGGACCGACAGGGATGTCATGGATACACACTCCGGAAGGAAAAATACCGGAGCATTTTAGTAAGGCTTACTGCTGACGAAAATTGACTTATTGGCAGGTTATAAGTGCGTCAGACACAACGATTTCCCTGTAGGAGTGAGCCTGCTCGCGATGGCGTCATTTCAGTCGATGCTTTTGGCGACTGATACACCGCTATCGCGAGCAGGCTCACTCCTATAGAGATTTGCTTGGTTTGTGGAATCAGGGCTGGGCGGCCAGCCACGTTTCGTCGCAACACGCCTTGAGCGTTTCACGCAGCCAGCGGTGCGCCGGGTCCTTGTCGAAGCGCGGGTGCCAAGCCTGAGTCAGCATCAGCGTCGGCAACGGGATCGGCAGGTTGAACGAGCGCAGCTTCAGGCCCAGTCGGCGCACGCTGAGCAACGCTTCCTTGGGCACCGGCAGGATCAGGTCGGAATCCGGCAGGGCAAACATCGCCGCATGGAAGCTGGGCGCAATCACCGCCACCCGCCGCTCCAGGCCCAAGGCGTTCAACGCGGTGTCGATGGGACCACGGGCGATGCCACGGCGCGACATGCTGATATGTGAGTAACCGGCATAGCGTTCGGCGGTGATCTCGCCGTCGAGCAACGGATGATCCTCACGCACCAGACCGACGAAATGCGTGGAAAACAGGTTCTGCACTTTGACTTCCGGGGACACCGGACGGGTGTTGCTGACACTCAGGTCGATCCGTCCTTCACGCAGTGCTTCATCGTCGCCATCGCCCTCGGGGACGAAGCGCAATTCGCAGTGCGGGGCCTGCTGGTCAAGGGTATCGAACAGCTTGCCGCCATACACGCCGATGAAAAAGTCGTTGGCGCGGATGCTGAAGCGCCGGCGCAAAGTGCCCAGTTCCACGCTGTCGGCGGAGCGAAACAGCAGCGCCGCCTGCTCGACCACTTCGCGCACCTGCTCGCGCAACTCCAAGGCCTTTGGGGTTGGCACCAGGCCGCGACCGGCGCGCACCAGGATCGGATCGCCGATCGCCTCGCGGATCCGCGTCAGGGTGCGGCTCATGGCGGCGGGGCTGAGGTTCATCCGCCGCGCGGCGCCGACCACACTGCCTTCGTCGAGCAAGGCGTCGAGGGCGACCAAAAGGTTCATGTCCGGGAGTTGCATGCTGAGCACTCGTGGCTGATCTGGATTGATCTGGGTGCAATGCTAGCAAACATGCCTCAAGTTTGGCGGCGGCTGTACGGACGCCATCGCTGGCAAGCCAGCTCCCACAGGATTTTCGGCGGTCACAGAATTAGTGAACGCCACAATCCCTGTGGGAGCTGGCTTGCCAGCGATGGGGCCAGCTCAGTCGATACACATCAGCGCTGCATACCCCAGCGCTTGACGGTCACCCGCTCCAGCGTATCGAACACCAGGTTCTCCACCAGCAACCCGATCAGGATCACCACCGCCAACCCGGCAAACACCTTGTCGGTGTACAGCTCATTGCGGTTCTGGAAGATGTACCAGCCCAACCCGCCCTTGCCGCTGGTGGCGCCGAACACCAGTTCGGCGGCGATCAGCGTGCGCCAGGCAAACGCCCAGCCGATTTTCAGCCCTGCGAGGATCGACGGCAGCGCTGCCGGGATCAGAATGAACAGCACAAAACGCATGCCCTTCAGCCCGTAATTGCGCCCGGCCATGCGCAGGGTTTCCGAGACGCCGAGAAAACCGGCGTAAGTGTTCAGCGCCAGCGCCCACAACACCGAATGCACCAGCACGAAAATCAGGCTGTTCTGCCCCAGCCCGAACCAGAGCAAGGCCAGCGGCAGCAAGGCAATCGCCGGCAGCGGGTTGAACATCGAGGTCAGGGTGCTCAGCAGATCGCGACCGAACTGGGTCGACACCGCCAGCGTGGTCAGGGCAAACGCCAGCACGATGCCGATCAGGTAACCCTTGATCAGCACCACCAACGATATCCACACCTTGCCCAGCAACTCGCCGCTGAGCAGGCCGTCGTACAGCGCATGACTGGTCTGCAGAAAACTCGGCAGCAGCAGGTCGTTGTTCTGCACCCGGGCGATCACTTCCCAGAGGATCGCCAGCAGAATCAGGATCACACTCTTGCGCAACCAGCCCTGTTGCCACAGGCGTTGGCGCAGCGGCAGTTCGCGCTCGAGCGGTACGCTGGTCAATGGTTCAAGGACGGTTTCAAACTCTTGTCGTACAGACGATGGTTGGCTCATCGGGCAATCCTCCTGCGCGCTCAATAAGCGATGCGAATGTCGTTGAAGTCATGGTCACGCTCGGTTTCCGGCGACTGGCCTTCATCGAACAGCAAACGGTGAATGCGCCGCGCCGACTCCTGAAACGCCACGCCGCCGAGGCTTTGCAGATCGTATTGATGGCTGTGCACTTCGGCGCGTACCCGCCCCGGATGTGGCGACAGCAGCAGGATGCGGTTACCGACCACCAGCGCCTCTTCGATCGAGTGGGTGACGAACAGCAAGGTGAAGCGCACCTCTTCCCAGAGCAGCAGTAATTCTTCCTGCATCTTGCGCCGGGTCAGCGCGTCCAGTGCGGCGAACGGCTCGTCCATCAGAAGGATTTTCGGCTGCATCGCCAGCGCGCGGGCAATCGCCACCCGCGCCTTCATGCCGCCGGACAAAGTGTGTGGATAGGCGTCGGCGAACGCTGCCAGACCGACTTTTTCCAGATAGTGCAGCGCGCGTTCTTCGGCTTCCTTTTTCTTCAGCGTGCGCGAGGCCAGCAGCGGAAACATCACGTTCTGTTTCACGGTTTTCCACGGCGGCAGTTGATCGAATTCCTGGAACACCACGATCCGGTCCGGCCCCGGCGCATCCACGCGCTGACCCTGCAGACGGATCTCGCCTTCGCACGGCGCAATGAATCCGGCGACCGCTTTGAGCAAGGTCGATTTGCCGCAGCCGGACGGGCCAAGCAGAACGAAACGGTCCGCCGGATCGATTTCGAAACTGACCTGATGGGTGGCCCGCACTACCCGCTGCGGCGTGCGGTATTCAAGGCTGACTTGGTCAACCGCCAGCAGCGCCTGGCTGCTGGCGATCGGGTTGCTGGCCGCGTGGCCTTGCAAGGGGGCGTTCATCTCGATCAGCTCCCTTGCAGCGGTTTGGCGTCCTGGAAGAAGTAGTCCTTCCACGATTCCGGTTTGTTTTTGATCGCACCGACGCGGTAGAGGAATTCGGCCAGTGGATAGGTATTTTTCGGCGTGACGCTGAATTCGAATTGCGGGTTGTCGATGATTTTCAGCAACTCGGCGCGGTCGATTTTGGCCTTGGTCACGCGGATGTAGGTGTCCGCCGCCGCGCCCTTATCGTTCTGCGCAAATTGTGCGGCTTCGGTCAGCGCCTCGACAAAAGCTTTGTAAGTTTTCGGATTGTCGTTGCGGAATTTCTCGGTGGCGAACAACACCGTCGGCGAGTTCGGGCCGAGGATGTCGTAGGAGTTGAGCACTACGTGCACGTTCGGGTTCTGCAGCGCCTGATCCTGGAACGGCGGGTTGGAGAAATGCCCGGTCAGTTCGGTGCCGCCGGCAATCAACGCAGCGGTCGCATCCGGGTGCGGAACGGCGATGGTGTACTTGTCGAGGCGATTGAATTCCTTGTCACCCCACTGCTTGGCCGCGGCGTATTGCAGGAAGCGCGACTGCACCGACACGCCCACCGCCGGCACCGCAATGCGGTCCTTCTCGGTGAAATCGGCAATGGTTTTGACCTTGGGATTGTTGCTGACCAGGTAGTACGGGAAGTTGCCGAGCGAGGCTACGGCCTTGACGTTCTGCTTGCCGTGGGTGCGATCCCAGATGGTCAGCAGTGGGCCGACGCCGGCACCGGCAATGTCGATGGAGCCTGACAGCAGCGCATCGTTGACCGCGGCGCCGCCCGAGAGCTGCGTCCAGTCGACCTTGATGTCGAGGCCTTCCTGCTTGCCGTACTTCTCGATCAGGCCCTGATCGCGCACCACGTTGAGCAATAAATAGACAATCCCGAACTGTTCGGCGATACGAATTTCACCTTCGGCGTGGGCCACGGTCGGCGCCACCAGGCTGCCGGCAATCAGGCTGAAACCGAGGCCAATGGCCGCCGCCAGCGGTGCAAATGGAAGACGTTTGGACATGATCGAATCTCCGGCAAATCAGAAAGGCGCGTCGCCCTGAATGGTCGTGCGATACAGCTTGCGGCGCAGGTGCGCGGGGCAGCCGGCGGCGAGGTGGATCAGCGAACGGTTGTCCCAGAACACCATGTCGTGGGGCTGCCATTGATGGCGGTAGATGTTTTGCGGCAGCACGCTGTGGGCGTAGAGCTCGGCGAGCAGTTGCTGGCTCTCGTCCTCCGGCAGACCGACGATGCGGGTGGTGAAGCCTTCGCTGACGAACAACGCCTTGCGGCCGTTTTCCGGATGGGTGCGAACGATCGGGTGCACCACTTCGGCGACCTGCGCCAGTTGCTCCGGGGTCAGGGTCGGGCGCCAGTTGCCTTCGAATTTGGTCTCGCTGTAGCGCGCCGTATAGGAGTGCGCGGCCGAGCGGCCTTCCACGGCTTTGCGCAGCGCTTCGGGCAGGTTGTCCCAGGCTTTGTGCATGTCGGCAAACAAGGTATCGCCGCCCTCGGACGGCAATTCCTGCGCGTGCAGCATCGAGCCGAGGCTCGGCAGTTCTTTATAGGACAGGTCGGAGTGCCAGAACTTGCCGGCGTCGCCGAGACCGATGTTCTGGCCGTTCTCGACGATGTTGGAAACGATGAGGATTTCCGGATGATTGGCCAGCAGGAATTGCTTGAGCACGTGAATCTGCAACACGCCGAAGCGACGGCTGAAATCGATCTGCTGTTGCGGGGTGATGCGCTGGTCGCGGAACACCACAACGTGGTGATCCAGGTGCGCACGGTGAATGCGGGCGAAGTCCTGAGCGTTGACCGGCCGGGTCAGGTCCAGGCCGATGATCTCGGCACCGACGGCACCGCTGAACGGACGAATTTCAAAGCTTTGCGGCGCGGCAGTCGCGGCGCTTGGGGTGGCAGTAGCTGCGGACATCTTTCAATCTCCCACGCACGGCACGCTCATGGGCGCGCACGTCGATCAGACACTCACGCTGGATTGCGTGTTGGTTCAGGTCGTGCGGCGCGCCGATTGGTCGGCAGGTACGCAGGTGGATGACTTTAAAGCTATAAGAACGGGAAATTAAATACCGTTAATGAATAACGATATGGCGGATGGTGAGGAATGGACTGGATGGTGAGTGACGATTTGTGTCACTAAGTGGCGATTTGCTGATGTCCATGTAGGAGCTGCGGCACGCTGCGATCTTTTGATCTTGTTTTTAAATCAGAATCAAAAGATCGCAGCGTGCCGCAGCTCCTACAGGTTCATGTCTGGGCATAAGACCTGTGGGAGCTGGCTTGCCAGCGATGAGGCCGGTCAGGCCAGTGAAGATCTACCGCTCGTGCAACGCCTCGGCCCGCGCCCGGATGATTGGCTTGAGCAGATAACTCAGCACCGACTTCTTGCCAGTGATGATATCCACCGACGCGACCATCCCCGGGATGATCAGCAACGGCTTTTCATCAGTGCCCAGGTGGCTGCGCTCGGTGCGCACCTTGATGATGTAGTAGGTGGTTTTCTTGTCTTCGTCGGTGATGGTGTCGGCGCCGATCTGCTCCAGCTTGGCTTTCAGTCCGCCATAAATGGTGTAGTCGTACGCGGTGAATTTGACGATCGCTTCCTGGCCCGGGTGCAGGAAGGCAATGTCCTGCGGACGGATCTTGGCTTCGACCAGCAAGGTGTCGTCCAGCGGCACGATTTCCACCATGTCGCTGCCCGGCTGGATCACCCCGCCGATGGTGTTGACCAGCAACTTGTTGACGATGCCGCGTACCGGCGAGGTGACCAGCGTCCGGCTGACCCGGTCTTCCAGGGCCTTGCCGGTGGCCTGGGCCTTGTTCAGGTCAGTGCGGGCTTCGTTGAGCTGAGTCAGCGCTTCGCTGCGGAATTTGCCGCGCGTCTCGTCGATCTTGCGTTGGACTTCCTTGATTGCCGATTCGGCGCGTGGAATCGCCAACGTGGTGGCGTCGAGCTGACCACGGGTTTCGACTTCGGCACGCTTGAGTCGCAGCACCTCCACCGGTGACACCGCGCCCTGCGCCACCAGCGGCTCGGACATGTTGATTTCCTGGCGTTGCAGGCCCAGTTGCTGGCGATATTGCGCCTGCTTGGAGGTGAATTCGCGCAGCTCTTGCTGACGCTGGATCAGCTGTTCCTGCAAACCACCGATCTCGTCATGCAGTTGCTGACGGCGGCTGATGTACAACGATTCTTCGCTTTTCGCCTGACCCGGCACGGCTTTGAGCACGTCTTCCGGGAAATTCAGCGGGCGGTCATCGACCTCGGCGCTCAGGCGTTCGACGCGCAGCAGCATCGACAGGCGATCAGCCTCGGTTTCGCCGACATTGGAAGCGAACCGCGTGTCGTCGAGGCGAATCAGCGGTGCGCCGGCCTCGACGATCTGACCTTCCTTGACGAACATTTCCGAGACAATCCCGCCCTCGAGGTTCTGGATTTTCTGGATCTTCGACGACGGAATCGCCTTGCCGTCGCCCTTGGTTACTTCGTCGATCACGGCGAAGTTGGCCCACAGCAGCAGGAACAGGAAGAAGCCGATGATTGCCCAGATGGTCAGGCGCACGACGCGCGGGGCGTCCTCGATCAGCGCCTTGTTGACTTCGGGCAGCGGCTGGCCCTGCAACGAGGCAGAACCCTTGAAGTAGCGACGGATCGACTCTTTGACACCCGACTTAAGCAACACTGATCTGCCCCTTCTTCAACGCTTCCATCACCGCGGCTTTCGGGCCATCGGCGAGAATCTGTCCACGGTCGACCACCAGCAGGCGGTCGACCAGCGACAGCAGCGAGGCCCGGTGCGTCACCAGCACCACGGTCTTGTTTTCAACGACGGCAGCCAGACGTTGCTTGAGGCGTTCTTCGCCGGTGTTGTCCATGGCGCTGGTCGGTTCGTCGAGCAGCAGGATCGGCGGGTTGAGCAGCAGCGCCCGCGCCAGCGCGACGTTCTGCCGTTGGCCGCCGGACAGGTTCTGCCCGCGCTCGCCGACTTGCAGCTCGTAGCCTTGCGGATGCAGACGGGCGAATTCGTGGACGCCGGCCAGTTCGGCGGCTTGCAGCACCAACTCGTCTTCGACGTAACGCGCGCCGGAAACCAGATTGTCACGCAGGGTGCCGGCCAGCAGCTGGATGTCTTGCGGCACGTAGCCGATGTTGTAGCGCAGCTCGCTGACGTCGATCTGGCGGATATCCACGCCGTCCACCAGCA
The DNA here is from genome assembly GCF_044742995.1 of Pseudomonas sp. NPDC087803. Classification (NCBI taxonomy): domain Bacteria; kingdom Pseudomonadati; phylum Pseudomonadota; class Gammaproteobacteria; order Pseudomonadales; family Pseudomonadaceae; genus Pseudomonas; species Pseudomonas sp. NPDC087803. Next base: position 47,314 of record NZ_JBIUVO010000025.1, read on the forward strand.
ATGCGCCGTCGTCCGGCTGATACAGGCCCACCAGCAGTTTCGCCAGCGAACTCTTGCCTGAACCGCTGCGGCCGATGATGCCGATTTTCTCGCCGGGACGGATCACCAGATTGATGTTCTTCAACGCCGGGTTTTGTTGTTCCGGATAGGTGAAGCTCAGCTGACGGCACTCGATCGCGCCCTGCAGCACCTTGCGGCTCAGCGGCCGCTCTTCGAAATTGCGCTCCTGCGGCAGCTCCATCATCTGGTCGACCGAGGTCATGGTCACCCGCGCCTGCTGGTAGCGGGTCAACAGACCGGACAGCGACGCCAGCGGGCTCAGCGCGCGGCCACTGAGCATGTAGCAGGCAATCAGACCGCCCATGCTCAGGTTGCCGGCGATGATCTGGTACACGCCGAAGACGATCATGATCACCCCGGCCAGTTGCTGAATCAGCAGGGTGATGTTCATCGCCAGACCGGAGAGCATTTTCACTCGCAGCTCGAGGCGGCTGAGGGTGCCGATGGTCTGTTCCCACTGGTACTGACGCTCGCTTTCGGCGTTGTTGACCTTGACCGCATCAAGGCCGGCGAGGGTTTCGATCAGGCTCGACTGCCGCTCGGCGCCGAGGGCCATGGTGCGTTCCATGGTCGCTACCAGCGGCTTCTGCAACGCGTAGCCGATCAACAGGGCAATCGGGAACGCCAGCACCGGAATCCACACCAGGTGCCCGCCGAGAATCGCGATGACGATGAAGATCAGAATGGTGAACGGCAGATCGATCAGACTGGTCAGCGTCAGTGACGCGAGGAAGTCACGCAGGCTCTGAAATTCATGGATGTTCTGGGCGAAGCTGCCGACCCGTGCCGGGCGGTACTTCATGGCCATCCCGACGATACGCTCGAACAGCGTCGCGGAGATGATCAGGTCGGTTTTCTTGCCGGCCAGATCCAGGCACAGACTGCGCAGGCTCTTGAGGATCAGGTCGAAAATGTAGGCACCGGTGATGCCCAGCGCCAGCACCCAGAGGGTCGCTTCGGCCTGGTTCGGCACCACGCGGTCGTAGACGTTCATCACGAACAGCGGCGCGGCCATGGCGATGATGTTGATCAGGAAACTCGCGGCGATTGCATCGGCGTACAGCCAGCGCGAACGCTTGAGGGTGTCACGGAACCACGAGCGCGCACGCGGGATCAGCGTGCCGTGGTTGACGTCGAATTTGTGCTGCGGCTGGGCGAAGAACACTTTGCCGGTGTAGTCGTCGGCCAGCAGTTCGCGGCTGACCACCGATTCGCCGCCGTCGCTTTCGCTGAGCAGCACCCGCGCTTCGTTTTCGCCTTGCCAGCCGAGCAGGACAGCGCTGCGGCCATCCTTGAGCAGCAACAGCGCCGGCATGGCAATCGCCGGAATCTCTTCCAGCTTGCGTTGCAGCACCCGCCCCTGCAGTCCGGCGCGAGCCGCCGCACGCGGCAGCAGCTCGACACTCAGCCGCTGCTTGGGCAGCGGCAGGCCGGTGGTGAGCATCGCTGCACTGGCGGGCTTCTGGTGCAACATGCAAAGGGCGAGCAGACCGTCCAGTAACGGATCGTCGTGCAACGCGCGTGGATCATGACTGAGATGAACTCGACTGACTTCTGATTCCACGCTCGACACTCTTTAACAGTTGAAAAGGGATAACTCAGTTCATCCCAGGCAGCTGGACCTTGGGCTTCACGTCGTTCTGCACAACGGATGCCAATGGTGCGACCACTCCCTGGCTTTTGAGCAATTCGCCCATGGTCGCCTTGATTCGGTATTGAGTAAATAACTGAATGTTTTTGATTTCAGCCAAACGACGCGAAGCAGTGAACAACTCGTTTTCGCTGTCGAGCAAATCGAGCAGGGTACGCTCGCCGAGGCTGAACTGACGCTGGTAGGCGGTCCGTACCGCGGTGCTGTGATCAACGTATTGCTGAGCAATCGGCACCTGCGCATTGGCGTTGTTCAGGGCGTTCCAGGCCAGGCCCAGCTCTTCGTTCAACTGACGCAGGGCGTTGTTGCGGATGTCCAGCGCCTGGTTCGACAGGTACGACTTGGATTCCAGATCGGCCTTGTTGCTGCCACCGGAGTACAGGTTGAAGCGCATGCGCAGCATCGCCTGCCACTCGTTGTTGTGGCCGTTCTGACCGTCGAGATCGTTATCGGCGGTGCGCCCCAGCTCGGCGTCGAAACGCGGGTAGAAAGTCGACTTGGCGGTTTCGTACTGCTTCTCGGCAGCGGCGATATCGGACTCGGCCGAACGCAGGATCGGGCTGTTTTCCAGCATCTGCTGGCGCGCCTCATTGAGGTTGACCGGCATCATCGCCATGAACGGCGCCGGACGCTCCAACTGGTCAGGCATCTGGCCGACAGCACTGAGGAAGTTGGTCTCGGAGTCGGCGAGGTTGGTCTGTTCGGTGATCAGGTTGTTGCGCGCCTGAGCCATCCGCGCTTCGGCTTGATCAAGGTCGGCGCCGCTGCCAACGCCACGCTGGGTGCGCAGCTGGATCTGGTCGTAGATGCGCTGGTGGCTTTTGAGGTTTTCTTCGGCCAGACGCACGAATTCGCGGCGGGTCAGCACATCCAGGTACACCTGAGCGACGGTCAGCGCGGTGCGCTCGGACGTACCCAGCAGGGAGTAGGCACGGGAGTTGACGGTGGCTTGTTGACGCCCGACTTCACTGGACGTCGCAAAACCGTCAAAAACCATTTGCGAGAGACGTAAACTTGACTCGCTGCGGTTCAAAGTTTCCCAGTGGTTGCCACCACCGTTGGCGCGAGTGGTCACACTGTCGGTGCCCTCACGGCCATAACCGCCCAGCAGATCGACCTTGGGCAGGTATCCACCTTTGGCTGCCTTTAATTGATAATCCGCGGCCAAACGACTGTTGACCCCCGCCTGGATTTCCGGATGGACATCCAGTGCCTGTTGCATGGCTTCTGGTAAGGATTGTGCTTGGACGAAAGAGGCGGCGAGGGCGAACGGTAGAGCCTTGAACAAGTGCAAACGCATGGTAAAGATTTCCCAGGACTTCTTGTCTTGAATCACAGCAAAACGTGCTGCTGCGTCGGATGATTGGCAACCGGAATGACCGTATGTCGGAAAGTTCAAAATAGGAACTGGATCACACGCTGAGGGACAGGTCGCCGCGGAAATATCAATGTGACATTAGTGGGGCGATTGTTTAGGATGGCACCCATAAGGTCAATAGTTTGGCATAAAGTTAATAGCGAAAGAATCTAGCCAAATTATTGACGAAAAACAGCGTCAAACTTGATTCGCAAATTTTTAAAGTACGTCCAGACTGAATCGGCGCCGAAGCCGTCAGGCTATGGAAGTCAACTGAACGTAACACCCCGGAGAGTCTTCAATGAGCAGTGTTGTTGCCATCGTCAAAAGCATTGTCGGTCAGGTATTCGTGATCTCCCCCGAGGGTGTACGTCGCGTACTCGTTGAAGGCGACCGCCTGTTTGTCGGCGATCAGATTGATACCGGTCTGTCTGGCGCCGTGTCGCTGGAACTGGCCGATGGCCGCACTCTGGACCTCGGCCGCGATACCCAGTGGAGCGCCAGCGCGCCGGACTCCAGCACTGACCTGGCCGAAGCCACCGCGCAGGCCGCGCCCTCTGTAGAAGAACTGCAGCAGGCCATCGCCGCCGGCGCTGACCCGACCACCGCCCTTGAAGCCACTGCTGCCGGCGCCACCGCCGCAGGTACTGGCGCGGCAGGCGGCGGCCACAGTTTCGTGATGCTCGACGCCACCGCTGGCCGCGTCGACCCGACCATCGGCTTCCCGACTGCGGGCATCAACTCGGGTGCGCAAGCGGCACAGAACATCACCGGTGGCCAGACCACGGACACCACCACCAACGCCCTGCGTGAGTCGACCCTGAGCCTCAGCGCCACGCCGACCATCACCGAAGCCGGTGGCGTGCTGGTGTACACCGCGACCCTGACCCAGGCGCCGCTGACCGACCTGACCATCACCCTGTCCAATGGCGCGGTGATCGTGATTCCGGCCGGTTCCACCACCGGCACCGTCAACGTGCCGCTGGCACCGAACGACACCGTCTACAACGACCCGACCCAGATCGACGTGACCGTCACCGGCACCACTGGCGGCAACGGCATCACCGTGACCCCGCCGACCACCCCGGCCACGACCCAGGTCACCGACACCATCGACACCACCACCGTCACGCTGACGGCGGGCAACAGCGTTACCGAAGGCGGGCAGATCACCTACACCGCGACCCTGACCAACCCGGCACAGACGCCCGTCACCGTCACCCTGTCCAACGGCTCGACCATCACCATTGAAGCCGGCCAGACCACTGGCACCGTCAACGTGCCGACCGCGCCAAACGACGTCTACAACAACGGCAGCACCGTCACCACCACGATCACTGGTGCTACCGGCGGCAATTTCGAGAATCTGGTGCCGAACACGACGCCAGCCGTCACGAACATCGTCGATTCGCGCGACACCACCGGCCTGACCCTGACCGCCACCGGCAGCGTGGTCGAAGGTGGCCAGATCACCTACACCGCGACCCTGACCAATCCGGCACAGACGCCGGTCACCGTCACCCTGTCCAACGGTTCGACCATCACCATCGAAGCCGGCAAGACCACCGGTACCGTCAACGTGCCGACCGCGCCGAACGACGTCTACAACAACGGCGGCACCGTCAGCACCACAATTACCGGCGCTACCGGCGGCAACTTCGAGAATCTGGTGCCGAACACGACGCCAGCGACCACTACGGTCACCGACTCCATCGACACCACCAACCTGTCGCTGAGCGCTACCGGCACTGTGGCTGAAGGCGGTTCGATCGTTTACACCGCGACCTTGACCAACCCGGCCGGTACCCCGGTGACCGTGACCTTGAGCAACGGCTCGGTCATCACCATCGACGCCGGTAAAACCACCGGCACCGTGACCGTTCCAGCACCTGCCGATGACGTCTATAAAGATGCCGGCAAGGTTGAAGTCAGCATTACCGGTACTACCGGCGGCAACTTCGAGAACCTGGTGCCGAGCACCGTTCCGGCGGTTACCGAAGTCACTGACACCATCGACACTTCGACCGTGAAACTCACGGCCGATACCTCGGTGGCTGAGGGCGGCACCGTCACTTACACCGCCACCGTTGGTGCACCGGTGACCGGTTCTCCGGTTGTTGTGACCTTGGCGAACGGCCAGACCATTACCATCGAAGTCGGTAAAACCACTGGCACCGTGACTACCACGGCGCCGAACGATGCGCTGACCGGAAATCCAGCGCTGACCAACTCGATCACCAATGTCAGCGGCGGCAACTACGAGAACCTTGTCGCGGATAAAACCCCGGTTTCGACCACCGTCACCGATACCGTTGACACCACTGACCTGTCGCTGAGCGCCACCGGCTCGGTCGCCGAAGGTGGTTCGATCGTTTACACCGCCACCCTCACCAACGCTGCCGGCTCGCCGGTCACCGTGACGCTGAGCAACGGTGCAGTGATCACCATTGAAGCCGGTAAAACAACTGGCACCGTGACCGTTCCGGCACCTGCCGATGACGTCTATAAAGATGCCGGCAAGGTTGAAGTCAGCATTACCGGTACCACCGGCGGCAACTTCGAGAACCTGGTGCCGAGCACCGTTCCGGCTGTCACCGAAGTCACTGACACCATCGACACCTCGACCGTCAAACTGACTGCCGATACCTCGGTCGCCGAGGGCGGCACCGTCACCTACACCGCCACCGTTGGCGCGCCGGTGACCGGTTCTCCGGTTGTTGTGACCTTGGCGAACGGCCAGACCATCACCATCGAAGTCGGCAAAACCACCGGCACCGTGACCACTACCGCACCGAACGATGCCTTGAATGGTCACGAACCGCTGACCAACTCGATCACTGGCGTGACCGGTGGCAACTACGAAAATCTGGTCGCTGACAAAACCCCGGTCAGCACCACCGTGACCGACACCGTCGACACCACCAACCTGACGTTGAGCGCCACAGGTTCCGTCGCTGAAGGTGGCTCGATCGTTTACACCGCGACCTTGACCAATCCGGCAGGCACTCCGGTAACCGTGACCCTGAGCAACGGCTCGGTGATCACCATCGAAGCCGGTAAAACCACCGGCACCGTGACCGTTCCGGCGCCTGCCGATGACGTCTATAAAGACGCCGGCAAGGTTGAAGTCAGCATTACCGGCACCACCGGCGGCAATTTCGAGAACCTGGTGCCGAGCACCGTTCCGGCTGTCACCGAAGTTACCGACACCATCGACACCTCGACCGTCAAACTGACCGCTGATACCTCGGTCGCCGAGGGCGGCACCGTCACTTACACCGCCACCGTTGGCGCACCGGTGACCGGTTCTCCGGTTGTTGTGACCTTGGCGAACGGCCAGACCATCACCATCGAAGTCGGCAAAACCACTGGCACCGTGACCACTACCGCACCGAACGATGCCTTGAACGGTCATGAACCACTGACCAACGCGATCACTGACGTGAGCGGCGGCAACTACGAAAACCTCGTCGCCGACAAAACCCCGGTCAGCACCACCGTGACCGACACCGTCGACACCACCAACCTGTCGCTCACTGCGACCGGTACCGTGGCAGAAGGCGGCTCGATCGTTTACACCGCGACCTTGACCAATCCGGCCGGTACCCCGGTGACCGTGACCTTGAGCAACGGCTCGGTCATCACCATCGACGCCGGTAAAACCACTGGCACCGTGACCGTTCCAGCGCCTGCCGATGACGTCTACAAAGACGCCGGCAAAGTCGAAGTCACGATCAAGGATGCGTCCGGCGGCAATTTCGAAAATCTGGTGCCAAGCACCGTTCCGGCTGTCACCGAAGTCACCGACACCATCGACACTTCGACCGTCAAACTGACCGCTGATACTTCGGTCGCCGAGGGCGGCACCGTCACTTACACCGCCACCGTTGGCGCACCGGTGACCGGTTCTCCGGTTGTTGTGACCTTGGCGAACGGCCAGACCATCACCATCGAAGTCGGCAAAACCACTGGCACCGTCACCACTACCGCACCGAACGATGCGTTGAATGGTCACGAACCTCTGACCAACTCGATCACCGGCGTCACCGGTGGCAACTACGAAAACCTCGTTGCCGACAAAACCCCGGTTTCGACCACTGTCACCGATACCGTCGACACCACCAACCTGACGTTGAGCGCCACAGGCTCTGTCGCTGAAGGTGGCTCGATCGTTTACACCGCGACCTTGACCAATCCGGCCGGTACCCCGGTGACCGTGACCTTGAGCAACGGCTCGGTCATCACCATCGACGCCGGTAAAACCACTGGCACCGTGACCGTTCCAGCGCCTGCCGATGACGTCTACAAAGACGCCGGCAAAGTCGAAGTCACGATCAAGGATGCGTCCGGCGGCAACTTTGAAAATCTGGTGCCGAGCACCGTTCCGGCTGTCACCGAAGTCACCGACACCATCGACACTTCGACCGTCAAACTGACCGCTGATACTTCGGTCGCCGAGGGCGGCACTGTCACTTACACCGCCACCGTTGGCGCACCGGTGACCGGTTCTCCGGTTGTTGTGACCTTGGCGAACGGCCAAACCATCACCATCGAAGTCGGCAAAACCACCGGCACAGTCACTGCTACAGCACCGAACGATGCCTTGAATGGTCACGAGCCTCTGACCAACTCGATCACCGGCGTCACCGGTGGCAACTACGAAAACCTCGTTGCCGACAAAACCCCGGTTTCGACCACTGTCACCGATACCGTCGACACCACCAACCTGACGTTGAGCGCAACAGGTTCAGTCGCTGAAGGCGGTTCGATCGTTTACACCGCGACCCTGACCAACCCGGCCGGTACTCCGGTGACCGTGACCTTGAGCAACGGCTCGGTGATCACCATCGAGGCCGGTAAAACCACTGGCACCGTGACTGTTCCAGCGCCAGCCGATGACGTCTACAAGGACGCCGGCAAGGTTGAAGTCACGATCAAAGACGCCGCGGGCGGCAATTTCGAGAACCTGGTGCCGAGCACCGTTCCAGCCGTCACCGAAGTCACCGATACCATCGACACCACTGCGGTCAAATTGACCGCAACCGAGTCCGCGGCTGAAGGCGGCACCGTCACCTACACTGCCACTGTCGGCGCACCAGTGACCGGCTCTCCTGTGGTCGTGACGCTGGCCAACGGCCAGACCATTACCATCGAAGTCGGTAAAACCACCGGCACAGTCACCACTACCGCACCGAACGATGCGTTGAATGGTCACGAACCTCTGACCAACTCGATCACCGGCGTCACCGGTGGCAACTACGAAAACCTCGTTGCCGACAAAACCCCTGTCAGCACCACCGTCACTGACACCGTGGACACGACGAATCTGTCGCTCAGCGCCACCAACTCGGTCGCCGAGGGCGGTTCGATCACCTACACCGCGACCCTGACTAACGCTGCTGGCTCGCCAGTCACCGTGACCCTGTCCAACGGCTCGGTGATCACCATCGAAGCCGGTAAAACCACCGGCACTGTGACTGTTCCAGCGCCAGCCGATGACGTCTACAAAGACGCCGGCAAGGTTGAAGTCACGATCAAGGATGCGTCCGGCGGCAACTTCGAGAGCCTTGTTCCGAGCACTGTTCCGGCGGTGACTGAAGTCACTGACACCATCGACACCACGTCGGTGAAACTGACCGCGACCGAGTCCGCTGCTGAAGGCGGCACGGTCACCTACACCGCTACCGTTGGTGCGCCAGTGACCGGCTCGCCTGTGGTCGTGACCCTGGCCAATGGTCAAAACATCACCATCGAAGTCGGCAAAACCACTGGCACCGTAACCACCACTGCACCGAACGATGCGTTGAACGGTCATGCGCCGTTGACTAACGCCATCACCGACGTGAGCGGCGGCAACTACGAAAACCTGGTGGCCGACAAGACTCCAGTCAGCACCACAGTGACCGACACTGTCGATACGACTAACCTGTCGCTCAGCGCGACCGGCACCGTCGCCGAAGGCGGCTCGATCGTTTACACCGCGACCCTGACCAACCCGGCCGGTACTCCGGTGACCGTGACCTTGAGCAACGGCTCGGTGATCACCATCGAGGCCGGCAAAACCACTGGCACCGTGACCGTTCCAGCGCCAGCCGATGACGTCTACAAGGACGCCGGCAAGGTTGAAGTGACCATCAAGGATGCTGCGGGCGGCAACTTCGAGAACCTGGTGCCAAGCACCGTACCGGCCGTTACCGAAGTCACCGACACCATCGACACCTCGACCGTGAAGCTGAGCGCCGATACTTCGGTGGCTGAAGGCGGCACTGTCACTTACACCGCGACTGTCGGTGCCCCAGTGACTGGCGCGCCTGTTGTTGTGACCCTGGCCAACGGTCAGACCATCACCATCGACATCGGCAAGACCAGCGGCACCGTGACTACCACTGCACCGAACGATGCGTTGAACGGTCACGAACCGCTGAACAACTCGATCACCAATGTCAGCGGCGGCAACTACGAAAACCTCGTCGCTGACAAAACCCCTGTCAGCACCACCGTCACCGACACCGTCGACACCACCAACCTGTCGCTGAGCGCGACCCCGGCGGTGAACGAAGGCGGCCAGATCACCTACACCGCGACCCTGACCAACGCCGCCGGCACCCCGGTGACCGTGACCCTGAGCAACGGCGCCGTGATCACCATCGAGGCCGGCAAAACCACCGGCACCGTGACCGTCGATGCACCGAAGGATGACGTCTACAAGGACGCCGGCACCGTTGAAGCGACCATCAAGGGCGCGACCGGTGGCGACTTCGAAAACCTGGTCACCAGCAACACCCCGGCAGTGACTACCGTCAACGACACCATCGACACCTCCACCGTGTCGCTGACTGCCACCGCCAACGTCGCCGAAGGCGAAACCGTGGTTTACACCGCGAGCGTGACCGCACCCGTCACCGGCTCGCCAGTCGTGGTCACCCTGTCCAACGGCCAGACCATCACTATCGCCGTCGGTGAGACCACCGGCAGCGTGAACTTCGTCGCGCCGAACAGCCCGTTGGCGGGCGGCAGCTCGTTGAGCGTCGCCATCGACAAGGTTGCCGGCGGCAACTATGAAAACCTGGCGGCCGACAAGACACCGGCAAACACGTCGGTGTCGGACACCGTCGACACCACCAACCTGAACCTGACCGCCAGCGACTCGGTGGCGGAAGGTGGTTCGATTGTTTACACCGCGACCCTGACCAATCCGGCGGGCACTCCGGTGACCGTGACGCTGAGCAACGGCGCCGTGATCACTATCGAGGCCGGTAAAACTACCGGCACCGTGACCGTCCCGGCGCCAGCCGACGACGTGTACAAGGATGCCGGTAAAGTCGAAGCGACCATTTCCACCGCTACCGGCGGCAACTTCGAGAACCTGGTGCCGAGCACTGTTCCGGCCGTCACCAACGTCACCGATACCATCGACACCACCACGGTCAAACTGACCGCGACCGAGTCTGCGGCTGAAGGTGGTACCGTCACCTACACCGCCACCGTCGGTGCTCCGGTAACTGGCTCGCCTGTGGTCGTGACCTTGGCCAATGGTCAGAACATCACCATCGAGGTGGGTAAAACTACCGGCACCGTGACCACCACGGCTCCAAACGATGCGCTGACCGGTCATGCTCCTCTGACCAACGCGATCACCGGTGTGACTGGCGGTAACTACGAAAACCTCGTTGCCGACAAGACACCTGTCAGCACCACCGTGACTGATACCGTCGACACCACCAACCTGTCGCTGACCGCGACCGGTACCGTCGCCGAAGGTGGCTCGATTGTTTACACCGCGACCCTGACCAATCCGGCGGGCACTCCGGTGACCGTGACGCTGAGCAACGGCGCCGTGATCACTATCGAGGCCGGTAAAACTACCGGCACCGTGACCGTCCCGGCGCCAGCCGACGACGTGTACAAGGATGCCGGTAAAGTCGAAGCGACCATTTCCACCGCTACCGGCGGCAACTTCGAGAACCTGGTGCCGAGCACTGTTCCGGCCGTCACCAACGTCACCGATACCATCGACACCACCACGGTCAAACTGACCGCGACCGAGTCTGCGGCTGAAGGTGGCACTGTCACTTACACCGCTACCGTTGGCGCACCAGTGACCGGTTCGCCTGTGGTCGTGACCCTGGCCAACGGTCAGAACATCACTATCGAAGTCGGCAAGACCACCGGTACGGTCACCACCACAGCGCCGAACGATGCGTTGACCGGTCATGCGCCGCTGACCAATGCGATCACCGGCGTGACTGGCGGTAACTACGAGAATCTGGTGGCCGACAAAACTCCAGTCAGCACCACCGTGACTGATACCGTCGACACCACCAACCTCTCGCTGTCCGCGACCGGTACCGTGGCCGAAGGCGGCTCGATCGTTTACACCGCAACCTTGACCAACGCCGCCGGCACCCCGGTGACCGTGACCCTGAGCAACGGCGCTGTGATCACCATCGACGCCGGTAAAACCACCGGAACCGTGACTGTTCCAGCTCCGGCGGACGACGTTTACAAAGACGCGGGCAAGGTCGAAGCAACCATTTCGACCGCGACCGGTGGCAACTTCGAAAACTTGGTTCCGAGCACTGCTCCAGCCGTGACCCAGGTCACTGACACCATCGACACCTCGACCGTCAAACTGACCGCCGATACCTCGGTGGCCGAAGGCGGCACCGTGACCTACACCGCCACTGTGGGTGCGCCAGTGACTGGCTCACCAGTTGTGGTGACCTTGGCCAACGGTCAGAACATCACCATCGAAGTGGGTAAAACCACCGGCACCGTGACCACCACCGCACCGAACGATGCGCTGACCGGTCATGCGCCG
>NZ_JBIUVO010000026.1:0-2529 GCF_044742995.1 Pseudomonas sp. NPDC087803
AAGACCGTGAAGGGGAACACGCTCAACACCGTTCTGAAAGTCTCTGCTCTGGCACTGGCCGCAGTACTGGCTACCGGTTGCAGCAGCGCATCGAAAGAAACCGAAGCACGTCTGACCGCTACTGAAGACGCAGCTGCTCGCTCCCAAGCTCGTGCAGACGAAGCTTACCGTACACCTGATGAAGCTCTGGCTGCTGCTCAAAAAGCACAACAGACTGCTGACGAAGCTAACGAGCGTGCTCTGCGCATGCTGGACAAAGCTAGCCGCAAGTAATAATCCCTCGGGATTGTTATCAAGCCGACCCATTTTTTGGGTCGGCTTTTTTATGGCCGGGGCTTTTGTCCAGGCAATAAAAAACCCGCCGACGCTGCACGCATCGGCGGGTCCGGATCGAGCTTACTGCTGCAGGTCGATCGGCGTATTCGAAACCATCGGCGCTGCCGCCCCTGGCGTACCGATTTCGGTTGGCAGACCGTCTTCAGCCGCGACCACATCGCGCACCACGTCCCAGTTTACCCGCACATTATTGGCAATATCTTCACGCTTGAGCATCGCGTTGATCACCGCCGTGTGCTTGTCGACCACCGACGGGTTGCCCTTGTCGTCGATCGGCGTGTGCGCTTCCAGATAGACCTTGCCGCCACTGCGACCGAACTTGTACGCATCGTTGAGAATACGCACCGAGGTGCCGACTGGGACCATGCTGGCCATTTCCAGCACGTTGTTGTTGAACATGCGGAAGCAACCGTGGCTGGTGCGCATTCCGATGCCGAACTTCTTGTTCGAACCGTGGATCAGGTAACCCGGCGTGCCGAGGCTGAACTTGAACGGGCCCAGCGGGTTGTCAGGACCGGCCGGCACCACGTTCGGCAACGGATCACCGTCAGCAGCGTGTTCGGCCTTGATCGACGCTGGAGGGGTCCAGGTCGGGTTCGGCGTCTTGGCGGTGATGGTGGTGTGGGCAATGGGTGAACCCCAACCCTCACGCCCGATACCCAACGGGAAGGTGTACACCACGTTGCGGCCTTTCGGGAAATAGTAGAGGCGGTACTCGGCGAGGTTGATCACGATGCCTTCACGCGGGCCCGGCGGCAGAATGAACCGGGTCGGCAGGACGATTTCGGTACCGGCGCCCGGCAGCCAGGCATCGACGCCCGGGTTGGCCGCGACCATCTCCGAGTAACCCAGATCGTACTGGGTGCCCAGGTCGGCGAAGGTGTCTTCGTACTTGGCCTTGATCACCTGTACCTGGCCGATGATGTCCTCACCGGGTGGTGGCAGGGGAAACTCCAATGCAGCAACGGGACCGGCCACACACAGGGCGGCAAGTGACAGGCAGCGGGTGACGGCAGGAAAGCGCGGCAACATCCGGAAAATCCTTCGCATGATCAACAAGGGTATAAGAGCGCGATTGTACACCGCACCTCGATAATTCGGGGAGATGCGCCGATAGGCAGCCAGAAGTCTTCATGTAGGAGCTGCCGAAGGCTGCGATCTTTTGACCTTACAGCTCGAAACGCAACTCCGGCCAGATCGGCGAAGTGCCGCGTTTCTGCGACTCAAGGATCGCCCGGCACAACGAACACAGGCGCTGATCCTGAAACACCCGGCGATCCACACTCGACCAGCGCGGTTGCGCCGGCAGCAGGCTGCCACACAACGTGCGGTCTGCCGAGCCACCGAGTTCGAGCTGACGGGTCACCAGATGCACCCGCACTTCCTGGCAGGCGAACAGGTCCAGCTGTTCGTCAGGCTCGATCAGTTGGTAGGCAAACAGGGACCAGGCAGGACGCGGCATCGGGGGCTCCAAATAAGGGGGCGCCACATTAGCCGAAAGCCTGCCACTAGAAAAGCCTCAAAGCAGCGGTTTTAGCGTCGGCCAGACATTTTCCAGCAACTTGCCCTGAGCCCCGACTGCCGGGTGCAGACCATCGGCCTGCATCAGATCGGGATGCCCGCCCACGCCTTCGAGGAAAAACGGCACCAGCGGGATCTTTTTCTCGTCGGCGAGTTGGCCGTAGACCTCGGCGAAGGCATCGGTGTAACGCTTGCCGTAGTTCGGCGGCAATTGCATGCCCAGCAGCAGGACCTTGGCACCACTCTGACGAGCGCTGTCGATCATCGCCGCAAGGTTTTGTTGCAATTGCGTTGGCGGCATCCCGCGCAGGCCGTCATTGCCCCCCAACTCAAGGATCACCAGCTCCGGCTTATGCTCTGCAAGCAGCGCCGGCAGGCGCGCCTGGCCTCCGGCACTGGTGTCGCCGCTGATGGAGGCGTTGACCACTTTGTCGTCAAAACCCTCCTGCTTGAGCCGTTGCTCGAGCAGCGATACCCAACCCAAGCGGGTATCCAGCCCGAAACCGGCGCTGATACTATCGCCAACGATCAGGACAGTACCCGCCGCTGCGTTCTGGGCCATGCACATCAAGGCCAGGCCAGCACTCAAAAACCACACACGCATCGGATTCTCCATGGGCGCAAGCATTCTCACCGCGAAGAACCTCAGCAAAGTGGTTTTTGAGTGCTGGC
>NZ_JBIUVO010000026.1:2539-59155 GCF_044742995.1 Pseudomonas sp. NPDC087803
AACCCCCCCCCCACCCCATACTCCCAGCGCGCAAGCATTCACCCCCCCCAGCACCTCACCAAACTGGTCCCCAGCGCGGAAGGTGAACTGACTATCCTGCACGAACTCAGCCTGGAACTGAACAAGGGCGACAGCCTGGCCATCGTCGGCGCGTCCGGTTCCGGCAAATCCACCCTGCTCGGCCTGCTCGCCGGCCTCGATCTGCCAAGCAGCGGCGAAGTCATCCTCGCCGGGCAATCCCTGAGCAGTCTCGACGAAGACCAGCGCGCGCGCATCCGTGCCGAACACGTGGGTTTCGTTTTTCAGTCATTCCAGTTGCTCGACAGCCTCAACGCCCTGGAAAACGTCATGCTGCCGCTGGAACTCGATGGGCGCAAAGACGCTCGCGAGCGCGCCACCGAATTGCTGCAACGAGTCGGCCTCGGCCAGCGCCTGACCCACTCGCCGCGCCAGCTCTCCGGTGGCGAACAACAGCGCGTGGCGATTGCCCGGGCCTTCGCTGCCGAGCCGGACGTGCTGTTCGCCGACGAGCCCACCGGCAACCTCGACAGCCACACCGGCGAGCGCATCAGCGACCTGCTGTTCGAACTGAACAAGGAAAGCGGCACCACCCTGGTGCTGGTGACCCACGACGAACGCCTGGCCCATCGCTGCCGGCGTCTGATCCGACTTGAAGCCGGGCTGCTGGTCGCCCCTCTGGAGCCTTGATGGCACGTCTGCCGCTGTTGCGTCTGTTCAGTCTCGCGCTGCGCCAATTGCTGCGCGATGCCCGCGCCGGAGAATTGCGCGTGCTGTTCTTCGCCCTCGTCGTAGCGGTGGCGGCGAGTACCGCCATCGGTTACTTCGGCGCTCGCCTCAACGGCGCGATGATGTTGCGCGCCACTGAATTTCTCGGCGCCGATCTGGTGCTCGAGGGCAGCTCGCCGGCCCGTGCGGAACAGATCAAGAGCGGCACCGAGCTGCGTCTGGCTCATGCGCAGATCGTCGAGTTCTCCAGCGTCATCGCCACCGACAACGGCATTCAGTTGTCGAGCATCAAAGCGGTCGACCGCGCCTATCCACTGCGCGGCGAACTGAAAAGTGCCCCTGCACCGTTTGCTGCTGAAACACCCGGCGGCGAACCGCAACCCGGTGAAGCCTGGGTCGAAGCACGTCTGCTGACCGCCCTGGACCTGAAGATCGGCGACAGCATCGACGTCGGTATGAAGACCTTGAAGCTGACCCGTGTGCTGACCTACGAGCCGGATCGCGCCGGCAACTTCTACAGCCTCACGCCTCGGGTGATGATCAACCTCGACGACCTCGCCGCCACTGGCGTGGTGCAGCCCGGCAGCCGGGTAAGCTACCGCGAGTTATGGCGCGGCGAACCGCAGGCGCTGGAAACTTACCGGCAACTGATCAAACCGGGGCTGGCGGCCAATCAGCGAATTCAGGATGCCCGTGACGGCAACCGGCAGATTGGCGGCGCGCTGGGCAAGGCCGAGCGCTATCTGAACATGGCCAGTCTGGTCGCGGTGTTGCTCGCCGGCGTGGCCGTGGCGTTGTCGGCCAACCGCTTTGCCAGTCGCCGCTTCGATGCCAGTGCGCTGTTGCGCTGCCTCGGGCTGTCGCGCCGGGAAACCATGGCGCTGTTCAGTATTCAGCTGACGGTGCTGGGCCTGGTCGCCGCGCTCAGTGGTGCACTGCTCGGCTGGCTGGCGCAATTGGGACTGTTCGCTCTGTTGCATGATCTGCTACCCGCCGATGTGCCACCGGGCGGCCTGTTTCCGGCGCTCGCCGGGATCGGTACGGGGCTGGTGGCGCTGGCCGGTTTCGCCCTGCCACCGCTGGCGGCACTGGGTCGGGTGCCACCGCTGCGGGTACTGCGCCGCGACATGCTGCCGATTCCGTCGAGCACCTGGATGGTCTATGGTGCGGCGCTGGGTGCGCTGGGCCTGATCATGTGGCGCCTGAGTCTCGACCTGCTGCTGACCTTCGCCCTGCTTGGCGGTGGCGTGGTCGCTGCGCTGGTTCTGGGTGGCTTGCTGCTGTTGTTGCTCAACAGCCTGCGCCGAATGCTCGCCCGTGCGCCGCTACCGTGGCGTCTCGGCCTGGGTCAACTGCTACGTCATCCACTGGCCGCTGCCGGGCAAGCGCTGGCGTTCGGTTTGATCCTGCTGTCGATGGCCTTGATCGCCCTGCTGCGCGGCGAATTGCTCGACACCTGGCAAAACCAGTTGCCGAAAAACGCCCCCAACTACTTCGCCCTGAACATCCTGCCGGCGGACAAACAGGCCTTCACCGATCATTTGATCAAGGTGTCCGCGCAGGCAGCGCCGCTGTACCCGGTGGTGCCGGGACGGCTGATCAGCATCAATGGCGAACCGGTGCAGCAGATCGTCAGCAAGGATTCGGCCGGCGACCGCGCGGTACAACGCGACTTGAGCCTGACCTGGGCCGCCGACCTGCCGGCCGGCAACAAGCTCACCGCCGGTTCGTGGTGGACCGAGCAACCCTCGGACGACGTTCCGGGCGTTTCGGTTGAAGGCAAAGTCGCCGAAAGCCTCAAGCTCAAACTCGGCGATCACATGGTGTTCAGCGTGGGCGGGGTCAATCGTGAAGCCAAGGTCACCAGCCTGCGCGAGATCAATTGGGACAATTTCCAGCCGAACTTTTTCATGATCTTCCAGCCCGGCACCCTGAAGGATCTGCCGGCCACCTACCTGACCAGCTTCTATCTGGCACCCGGTCACGACCAGCAGATTGTCGAGTTGTCGCGGGCATTTCCGGCAGTGACCATCCTGCAGGTCGAAGCCCTGCTGGAACAGCTGCGCAGCATCCTCGCCCAGGTCACTCTGGCGGTGGAATATGTGCTGTTGTTTGTGTTGGCGGCGGGGATGGCCGTGCTGTTCTCCGGGTTGCAGGCAACGCTGGATGAACGCATTCGCCAAGGCGCGTTATTGCGAGCACTGGGCGCGCAACGGCAATTGCTGGTCAAGGCCCGGCGCATCGAGTTCGGCTTGCTCGGGGCGGTCAGCGGCTTGCTGGCGGCCATCGGTTCGGAGGTGGTGAGTCTGGTGTTGTATCGCTTTGCGTTCGATCTGCCGTGGCATCCGCATCCGTGGCTGCTAGTGCTGCCATTGATTGGCGCCGCGCTGATTGGCGGTGCCGGCGTGTTCGGCACACGTCGAGCGCTGAACGCGAGTCCGCTGACAGTCTTGCGCGAGGGTTGATAGACTCCAGCCTTCGTCACCACAAGAAGTTGCCATGAGCCGTTATCGCCCTCCCCGCACCGCCGGCACCGCGCTGATCACCCCAGAAGGTGAAGCGCGGATGCGTGCCGAATTTCATGAGCTGTGGCATGTGCGCCGCCCGCAGGTGACGCAAGCGGTCAGCGAGGCAGCGGCGCAGGGTGATCGGTCGGAAAACGCCGAATACACCTACGGCAAGAAAATGCTGCGCGAGATCGACAGCCGCGTGCGGTTTCTCACCAAGCGCCTCGAAGCCCTGAAGGTCGTCAGCGAAAAACCCAGCGATCCGAACAAGGTCTACTTCGGCGCCTGGGTCACCATCGAGGACGAAGACGGCAAGCAGTCGCGCTACCGTATCGTCGGCCCGGATGAACTGGATCTGAAACTCGGTCTGATCAGCATCGACTCACCGCTGGCCCGCGCCTTGATCGGCAAGGCGCTGGACGCCGAAGTACGGGTACAGACGCCAACCGGTGAGCAATTTGTCTATATCGTGGCGATCGACTATCCCTGAGCGCTTCAGCGGCGGGTGATCAAACCCTGCCGCGCAACGCGGACCAGTTGCTTGATCATTTCCGGGGCGTCTTCCTGAGTCGGTGCCTGAATCACTGCCAGATCGAAACTGTCGCTGGCAAAGCGGGCCAGCGATTCACCGTCTTCGACAAACTGGATCAGGAACGCGGCAGGACCGCCGCTGCGGCGTGGCCAGCCATCGAGATAACGCAACAGCGTCGGCTGATGTTTGCCGCCAAGCAGGATTTTCGGGTTGCGCTGGGTGATATGTGCCGTGATCGGCGCGGGACGTGCTGGAGGGCGTAGTGCATTCATCGTGTCGTGTCTCTGCCTCAAAAGTCTGCATGGCAGGTGAGAGGCAACACCGAACCAGCGCTTTAGCGGTATTTCGAAGCCCTGTTCCGGCTTCTGACGGCAACTGTAGAAGTCACCTGGCGCCCCGCAAGTAGCTGTTTAAATCGGCGCATGAGCAACATCCTAGAGAACGTGACCGATGAGTGTCAAGAATCAGCCGCAACAAAAAAAGGCCCGCACAATGCGGGCCTTTTGCTGGAGCCAGAGCGTTCAACCGGCGATGGCGCGATCCACCGACAGCTTGCCGGCGCCTTCGATCATCACCGCAAGGCTGCCACCGAGCAACGCCAGGGCGAACTCGTAGCCGTTGTTGGCCATGAACAGCCCGTTGCTGATGTGCACGGTGAAGATCGCCACCAGCGACAGGAAGGTCAGCCCCAGCGCCGCCGGGCGCACCAGCAGGCCGATGATCAGTGCCAGACCGGCAAAAAACTCGGTGCCGCCGGCCAGGGTGGCCATCAGGTAACCAGGGTGCAGACCAAGGCTGTCCATGTACTGCGCGGTGCCCGCCAGACCGTAACCACCAAACAGACCAAACAGCTTTTGCGAACCGTGGGCAGCGAAGATCACGCCGACCGCGATGCGCAGAATGGTCAGGCCGTAACCGGCGCGGGTGAACAGTACCTTGTTGATCAGAGAGCTCATGGGGCATTCCTTGTTTTGCGAGAAGTGTGTTGGGATTGGCCGCTATATTAATCAGTTAAATTCATGTTAAAAGCGCAATTATTTCGCCATAACAATCAAATTATTAGATCATTTCCGTGAGGCGACTTTCTGGCCCCGGGGCTCCAGTGACTCCCGCTCCCGGTCGAACGCCAGGTAGTACTTGTTCACGCTATTAACATAGCTGACGGGGCCCATGCCCACCTGCTCCATGGCAATGCGCTCGACCTGAAAGAACCACTGGTTCGGATTCAACCCGCGCCGCCGCGCTTCGGCGCGCATGCCTTGCACACGCTCCGGGCCGATATTGTAGGCCGCCAGGGTGAACGCCATGCGCTCGCGCTCATTGAGTTTCGGACTGTTGAAAAACTTGCGCCGGATCATCGCCAGGTACTTGGCCCCGGCCTGCACATTGGCATCGAGATTCTGGATATTGTTCACGCCGACCCGCTGCGCGGCGGACGGGGTGATCTGCATCAGCCCTGTCGGGCCGCTGCCGCCCCGGGCGCTGGGTTGCAGGGCTGACTCCTTGAAGGCCAGCGCCGCCAGGTTCAGCCAGTCCATGCTTTGCGCGTCGGCGTGTTTTTGCAGAGTCGGGCGCAGTTTCTCCAGACGCTGGCGGTCAGCCTTGGCCAACGGATAGTGCACTTGATAGAGGCGCCGATAGATCCGCAGAAACTCTGCATCTTCGTTCGCCGGTTTCTTGTAGCCGACCAGGAAGCGATCGATGCTCGCCCGCAGCATCGAGGCATCGCGGCGCACGAACCAGTATTCCTCACCCGGTTCGCTGATCATCAACTGCCGGTCGAAACGCAGCTTGGGCAGGATCTTGCCCCAGCGCTCGGCGATTGGTTGCTCGACAATGGTCAGGTGGAAAATCCCGCCCTGCACCATCTCCAGCACGTCCTCGACTGCCAGCGTCGGGTCGACCCATTCGATCTTGATCGGCGCCAGTTTGTGCAGGGCCAGTTTCTGGTTGAGCTGGCTGACCGCCTCCCCCGCCGCACTGCCGGTGGGCAAGGCCAGGGTCTTGCCGGAAAGCTGCTCGACCTTGGTGTAGCGGCGCTCGCCCTTGATGCCGACCAGCACCAGCGGCACGTTGCTGGCGATCGGTTCACTGCTGGCGACCGCATGGCCCGGTTGCAGGTCGAGCAATTCGCCGGGTGCGACCAGATCACCTTCACCGCGCTGCAACGCGCCGAGCAGTTGATCCTTGGCTTTGGGAATGATTTTGAGGGTGATTTCCTGGCCGTCGCGGGCGTGGCCATTGAGGTATTGCTCGAAGGCCCGCAGGCGATGGTATTCGACGCCTATGGCCTGGCCCTGAACTTCTCCGGAGCTGTTGCGGCTCTGGTTGACCAGCACGCGCAGTACGCGGCTGCTACGAATCTCCGAGAGGTCGCGAACCTTGGCGGCCGGCACGGCTTGCTGTGGCCCGGGCAGGCGCGCAACCGCCGTTATCGGCAGCAGCAGCGACGCACACAACAGGAGCAAAACCGAGGGACGATGCATCCACTCTCCGGAAAGAATACGGGGCGCTTTCACCGCTGAACGGGGGAAATCGCCGACGAAAACAGAGCGCCTGGAGCGCTGGCAAAGTGCGAGAGACTGGCACAGTGATGGCATTCCTGCCAACACGGGCTGCGTCGCGGCATCAAAAGACAGCTATAACTCGTTGTAGTTCTTGGCTTTTCTTATAAATCTACAGCTCTGATATGCTTTCCGGCCTTCGGCCCGAGGTAGCACCATGCAACTCATCGATATCGGCGTCAACCTGACCAACCCCAGTTTCGCCGAAAAACATCAGGCCGTACTCGACCGCGCCTACGCGGCCGGGGTCTGCCAACTGGTGCTGACCGGCACCAGTGTCGAGGGCAGCGAACAGGCGCTGGAGCTGTGCCGGCAACTGGATGAAAGCGGCCAGCGGCTGTTCGCCACCGCCGGCATTCACCCGCATTCGGCAAGTGACTGGAACGCTGACAGCGCGCGCCGTTTGCGCAGTCTGCTGCAGGAGCCGAACGTGGTCGCCGTGGGTGAATGCGGGCTGGATTTCAACCGTGATTTCTCGCCGCGCCCGCAACAGGAAAAAGTCCTCGAAGAACATCTGGCGCTGGCGGTAGAACTGCAGTTGCCGGTGTTCTTGCACGAGCGCGACGCCAGTCAGCGCCTGTTGGAAATCCTCAGGGACTTCCGTGATCAGCTGTCCGCTGCCGTGGTGCACTGTTTTACCGGCGAGCAAAAAGCCTTGTTCAGTTACCTGGATCTGGACCTGCACATCGGCATCACCGGCTGGATCTGCGACGAGCGCCGTGGCACGCATCTGCATCCGCTGGTCAAGGAGATCAAGCGCGGCCGGCTGATGCTCGAAAGCGACGCGCCGTACCTGCTGCCGCGCACCTTGCGCCCGAAGCCGAAGAACGGGCGCAATGAACCGGCGTATCTGACCGAAGTGCTGCGAGAAGTGGCGCTGCATCGCGGCGAGACCGAGGAAGATCTGGCTGCGCATACTACGGCGTGTGCCCGCACATTCTTCAACCTGCCGACATTGGTTTAAACAGCAAAAGATCGCAGCCTTCGGCAGCTCCTACATTGAGAGGGTGAATTCCCTGTAGGAGCTGCCGAAGGCTGCGATCTTTTGATCCGTTGACCCATATCAAGCCCGACTTCCAGGGTAGCGGCACAATGCTGGCACCTTGCCAAAACTGTTTCCGCTATCAGAGAAGACCTCCATGGGTGCCTGGCTTAGCAATATCTCGCTGAAATACAAATTCTGGGCGGTCAATGCGGTCGCCTTCATCACCACCCTGTTGCTGGTGTTGTACGCCGTACAACTCGAGCAGCAGGCCCGCAGTCACGCCTCACAAGTTTCCGCTCAGGCACAGGCACAACTGCTCAAGGCCTGGCCGGCCGGGCAGGCGTTACCCAAGGCCGATCAGGTGCTGACCTTCAAACGCGGTGAAGCGCCGCGCCTCAACGATCAACCCGTGCTAGAGATCGGCGACAGCAACGGCTGGATCGAGATCAATCACCTGCCGTTGTTCGGCAACAACCCGCTGCTGGGGGCCGAAGTGTTCAGTCGTGCCGACGGCCAGCAGGTCGCGGTCATCGCCTATGGCCCAAGCCTGGCGCAAGTGTTCAGCGAACGCTTTGCCAACTACGCGGTGGCGGTGTTTATTCTGATGCTGGCGATGCTCGGCGCTTCGCAGTTGCTGATCCGTTTTCTGCTCAGTCAGCTCAACACCTTGAAAGACGTGATGCTGCACGTCGAGAAAAGCGGTGACCTCTCGGCCCGCGTGCCGCTGGCCGGCAAGGACGAAGTCGGGCAGATGGCCAACGCGTTCAACGCGATGCAGGCCGGTTATCAACGGGTGGTCACCACCGTCGCCAACACCGCGCGGCAACTCGACGTCGGCGCTGCACGTCTGGCAGCGAGCATGAACGAAGTGCGCCACGGCATGCTCGGCCAGCAAAGCGAAACCGATCAGGCCGCCACCGCGATCAATGAAATGACCGCCACGGTTTATCACATCGCCCAGCACGCCGGCGCCACCCGCGATCTGTCGCAGACCGCTGACGGTTTGGCCGGTAGCGGGCAGCAAGTGGTCAGCCGTGTGCAGCAGTCGATTGCCGGGCTGTCCAGCGGAGTGCAGCAGACCGCCGAGATGATTCAGCGCCTGGCCGAGGACAGCCAGAAGATCAACGGCGTGGTCAGCGTGATCCACAGCATCGCCGAGCAAACCAATCTGCTGGCGCTGAACGCCGCCATCGAAGCGGCGCGTGCCGGCGAGATGGGCCGCGGTTTTGCGGTGGTCGCCGATGAGGTGCGCAACCTCGCCAAACGCGTGCAGACCTCAACCGACGAAATCACCACCATGGTTTCGGCACTGCAGGCCGGCACTCGCGATGCGGTGGACTTCATGCAGGAGAGTTCGTACAAGGCCGACGACTGCGTGCAGCAGGCGCAGGAGGCTGGCGAGGCACTGGCGGAAATCACTGGCGCCGTAGCGCAGATGCGCGAGAGCAACACGCAGATTGCGGTGGCGGCGGAGCAGCAGAGTCAGGTGGCTGAAGAGATGAATCGGGCGGTGGTGAGCATTCGTGATGTGACTGAGAACACTGTGCAGCAGACGGTGGATTCGGCAACCACGAGTAATGAGCTGGCGACGTTGGCCGGGGAGCTGAGCAAGGCCATCGGGCAGTTGAAACTCTGAAGATCAAAAGATCGCAACCTTCGGCAGCTCCTACAGGTGTACGCATTTCAATGTAGGAGTTGCCGAAGGCTGCGATCTTTTTTTGTCCATCATTACTATGATGCCAATAGCCAAGCTTGATTCGCCGCCCCACCCGCCCCGGCCTATTCTTCAACCATGTGTTCAACATGGATCAAGGAGTAGCCAACATGGGCAAACGTCACCCCAACCTTCCCGCGTGGCAGTGGCGCGCGTACCCGAACAATCACCAGCATCCGACCAATCTGGTGTTGCACCTGATTGCCGTGCCGTTGTTCATCGTCGCGTTTCTGTTGATCGTCTCTGGCGTGTTCAGCCTGAGTCTGGCCAGTGTCGCCATCGGCGTGATCGGTATTGTTGCGGCGCTGGCTTTGCAGCGCCACGGCCACAGCCTGGAGGCGCAAGCCTCCGAGCCTTTCAGTGATCACCAGGATGCGGTGTCACGCTTGCTGGTCGAGCAGTTCCTGACCTTTCCACGGTTTTTCCTCAGTGGCGGCTGGTGGCGCGCCTGGCGTGAGCGTCATCGTCGGCATTGATTCAGGCAAAAATCGTCACAGTCTGCCGGCTCATGGCGATCAATTCCCCCTCCGCGCTCCACAGCTTGGCGGCGACATGGCCGTAGCCGTCAGCGGCGTATTCGATGTCCGCCAGGTATTTGCACCAGTCCAGCGTGCTCAAGTCGCGTAGCGGCTGCACGAATTCAATGGTCCAGGTCAGCGTGCTGCCCGGTGCCGGTTTCTTCAGATACGGCAACAATGCCGGTGGCCACGCGTCCACCAGCGCCAGCAGATGCGCCTCATTGACCGGCTCGTCTTTCACCTCGCCACGCAAACGCACCCACCCGCCCATCTGTCGCGATTGGTTGCCGGTGAACGGCATGCCGCCGACACTCCAGCGCATCGCCAGATGGCGCATGAACTCCGGGGTCACGCCCTTGATGTAAGGCAACTCCTGGCATTCGTCCCAGGGTTTCATTTGCGCAGCGGGATAGGCTTCAACCGCGACTTCCGAAGGCCGCGAAGCGCCGAAGCTGCCCTGCACGATCGTCACCACCTGATCGTTCTGCATGGCCCGGCCCAGCACTTGGCTGACCGCTTTGCCTTCACGCAACACGTCGACTTCGAAACGCACCGGGACCTCTGGCTCGACCGGACCGACGAAGGTGATCGCCAGCGAACGCACCGGGCGATCGGCCGGCACCTTGGCGCGCATGGCTTCGTATTGCAACGCCGCCACCAAGCCACCAAAACTGGCCCGACCCTGGCCCCACTCGGCGGGAATGGTCAGTTCGGGATCGCGGCGCACCGCGTCGAGCAGATCGGAAAAGCGCATGACAACCTCACCAGGCGAAAATTGAATGCAGCGATCTTAACCAGCATGGCAGAGCGCCGCAGCGTCTATTCCGGTCAAATGGACTGACAGAAAGGCCTTACCCGGATTTCCCATTCAAACAAAACCCCTGTAGGAGCTGCCGCAGGCTGCGATCTTTTGATTTTAAAAAACAAAGATCGCAGCCTGCGGCAGCTCCTACAGGGGCCGGGTGCTATCGATATTATTTGAAGCAGCTTGAACTGAGTTTATCCAGCACTCGGTCCGCCTTGCCTTCAGCCTTGATCAGGCCCGCCTGCCAGGTCGCGACGCACGGTTGCAGGTCGCTTTCCAGCTCGGCCCGCGCCAGCCACTGCCAGCAATCGTGCCAGTCACCCAGCGCGCCCTGCGCCGATTTCAGCCGCGCCAGCGCCGGCTCAGGCAGGCGATCAAGTTCCGGATAGGCTTCGATGCCATAACGCACGCGCTTGATCAGCAGGCGCAGACGATGCCGGTCGTGCGCCGGATCGTCCAAGGCCTCGTCGAGTTTTTTCCATTGTTTGTGCAGGCGTTTTTCGATGCGTTTGCCCAGGCCCTTGAGCAGTCCCTGGCGCTCGGAGGCACGCAGAAAGCGCGGGAAGGCATCGAGGATGATCAGCAGCGAAGCCACTTCGGCACTCGCCGCCAGCGCGGGATAGGCCTCGGCCATCTGCGCCAGGCGCCGCTGCGCCGCTTGCGGTTGATCATGTTTGAGCAGATACGCCGCCAGCACCTCGCGATCGCGCCACGGCGTGGTCAACTGACCGACCGCCGACGCGGCGCCCTCCAGCTGTTCCACACCCGGCAAGCCACGCAAGGGCCGCAACAGGCTGCGCAAGCGGCGGACCGTGGTGCGCAAGTCGTGCAGCGCCTCGGGGTCGGTACGCGCAGTCAGGCGCGCCTGACAGGCCAGCAAACGCACTTCCAGACTCAGGACATGAGCCACCAACCGGTCAACCAACGCAGACATCGCTTGCTCCTGATTCACATGGCTTGAAGGCTGAGTCTGCCGTGAGCAGGCAGGCGCATCCTTGCGTCAAGTCAGCAGCTTAGCGCCCGGCGCGGGATTCGCGAATATAGAAACGGGCTTTCTCGGCCTTGTTGCTGCATCCCTCGAAGCCTTCGAATTGCTGCTGGGTCTTGGCGGCGGTCAAGAGCGACAGCGCCTTGGAGTAACTGACCGTGCCGGCGAACCCTTCGGCCTTGGCCAGATCCAGTTCATGCCACGCCGTATCGAGCTGACTGCCGCAGCTGTCGCGATATGCAGTCTTGCCAGCGCAACCGGCCAATGCCAGCGCAATCAACGGCACACAGATCCAGGCTTTCATCACTCACACCTCAAATAGGTCAACAGTCGTGCAGGTAAGACGTTGCGGCGCAGAAAAAGTGCCTTGGCGTCCCATGAATCTGCGGTGACAACAGCATAGTGCCAGGTGGTCACGCCGTTGCGAAAAGCGACACCCTGACCGCCTCGAACGACGCTGGCGATTGTCGCCCGCCCTCGGTTGGGTGCATTGTGGAGGCCTTGTCGGGAGGAAGTTTGATGAAAAAGCGTGTCGCACTGGTGCTGGGCTCCGGTGGCGCCCGGGGCTACGCCCATATCGGGGTCATCGAGGAGATCGAAAGACGCGGTTACGACATTGCCTGCATTGCCGGTTGTTCGATGGGCGCGGTGGTCGGCGGGATCTACGCGGCGGGCAAACTCGACGAGTACCGCACCTGGATCGAAAGCCTCGACTATCTGGACGTGCTGCGGCTGGTGGACGTGAGTTTTCGCCTCGGGGCGATTCGCGGCGAGAAAGTCTTCGGGCAGATCCGCAAGATCGTCGGCGAGATCAACATCGAAGACCTGCGCATCCCCTACACCGCCGTCGCCGCCGACCTGACCAACCAGCAGGAAATCTGGTTTCAGGAAGGCTGCCTGCATCAGGCGATGCGCGCCTCGGCGGCGATTCCCAGCCTGTTCACTCCGGTGATGCAGGGCAACCGGATGCTGGTGGACGGCGGCATTCTCAACCCGTTGCCGATCGTGCCGGTAGTCTCCAGCCACTGCGATCTGATCATTGCGGTCAACCTCAACGCGACCAACCAGCGCCACTACAAACTGCCGGTGATCGAGCGCCCGCCAGCGTTTCGTTCGCGCTTCGACAGCCTGCTCAGTTCGCTGGGTTCGAAGATGCCGTTCCGGCGCAAACAGGCCGAACAATTGCTGTTGCTCGAACAGGAAGCCCTGCGCGCCGAGGCGGCCGAGATCAACCCGTGGCTCGAGGGCAGCGAGCCGGAAAGTCAGCAACCGGCAGCGGCCCCCGAGCGCGAAGGCGCACCGAAATCCGCCACCGGTTCGTTCATCATCGACAACGTCGGGCCGGCCTCACTGCTGGACCTGATCAACCAGAGTTTCGAGGTGATGCAGACCTCGCTGGCGCAATACAAGATCGCCGGCTATCCGCCGGACATTCTGATCAACGTGCCGAAGCGCGTGTGCCGGTTTTTCGAGTTCTACAAGGCGCCGGAGTTGATCGCGCTGGGACGCGAGATTGCGCGGGACACGCTGGATCGGTATGAGAGTGAGCAGGGTTGAGTATCTGAAAGGTCTCCGCTGGATGTAAGGCCCTCATCGCGAGCAGGCTCACTCCTACACTGGATCTGCGCCGTTCACAAAAACCTTGTAGGAGTGAGCCTGCTCGCGAAGGGGCCAGACCAGGCAACACAAAAACTACAGGCTGCTCTCACTCAACAACCGATACCCCACCCCCGCTTCAGTCACGATAAACCGCGGCCGCGTCGGATCATCCGCCAGCTTCTGACGCAAATGCCCGACCACAATCCGCAGATAATGACTGTCCTCGGTATGCGTCGGCCCCCAGATGTCCTTGAGCAATTGCTGCTGGGTGATCACCCGGCCCGGATGCCGCGCCAGCTGCGCCAGCACCGCGTATTCCTTGCGGGTCAGCGCCACTTCGACGCCGTCGAGCAACACCCGCCGATAAGCCAGATCCACGGTCAGCGGGCCGAACGTCAGCGCCGCTTGCTGGGCTTCGCCGGCCGGCGCCTGACGCAACAACGCGCGGACCCGGGCGAGAAATTCCTGAATGCCGAACGGCTTGGTCACGTAATCGTTGGCGCCGCCATCCAGCGCCTGGACTTTCTGCCCTTCACTGGCGCGCACCGAGAGCACCAGCACTGGCGCCGTGGCCCACTCGCGAAACTCGCGCAGCACCTGTTGGCCGTCCATGTCCGGCAGGCCGAGGTCGAGCACCAGCAGGTCGGGCTTGTTCAGCGCCGCCTGCGCCAGGCCCTCGGCACCGGTGCCGGCCTCCAGCACTTTGTAGCCCTGTGAGGCGAGGCTGATGCGCAGGAATTTGCGGATCTGCGGTTCGTCATCGATGACCAAAATGGTCGCGGTCTGGCTCATGAATTCACATCAACACAAAAGATTGGCAAGAGAGTAGCGCAGTCACGATCAGGCTTCATTGTCCATCCCCGGCTGCGTCTGCAACGGCAGGTGCAGGGTGATGCAGGTGCCGCGACCGTCGATGCCCTCGGCGACACTGATCCGCCCGCCATGCGCACCGACCATGCCCTGACAGATCGCCAGCCCCAGCCCCGTGCCCTGCCCGCCGCGATCACCACGGGCGGCGGTGTAGAACATGTCGAAAATTTTCGCTCGCTCGTCCTCGGGAATTCCCGGTCCTTCATCGCTGACCGCGAAGAAAATCTCTTCGTCACTGGCCCCGGTACTCAGTTGCAAACGCCCGTGTACTGGCGAGAACCGCGCAGCGTTTTCCAGTACATTGACCAGCGCCTGCTCGATCAACGCCGCATGCACGAACAGCAGCGGCAACTCGGACGGCACATCGGTGCTGACCTGCAACGGCGCGAGCACCGCGCGCAGGCGATTGAGCGAACTGCCGACAATGTCTGCCGGCGCCACCCAGTCGCGCGCCAGCTTCAATGCACCGTGGCCGAGGCGGGTCATGTCCAGCAGGTTCTGGATGTAGCGGTCGAGGCGTTCGGCTTCATCGCGGGTGCCTTCGAGCAGTTCGCGGCGATCCTCCAGCGGGATTGCTTCGCCAAGGGCCAGCAAACTGTCGATGCTGCCGCGCATCGCGGTCAGTGGTGTGCGCAGATCGTGCGACACCGAGGCCAGCAGCGCGCTGCGCAATTGCTCGGTTTCACCGTGCAGGCGCGCGGCTTCCAGATCGTCCGCCAGTTGCGCGCGGGCCAGCGCCTGCGCCAGTGGCTGACTCAACGCGGTGAGCAGGCGTCGGCGCTGGCCGCTCAGGGTCTGGCCCTCTTTCGCGCAGACTCCGAGCAGTGCCAGCGGCCCGTCCTCCACTGACAGCGGCCACCACCACCAGCGACCGAACGGCAGCGTGCCGGTGCCCATGCCCGCCGGTTGATCGTGTTGCCAGGCCCAGTCGGCGGCGGCGCGTTCCGATTCGCTGAATTCCAGCGGCCCGCCGGTCTCGACTTTCCAGCCGCCCTGCCCGTCTCGATTGAGCAGGCACAGTTGCAGATCGCTCCAGCCGTTGAGGTGCTGCGCGGCGGCGCTGATCACCGCCTGACGATCCGTCGCCGCAGTGAGTTTGCGCGACAGATCGAGCAGTTCGCTGGTCTCTTCCTGCGTATCGCGCAACGCCTGCAACTGCCGGCGCTGGCGTGCGGCGAGGTTACCGGTGAGCGCCGCCATCAGCAGGAAGAACAGCAAGGTCAAAACGTCTTCTTCGCGCTGAATGGCGAAGGAAAAATTCGGCGGAATGAACAGGAAGTCGTAGGTCAGAAACGACAACGCCGCGCAGGCCAGCGCCGGCCCCAGACTGCTGCGCACGGCCACCAGCAACACTGCCGCGAGGAACACCAGCGAGATGTTCGGCAACGGCAAAATACTCGACACCGCCCACGCCAGCGCACTGGCCAATAGCGTGGCAACCAGCGCCAGCAGATAGTCAAACCAGACCAGCGTCGGCGTGACCCGCAGGCGCGGCTGCGGGTGTTCATGGTCGTTGTCGAGGACGTTGATTTCCAGGCCATGGGCCTGACGCAGCAAACGCGCGGCAAGCCCGCCACCGAACAGACGCCGGCGCAGACTCGGCCGCGACTGGCCGACCAGCACCAGACTCGCACGGCGTTCGGCGGCATGCTGGATGAGGGTCTTCGCCACCTCGCCGGCGCGCAGCAACACCACTTCGCCACCGAGGCGTTCAGCCAGTTGCTGAGCACTTTGCAGGCGCAGGCGCGATTGCTCGTCGCGCACCGTGCCGTTGTCGACATGCACCAGGCTCCACGGCAGATGCCGACGCTGGGCCACCCGGCTGGCATGACGTACCAGGCGTTCGGCATGCGCATCGCCATCGACGCCGACCAGCAATCGACCACGCACCGCAGGAGCCGCCTGACCAAGTTGGCGATAGCCTTGCGCGAGATCGTTATCGACCTGCGCGGCGGCAGTCTGCATCGCCAGTTCACGCAGCGCGGTGAGGTTGGTCTGGGTGAAGAACGCATCGATCGCCGCCCGCGCCTGTTCCGGCACATAGACCTTGCCTTCGCGCAGACGCTCCAGCAATTCGCGCGGTGGCAGGTCGATCAGCAGCAGTTCGTAGGCTTCCTGCAGTACCCAGTCCGGCAGGGTTTCGCGCACCTGCACACCGGTGATGCCGCGCACTTGATCGTTGAGACTTTCCAGATGCTGGACGTTGACCGTGGTGTAGACGTCGATGCCGGCAGCGAGCAGTTCCTGAATATCCTGCCAGCGCTTGGCGTGACGACTGCCGGGGGCGTTGGTGTGCGCCAGTTCATCGACCAGGACCAGTTTTGGTTTGGCCGCAAGCAAGCCGTCGAGGTCCATTTCTTCGAGCATCACGCCACGGTATTCCGAGCGCACCAGCGGCTGCTGCGGCAAACCGCCGAGCAGCGCTTCGGTTTCTGCACGACCGTGGGTTTCGACGACGCCAGCGATGATTTTCACGCCCTGGCGCAACTGGGTATGAGCGGCCTGGAGCATGGCGTAGGTCTTGCCGACACCGGGGGCGGCGCCGAGGAAAATCTTCAGCCGGCCACGGCCGTCGCGGGGCAGGTCTGCTAACAGGGCGTCGGCGCGGCCGGAATCGCTCATCGGGGATTGCCTTGTTCGGTTTGAAATGAGGGTGAACCGTCAAAAGATCGCAGCCTGCGGCAGCTCCTACAGGTCGATCCAGTGTAGGAGCTGCCGAAGGCTGCGATCTTTTGATCTACAGTTTTTCCAGCGCCATGTTCAGCTCCAGCACATTCACCACCGGTGGCCCCACCAGCGGCTGTTCGATATGCGCATCGAGCAGTTGCTGCAAGGTCGACACCGGCAGGTTGCGGGCAGCGGCAACACGCGCCAGTTGATAGGCAATTGCCGCCGGTGGCAAGTGCGGATCGAGGCCGCTGCCGGAAGTGGTCAGCAGCGCCAGTGGCACCGGCCCCTGACCGGGCACCTGCAACTTGTTGGCGTCGTCGATCACCCGGGTGGCCAGCGCCGGATTGCTCGGCGCGAGGTTGCTGGCGCTGCTCGACACGGTCGCGAAGGCGCCCGCCGAAGGACGCGGATGGAACCAGGCATCACCGACGAAATCCTGGGCGATCAGCGACGAGCCGCGCACCTTGCCATCGGCGTCGTGCACCAGGCTGCCGTTGGCCTGTTCAGGGAAAGCGACCTGGGCGACGCCGGTCACCACCAGTGGATAGGCCACGCCGGTGATCAGGGTCATCAGCACCAGCAGGCTCAGGGCCGGACGTATCATTGTGGACATTGCAAAATCCTCTTCCAAATTGGCAACGCTGCGCCACCTGTGGCGAGGGAGCTCGCTCCCGCTCGGCTGCGCAGCAGTCGTAAACCATTCAATGCGGTGTGTCTGACGATCCGTGGTGGCCGGGTCGGGCCTGCTTCGCAGCCCAGCGGGAGCAAGCTCCCTCGCCACAAAAAGCGGCGCCCGGCCAGTCAGTCGTTACACCAGATGCAGCGCCGTCAGCAGCATGTCGATCGCCTTGATCCCCACGAACGGCACCAGAATCCCGCCCAGTCCGTAGATCAGCAGATTGCGCCGCAGCAACGCCGCGGCACTCGCCGCCTGCACCCGCACGCCACGCAATGCCAGCGGAATCAGCACCACGATGATCAGGGCGTTGAAGACGATGGCCGAGAGGATCGCGCTCTGCGGACTGGCCAAGTGCATGATGTTCAGCACGCCCAGTTGCGGGTAGATCGCGGCGAACAGCGCCGGCAGAATCGCGAAGTATTTGGCTACGTCGTTGGCGATGGAAAACGTCGTCAGCGCGCCACGGGTTACCAGCAATTCCTTGCCGATCTGCACCACGTCCAGCAGCTTGGTCGGGTCGCTGTCGAGATCGACCATGTTCGCTGCTTCGCGTGCGGCTTGCGTGCCGTCGTTCATCGCCATACCGACGTCAGCCTGGGCCAGCGCCGGAGCATCGTTGGCACCGTCGCCGCACATGGCGACGAGACGACCGTCGTTCTGCTCAAGGCGGATGCGCGCGAGTTTCTTCTCCGGGGTGGCTTCGGCCAGTACGTCATCGACGCCCGCTTCTGCCGCGATGGCCGCGGCGGTCAGCGGGTTGTCACCGGTGACCATCACCGTGCGAATCCCCAGTTTGCGCAGCTCGGCGAAACGCTCGCGAATGCCGGGCTTGACCACGTCCTTGAGGTGGATCGCACCGAGCAGTTTGCCCTCGGCGCAAACCAGCAGCGGCGTACCGCCGCTCTGCGCAATCTTGTCGATTTCCCGCGACAACGCCGGGGCCAGATCGGAGCGTTGTTGCCCGAGGAACGCCAGCAGCGAATCGACTGCGCCCTTGCGGTAAACGCGGCCCTGATAGTCGATACCGGACAAGCGGGTTTCCGCGCTGAACGGTACGGCAGTCAACGTATCCAGTGCCGGTTCGGTTTGCGGGTGCAGACCGCGCAGGTACTCGACGATCGATTTGCCCTCGGCGGTTTCGTCCGCCAGCGAGGCAAACAATGCGCCTTCGGCCAACTCGCGACCACTCACGCCCGGCGCGGCATACACCGCGCTGCAACGGCGGTTACCGAAGGTGATGGTGCCGGTCTTGTCCAGCAGCAGCACGTGCACGTCACCGGCCGCTTCCACGGCACGCCCGGATTTGGCAATCACGTTCAGCCGTACCAGTCGATCCATACCGGCGATACCGATGGCGGACAGCAGGCCACCGATGGTGGTCGGGATCAGTGTGACCAGCAGCGCCACCAGAAACACCAGCGGCAGGCTGCCGTTGGCGAAGTGGGCGAACGGTTGCAGGGTCACCACCACCAGCAGGAAGATCAGGGTCAGGCCGATCAGCAGGATATCCAGCGCGACTTCGTTCGGGGTCTTTTGGCGTTTGGCGCCTTCGACCAGTGCGATCATGCGGTCGAGAGTCGATTCACCGGGGTTGGCGGTGATCTTCACCAGCAACCAGTCGGACACCAGGCGCGTGTTGCCGGTGACCGCCGAGCGATCGCCGCCGGACTCGCGAATCACCGGCGCCGATTCACCGGTGATCGCCGCTTCGTTGACTGCGGCGATCCCCTCGATGACTTCGCCGTCACCGGGGATCATTTCCCCGGCTTCGACGCGCACCACGTCACCTTTGCGCAGGCTGGCGGCGGGCACCACCTGGAAGCTGCCATTGGCCAGTTTGCGCCGCGCGCTGAGGCCTTCGCTACCGGCCTTGAGGCTGTCGGCGCGGGCCTTGCCACGACCTTCGGCCAAGGCTTCGGCGAAGTTGGCGAACAGCACCGTGAACCACAGCCACAGGGCAATCTGCGCGGCGACGAAAGTCGGCACGACGTTGTCCGGGATGAAGCACAGCACGGTGGTGAAAATCGCCGTCAGTTCGACCACCAGCATCACTGGCGAACGCACCAACTGGCGCGGGTCGAGCTTGACGAAGGCTTGCACCAGCGCCGGACGCCACAGGGCCGAGATCGCAGTTTTCGCTTGTTCCGGTGCCTTGACGGCAGCGGGTTTGATTGCAGGCATATTCATGATCGATTCCTTAGAAGCCCATGCTCAGGTGTTCAGCAATCGGACCCAGCGCCAGCGTCGGCAAGAACGTCAGGCCGCCCACCAGCAAAATGGTCACGGTCAACAGCGTCACGAACAGCGGGCCGTGGGTCGGGAAGCTGTTCTGGCCGATCGGTGCGGTTTTCTTCATCGCCAGGCTGCCGGCCAGGGCCAGTACCGGCAGGATGTAGCCGAAGCGACCGATCAACATGCCCAGACCGAGCATCAGGTTGTGGAATGGCGTGTTCGCGCTCAGACCACCGAAGGCCGAACCGTTGTTCGCACTGGCCGAGGTATAGGCATAGAGCAACTGGCTGAAACCGTGCGGGCCGGGGTTGCTGATGGTCGCTGCCGGGCCTGGCAGGACCGCCGCGATGGCGCCGAGTACCAGCACACCGATCGGCATCACCAGCAGGGTGACGACCAGCAATTGCACTTCCCGCGCCTGCAGTTTCTTGCCGAGGTATTCCGGGGTGCGGCCAATCATCAGGCCGGCGAGGAACACCGCGATCAACACGTTGAGCAACATGCCGTAGAGCCCGGCACCGACGCCGCCGAAGATCACTTCGCCGACCATCATGTTGACCAGCGCGACCATGCCGCTGAGCGGGTTGAGGCTGTCGTGCATGCCGTTGACCGAACCGTTCGACGCAGCGGTGGTGGTCACCGACCACAGCACAGTGGCGGTGGTGCCAAAACGCGCTTCCTTGCCTTCCAGCGGTGCAGTCTGTTCGACGGCAACATTGTTCAGCGCAGGGTTGGGTTGGTATTCGGCCCACAGCGAAGTCGCGCCGCCGATCAGGAACAGTGCGAGCATGCAGGCGATGATCGCGCGGCTCTGACGCTGGTCTTTGACGTAATGACCGAAGGTGAACACCAGCGCTACCGGAATCAGAATGATCGACGCGAGTTCGAAGAGGTTGCTCCACGCGGTCGGGTTCTCGAACGGATGCGCCGAGTTGACGCCGAAGAAGCCACCGCCGTTGGTACCCAGTTGCTTGATCGCAATCTGACTGGCCGCCGGGCCGAGCGGGATCACCTGATCTACGCCCTGCATGGTTACGGCATTGACGTATTGCGCGAAAGTCTGCGGTACGCCCTGCCACACCAGGTACAGCGCCAGCAGCAGGCACAGCGGCAGCAGGCCGTAAAGGGTGGCGCGGGTCATGTCGACCCAGAAGTTACCCAGAGTCTTGGTCGACTTGCGACCGATCCCACGGCACAACGCAACCAGCACGGCGAGACCGGTAGCGGCGCTGACAAAGTTCTGCACGGTAAGGCCGACCATCTGGCTCAGGTAGCTGAGGGTCGCTTCACCGCTGTAGGACTGCCAGTTGGTGTTGGTCATGAAACTGACCGCGGTGTTGAACGCCTGAGTCCATTCCTGGCCCGGCAGGTTTTGCGGGTTCAGCGGCAGGTGATCCTGAAACAACAGGATCGCGAACAGCAGCAGGAACCCGGCAAGGTTGAACGCCAGCAGCGCCAGCGTGTACTTCTGCCAGCTCTGTTCAGCCTGCGGATCGACCCCGGCAATCCGATAACAGCCGCGCTCGACCGGGCCGAGAACCGGCGTCAGCCAGGTGCGCTGACCTTCCATCACCTTGTAGTAAAAACGCCCGAGGAACGGCGCCGGCAGCAAGACCACCGCAAAAAACGCGAGGATCAGCCAATAGTCATAACTGTGCATAGCCGCTCCTAGTTCCGATCCGCGCGCAACAGCGCAACCAACAGATAAATGAACAGCCCGGCTGCCAACAGCAGGGACACCCCGTCCAGAACGCTCATGGAAGATCTCCGTGTTACGGCGTATTGCCGCGTGTGGAGGCATTGTCGGAAAGGAGGCTGTAAAGGAACGAGACCGAGGGGGTTGGCTGGGCATAAAGAAAGCGTAAAGAGTCGGTTTATGCGTTCGTTACAGGTGGGTTTTGCGTCGTGTTGGCGGGCCCCTTCGCGAGCAAGCCCGCTCCCACAGGAGTAGGCGTTGTTTGGGCGAGCGCATTTCAAAATGTGGGAGCGGGCTTGCTCGCGAAGACGGCAGCACAGACAACATCGCACCCAACTGGCGCACAAAAAACGCTCATCCAGCCGCGAACATCCCCGATACGACAGCTTTCATCACATTACGACCTGACTCACAGCACTGGCACGCCCACTGCACACGCCCTCCCCCGAGCTTTCCAAACCGTTCAGGGAGCATGCGCATGAACACACAACTCAAACCCACGCTGGGCACCTTGCACCTGTGGGGCATCGCCGTCGGGCTGGTGATTTCCGGGGAGTATTTCGGCTGGAGTTACGGCTGGGGCGTAGCCGGTACGCTGGGCTTTCTGGTGACCTCGTTCATGGTCGCGACCATGTACACCTGCTTCATCTTCAGCTTCACCGAACTGACCACCGCGATTCCGCATGCGGGTGGGCCGTTCGCTTACAGCCGTCGCGCGTTCGGCGAGAAAGGTGGGCTGATCGCCGGGCTGGCCACGCTGATCGAATTCGTCTTCGCCCCGCCGGCAATCGCCCTGGCGATTGGCGCTTATCTGAATGTGCAGTTTCCGGCGCTAGACCCGAAACACGCAGCGGTCGGCGCATATATCGTCTTTATGGGTTTGAACATTCTTGGTGTGAAACTGGCCGCGACGTTCGAGCTGATTGTCTGCGTGCTGGCGGTGATCGAATTGCTGGTGTTCATGGGCGTGGTCGCGCCCGCCTTCAGCTTCAGCAGTTTTGCCCTGAATGGCTGGGCCGGTTCCGATGTGTTCGGTGCGCCGGCGATTGCCGGGATGTTCGCCGCGATTCCGTTTGCGATCTGGTTTTTCCTCGCCATCGAAGGCGCGGCGATGGCCGCCGAAGAGGCCAAGGATCCCAAGCGCACGATCCCCAAGGCCTACATCAGCGGGATCCTGACCCTGGTGTTGCTGGCGATGGGCGTGATGTTCTTCGCCGGCGGCGTCGGTGACTGGCGCACCCTGGCGAACATCAATGACCCGCTGCCGCAGGCGATGAAGACCGTGGTCGGCGACAACTCCGGCTGGCTGCACATGCTGGTGTGGATCGGCCTGTTCGGTCTGGTGGCGAGTTTCCACGGGATCATCCTTGGCTACTCGCGGCAGTTCTTCGCCCTCGCCCGCGCCGGTTACCTGCCGGCCTCGCTGGCGAAACTCTCGCGCTTTCAGACCCCGCACCGGGCGATCATTGCCGGCGGTATCATCGGCATTGCCGCCATCTACAGCGACGGCCTGATCAACCTTGGTGGCATGACGCTGACGGCGGCGATGATCACCATGGCGGTGTTCGGCGCGATCGTGATGTACATCATGAGCATGCTCAGCCTGTTCAAACTGCGCAAATCCGAACCGAATCTCGAACGTACTTTCCGCGCGCCGTGCTACCCGCTGATTCCGCTGATCGCACTGGTGCTGGCGGTGGTGTGCCTGATCGCCATGGCCTGGTTCAACGCCCTGATCGGCCTGATTTTCCTCGGCTTCATGGCAGTCGGCTTCGGCTACTTCCTGCTCACCGGTCAACTGCGCGCTGACGCCCCGGCCGATGCGATGCTCACCGGCCGGTAAACCCCTCATGTAGGAGCTGCCGAAGGCTGCGATCTTCTGATCTTGTTTTTGAAAAAGCAAAGTCAAAAGATCGCAGCCTTCGGCAGCTCCTACCGGAATTAGGGTGCGGCGGGGATATCGGGCCTAGAATGGAACCACTGCGAAGTCATTTCGCTCATAAGTGGTATGCAGCGTCGCTGGCGAAACCCTCGCCCGCCGAGCTGCCATTAAGGAGAGCCGTTATGCCCTGGTATGCCTGGTTGATTCTGGTCGTTGCAATCGGCTCGATCGTTGGCGGATTGATGATGCTGCGCGACACTGCCAACAAGGTTGAACTCACCGATGAAGAACGCAAACGCGTTGCGCAGCGCAACGCCGAAGCGGACATCAAGGACGCGCAGGATCGCTAAATGAAAAACCCCGCCAGAATCGGCGGGGTTTGTTTTTTATGGCTTTGGACTTATCCGCACCCTTTTTAGAAGTAGAAGTACAGTCACCATTCAATTTTCCTTGGTTAAGATGGTGGCCTTGTCGCGGAGAGTCGAAATGCGTTACTCGCAGGATCACAAAGCCCAGACCCATCAGCGCATCATCAAGGAAGCTTCGGCACGATTTCGCCAGGACGGTATCGGCGCGACCGGTTTGCAGCCATTGATGAAAGCACTCGGGCTGACCCATGGCGGGTTCTATTCACATTTCAAGTCCAAGGACGATCTGGTGGAAAAAGCCCTGCAGGAGGCTGGCGCGCAGCTGGATGCGCATTGCGCCATGCTGTTCTCCGAGGAACGCCCGCTGGAGGCGTTCATCGACAGCTACCTCTCCGAATGGCACTACAGCTCTGCGCACGAAGGCTGCCCGTTACCGACCATGTCCTCGGAAATGGGTCTGCGCGGTCAGCCCAGCCCGACCACCGACGCGGTGCTCAACAGCCGACTGGAACAAGTGCAAAACACCCTGGAAGGCCCATCCGCCGCTGATCGCAGCATTGTCATCATGGCCACACTGGTTGGCGCACTGGTGCTCGCCCGCAGCGTCGAAAATCCGCAGTTGGCCCAACGGATTCTCGACGTCACACGTGACGCCCTGAAGCAAGATCAGGACTAGCCTTCCCAGCGTTTGAACAGCACGCTGGCATTCACCCCGCCAAAACCGAAACCATTGGACAGCGCATATTCGATCGGCATCGACCGCGCCTGACCGTGAACGACGTCCACGCCCTCGCTCGCCGGATCGGGATTGTCGAAGTTGAGCGTTGGCGGCACCACCTGATCGCGGATGGCCAGTAACGTGAAGATCGCCTCCAGCCCGCCGGCAGCGCCGAGCAAATGCCCGGTAGCGGACTTGGTGGAGGTGACGGCGATTTTGTTCTGCTCGCCAAACACACTTTTGATCGCCGCCAACTCACCCAGATCGCCGACCGGGGTGGAGGTGGCATGTGCGTTGAGATGTTGCACTTGACCCGGGGCGATACCAGCCTGAGCCAGCGCCAACTGCATCGCCCGTCGTGCACCACTGCCGTCCTCCGGACCGGCGGTGAGATGATAGGCGTCGGCACTGGTGCCATAACCCACCAACTCGACCAATGGCTGTGCACCACGTGTCAGCGCATGCTCAAGCGACTCGATCACCAGCAAACCCGCGCCCTCACCCATCACAAAGCCATCGCGTCCGCTGTCAAAGGGCCGCGAAGCACGCTCGGGAGTGTCGTTATAACCACTGGACAACGCTCGCGCCGCGGCAAAACCGGCCAGGCTGACCCGATCAATGCAGGCTTCCGCTCCACCGCAAACCGCGATATCCGCTTCACCAGCACGAATCATCCGTGCAGCATCGCCGATCGCCTGGACCCCGGCAGCACAAGCAGTCACCGGCGCACCCAACGGGCCTTTCAAAGCATGCTGGATCGACACATGCCCGGCCGCCAGATTGACCAGAAACGATGGGATGGTGAACGGCGACAGACGTCGCGGGCCACGACTGTCCGTGGTGCGCACGGCGTCGGCTATTGCACCGAACCCGCCAACACCGGAGCCGATGATCGTTGCGGTGCGCTCCTGATCCCTGGCCTCGGACGGCTGCCATTCGGCCTGCGCCAACGCCTGCCGCGCCGCTTCCATGGCGAACAGGATGAAGCGGTCCATCTTCTTCTGCTCTTTGGGTGGCGTGGCAAGGTCCGGATCGAAACCGGCCTCGACGTCCTCTGCCGCCGTTGGCACCATCCCGGCAACCCGGGTCGGCAGATCTGCACTCACCGCGTCCGGCAAATTGCGCAAGCCGGAGCGCCCGTCCAGCAAGCGCTGCCAGACAACCTCGACGTCACTGCCCAAAGGAGAAACCAGGCCCATACCGGTGACAACAATTCGACGCTGACTCATACCGCAGTTACCTCTGATCAATTTTTGTAGCGTTCAGCCGCCGAACTGCGCGACAGATTTGGTGCCATGACATGCCGCGCTCGCACGAATGCCTGCCATTCACCTTCGTCCGGTAGCGACGGGATGGTGATCAACTCACCCTGATCCAGACCGGCCAGCGCCGCGTCGACCATCTCGCCGGCTTCCATCACCATCTCCGCCGGTATGCCACTGGCGTCGATGCCGGAACGCTCCCAGATTTCGGTGCGGGTAACGCCAGGCAACACCGCTTGCACCTTGACGCCGGTGCCTTCGAGCTCGGCGTTGAGCGATTGAGTCAGGCTCAACACATAGGCTTTACTCGCACTGTAGGTCGCGTTGAAACGCTCCGGAAACAGCGCCACCACCGAGGCGATGTTGATGATCGTGCCGCGTCCGGCCTTGGCGAAACTGGCGGCTGCTGCTGAGGCCAGCAACGTAACGGCGGTGACGTTCAACTGAATCAGACGTTCCAGTTGCTCGGCGTCGGAATTTGCCAGCAAGCCATCGGCTGCAACCCCTGCGTTATTCACCAACAGGCTGATGCTCGAATCACTGCGCAGGCGTTGCTGGAGTTTCAGCACATCGTCCTTTTGCGTCAGGTCGGCTTTGAGCACTTCGACCTTTACACCGTGGGCCTCGCGCAACTGATTCGCAGCGCTTTCCAGACGTTGCTGATCACGGGCGACCAACAGCAAATCAAAACCTCGCGCTGCCAGCCGCTGCGCGTAGATGGCACCGATACCTGATGATGCGCCGGTGACGACGGCCGTACCTTGAGACTGGACTGAACTCATGAGAGCGCTCCTGAAATACTTTGGGATTGGCCCTCAGCGTTGTATGCATGAAGGCGGCGGAAATTATTATAGGCATAATCTCACAGCCATATGATACCCATAATTTTCAGCTCACCGACAGACGCAACGCAGCTCCCTTTGGCGAATCTCTGACATCAGAAAACGGAAAGGCCGGTCAATGACCGGCCCCTTGGCGTTTAATTATCAGCTTAGTTCACTTCCAGCTTGTCGCGGTTGCGATCCAGAATCGCCTTGCCGATGCCCTTCACTTCCAGCAACTCATCCACCGAGGCAAACGGCCCATTAGCGTCACGGTACGCAACAATCGCTTTGGCTTTCGCTTCACCGACTCCGGCCAATTGCTTCTGCAGAGTAGCGGCATCGGCACCATTGAGATCGACCTTTTCACTCGGGGATGCCGTCACCGCTTCCGTCACCATCGCTGCCTTTTCCGCTTGAGGGGCAACGGCAGGTGCGGCGATTGCAGCGATTGAGGCGCTGGTTAGCAAGGCAAAAACCAGAGAGTAGAAAAAACCGTTACGCATAATTGACGCTCCATCATCGTTTGAGAAAGCAGCTTTTCCGAAGCTGCTCTCCAAACTTAGGCGATGGTTGGCGGGTGTCAAAAATGTGTCTATTACAGGATGTGAAACAATCAGGGTTCGAGACGGCGTTGCTGATAGATCCAGTCGACGATTTCGCCGTCGGGGGTGTAACCGCTGACAGTTTCTCGCAGCAACTGACGCACTCGTGAGTAATCATCCTTTTCGACCGCGACGAGCAATTCGTGCAGGCGAGCCTTGAGTACATCCCAGGAAAGGTGATCCTCGTTGGCGGTCATGATCATCGGGTGGGACGTGGCTGCTACGTTGTCGCCGATCAACAGCTCCTCGTAGAGCTTTTCACCTGGCCGCAAGCCAGTGAATTCGATGGAAATATCGCCCTGCGGGTTGCGCTCGGATCGAATGCTCAAGCCAGACAGGTGGATCATTTTTTCCGCCAGCTCGACAATTTTGACCGGTTCGCCCATGTCCAGCACGAAGACATCGCCCCCCTGCCCCATGGATCCGGCCTGTATCACCAGTTGCGCGGCTTCCGGGATCGTCATGAAGTAGCGAGTGATCTTGGGATGGGTGACCGTCAGTGGGCCGCCTGATTTGATCTGGCTGTGAAACAGCGGGATCACCGAACCCGACGACCCCAGCACATTGCCGAAACGCACCATGGTGAACCGGGTCTTATTGACTCGGGACACGTTTGATTTATCACCAAACAATACCGGCGCAATCTCACGGCTCAAGGCCTGCAACGTCAACTCGGCCAACCGCTTGGTGCTGCCCATGACGTTCGTGGGCCGCACCGCTTTGTCGGTGGAGATCAGGACAAAGTTCGCAACACCCGACTGTAGGGCCGCCTGAGCAGTATTGAGCGTACCGATTACATTGTTCAGCACGCCCTCGGCTATGTTGTGCTCGACCATAGGCACGTGTTTGTACGCCGCGGCATGGTAAACCGTGTCGACTTTCCAGGTTTTCATCACATCCAGCAGTTTGTCCTGATGGCGGATTGATCCAAGTATCGGCAACAGCCGTACTGAGACCGATTCCCTGTTACCGCGCTGCTCGAGCTCCGAAAGAATGCTGTAGAGATTGAACTCGCTATGTTCGAAAAGAATAAGTGTGGTCGGACCCAGGGCAAAAATCTGCCGACACAACTCCGAGCCAATGGACCCACCAGCGCCGGTCACCATCACTACGCGGCCGTTGATACACCGGGCCAGCAGGTCAGGTTGTGCCGGAACCGAGTCACGCCCCAGCAAATCGGCAATATCGACCTCCTGGATGTCTTCCACCCGGACCCGTCCGCTGGCCAGATCAGTAAAGTTGGGAACACTGCGAACATGCAGCGGAAACCCTTCGAGCAGATTGAGAATTTCCCGGCGACGAGCCCGGGTTGACGATGGTAGTGCCAACAGAATTTCCTGAGCACCAGTGACATCGATCATTTCTTGAATGTGCTTGGGTTTATATACCTGAAGACCGGATATCGCGCGATCGGCAATACTGGCATCGTCATCGATAAAAGCGACCGGGCGCATGACACGTCCCATACGCAATGCAGCGACCAACTGATTCCCGGCGACACCGGCACCGTAGATGGCGACCTTGGTAAGGCTGTCGTCCCTGCTCGTGAAGGGGACGTGCTGGACGGCTGTGAACCAATCGCCCATGAAATATTGGCGCATGCACAGGCGCAAGCCACCGATGATAACCAGGCTCAACCACCAATAGTTGAAAATGATGGAGCGCGGCACAACACTTTCATGATTGCTATACCAGTAAACCACCAAGGCGAGAATCAACGAGGACAGACTTACAGCCTTTCCGATTGCAATCAACGCGTCATTGCCAAAATAACGCATGACCGCTCGATACATTCCGAAACGTATGAAGAGCGGAATGGCAACGATGGGAGCACTGATGAACAGCCAAAAATGCACTTTCAGTGGGTTGTACATATCGTCGATACCAAGCCTGACGATAAACGCAAGCCAGAGCGAGACCCAGACTAGAAAAACGTCCGTGGCAACCTGTATCAATCGCTTTTGCCGGCGTGGCAAACCTAACAAAAAGGCGCGAATTTTATCCATAAACCTCAACCGATCAGAACAGTTTGACCGCGTAGTCCCAACTCATTGTACGAAATAATCCGGAGCCGACGGACATTTTCCTTGATTCAACGCTTAACGGTTGCCTCCTCCGGTTTCCCCGCGTGGAATGTTAGAGCAAGCACCAGAAGCGGTGTGTACGCCACAATCAGCGCCAGCATGCCGTCCATTCCGAATGCGATGACGCAAAATGCGATGGGAAACAGCCAAAAGATATTGATGGCGGCCACCCCTAACGTTACCGGCAAATGGCTGCCATAACGCCGAGAAGCATACTGATAGGCATGACTTCTGTGAGCCTGGTACACCTTGGCCCCCTGCAAAAGACGTCGCAACAGGGTGAAGGTTGCATCAACGATGAAAACACCCAGCAAAATCAGCCAAACCCACAGCAAGTCTGGATTGACCCAAGCAGCTTGAAGCGACAAAACCC
Organism: Pseudomonas sp. NPDC087803; assembly: GCF_044742995.1. Classification (NCBI taxonomy): domain Bacteria; kingdom Pseudomonadati; phylum Pseudomonadota; class Gammaproteobacteria; order Pseudomonadales; family Pseudomonadaceae; genus Pseudomonas; species Pseudomonas sp. NPDC087803. The sequence goes on from NZ_JBIUVO010000026.1 coordinate 31,759, forward strand.
CGAGAATAACGCCCAAAAACCCACTGCCTGAGTCGCCCATGAATATCTTTGCAGGAGGAAAATTCCAAAACAGGAAACCCAAGACCGCCATCAGCAACAAAACCGGGCCCCAGATCAACGTCCCATGACCGCTTATCCAGTAAAGGATGCTTACGCCAGCGCATACGCAAACAGCCTCAACACTGGCTATGCCATCAATGCCGTCCATGAAGTTGTACAGATTTAATATCCACACCAGATAAAGCACGGCAAGAGCACTGCCGATCCAGCTCAAATCAACCAATGAGCCAAGCAAATTCAATGGCGCAAGTCCGCCTATCCAGACAACCCCCCAGATCGCGGCGATGAAATGTCCGAGCAGACGCCAGCGAGCCGCGATGTGACCGTGGTCATCCATAAATCCGATGACAGCCGCGAGCAGACCGCAGCCAACAGCGCCGAGAAAAAAAGAAGTAGCGATCCATCCGCCAGACCAAAGACAGACAAGTGAAATCAAAAAGGTGACAACGATAGATACACCGCCCCCTCTGGGAGTGGGGACCGTATGTGAACTACGGTCGTTCGGGATATCGATCATGTTGCGCGTCAGCGCGTATCGACGCAGCACCGCAGTCAACCCGAAAGAAAGACCGAAAACCAGAGGCAAGATCCACCAAAAAACCATTGATACGTCACTCCATTTTTTCAGCTAACCCGGTAAAAACCCGTGCATGTGAATAAGCCTCGCGCATGTTGCCGGCCTATAGCCACTTCAGCGGTGCTATTTACTCATGTCGTACTTTTTGACTTCGATGGAATTCACGTGGATCTCGCCGCCGCGGAACCCGGTCGGAACAACAAGAAGCTCAGTGACATCATCATCTACGTAGATAACCTGTTTCGTTTCCAGAAAATTGGTAGGAAACCGCCCGTAAACATGATTTTCGGAGAAATCCTTAACTTTTGGAGACTTCCAGTAAACAGTCATGAAGTCATAGTAAAAACCGCCACTTATCTTCAGAACGACTTTCGAAACTATGCGTTCACCGTCAGAAACAGTCGCTTGCGGAACAGAAAGACTTATAACAGGAGGAGCGTCCACGTCATTGACATATACACCCTCAACGATTTTCGTGGCATTACCTACGGGTAGCGCGTTGACATCAAACTTATAGGAACCGACCTCGCGCTCGGCGGTTGCCTGAGAAGGCGTTACTCCCATATACCGCGCCAGTCGATAGGTCGACATTTCCTTGTGTATATTCCACGCAAAAAGATACGTGCTGTACACAACCACAATGGAAAGCAGGATGGCGGAAAACAAAAAGCTCGTGCGAACCACTCTATTCCAGCCAGCATAGTTTGGTTTTATCACGTCCAAGGCATTCACTCGGGCTTGCGAACTGAATCGCTCAACCAGGTAGCTCAACAACACGCCAAATATGATAAATACGAATGGTAGCGCCGGGTATGCGTATCGTGGCAACCCGTGAAAAGGCGCATTCATAAAGGTAATCGCGAGAGGCACTGCCGCCACAAAAAGTACTCGGGGTTCAGCCTTGCGCGCCAGAAACGGTATGACCACCAATGTTGGAATAATCAAAAGATGCTGCAACAGCAACCACGGACGCAGCAGCGTCTGAGCGTGTACAAGCCGCTCATCCCAGACATCGCCCCACATTTGCTGGGTATAGCCGAATACGCGCCAGTTCCAATATGTCAAAGGGGCGGGCGTACTGTTGGCTGCAATAACGTCAGTCAGATGACGATTGACGGTTGCGCCCATATCAAGAAAATATGGGACGGCCCCCCAGATCATCGGGCCTATGCCGGTTTCCGGGAGTAAAAGAATTCGACCGAACTCGAGGTAATTGTGTAGCCAATAGGGCGCCATCCCCAAGACCACGCCCAGCACAAATACACCGGATTGCCAGCAACATTCCTTGAGAACACCTCGCCCGTAAAGAATGAAAAAGACTATCGCCAGTAATGCGAACGGCAATGCCTGTGCTCGAACATGAACTGCGCAAGCCAGCACGAGCGCCGCAAGCAACGCGAGCCGGGCGGACCCTGTGCGCAGAGAGCTTATGAAGGCTGAAACAAAACCAAGCATGAAAAAAACAAACAAATGCTCTGTTAACAGTCGGTCGTTATTATACAAAAACCCCGGATATACAGCCGACAGCAATAGAGACAACAACACCAACAGTCTATGGACCTTCAACTGACTTAGAATCACAGCGATGAGAATCAGTGAAAATATGCTGAGAAGCACCTGCGCAACGATAATATTCTGAAAACTTTCGCCCGCAAATTTATAGACAAGAGCAAGGAACACAGGATATCCCGGCGACAGTCCTGTCACTGCTACAGATCGAGAAAAATCGCCATTGGTGATGTAGGGTTCCCTGACCATATAGCCATATTCAATAATGCTTTTGGCAGCATTATGATAGGTATATTCATCACCAGGAACAGGTGCTCGGTCCAGATCCGTGTAGGCAAGTCTAAAGTAAGCTCCAATCGCTAAAACCAACACCAATGCAACAAAATAAAAGTAATCTTGCCAGTGGACCCGGTTAAGCCGCACCACCGATAACTTATTTTTGCTTTCTAAAGCCGCAGAGGCTGCCTGAGCAGATGGTAGTACCGTTGACATGAAAAACTCTTCCATTATGAGTGCCGCTTTTAGTACGACTTCCGAAACATTTCTAATCGACGAAAAATGTGAACTTGCGCCATCAAAGGAAATACGGCCTCTCCCCGATCTCCTGAAAAGAATCAGCGCATCGTTTGGCTTGCCCCTTGACATTCCCTACTGGCGAGGCTACCCCCCCCCTCAACACGTGAGCAACTGCCACCACCCACGAGCCCTCGGAGCCCACACGTCTTGCAATCGCCGATTATGCTTGATTTTTTTTCGTGTGCATAAGGCAATCCCGACGTTTAGTCTGTAAAATGCGCCCCAAACAGGCTAGACCAAGCGCCAGCACGCAGGTTTTTCCAATATACAGTGGAAAATTCGGCAGATAGAAGCGCGGAGTTAAATTAATTTATCATGAACGGAAGCTATTAACTAAATTCAGTTTTTTGCTTTCAAACAAGACTGGGCGATCATCGGATGAGCACTGAAAAAAAAATTGCTGTAGTAATACCTAGTTTTCGGGTACGCAGTCATGTTCTCAACGTCATCAATAAAATCGGACCTGAAGTTGAAAAAATCTACGTTATTGATGATTGCTGCCCGGAACAATCGGGCGATTTCGTAGAGCAAAACTGCAAGGACGAACGCGTCAAAGTATTACGACACATCGAAAACCAGGGTGTGGGCGGCGCAGTAATGACCGGGTACCAGGCCGCGATCGACGACGGTATGGATGTCATTGTAAAAGTTGATGGGGACGATCAGATGGAACCCCATCTGATCCCCAACTTCACCGCCCCTATTCTGGCCGGCGAAGCAGACTACACCAAGGGTAACCGTTTCTTTGACCTCGAAGAAATCACGGCCATGCCGAAGCTCAGACTGTTCGGCAACTCCGTACTGTCATTGATGACAAAACTCTCATCTGGCTATTGGGACCTGTTTGATCCGACTAACGGATTTACGGCTATTCACCGCGACGTAGCCAAACATCTGCCTTTTAAAAAAATCAGCCGCCGCTACTTCTTTGAAACAGATATTCTTTTCCGCCTGAACACGCTTCGCGCGGTGGTGGCAGATATTCCGATGGATGCTAAATATGGCGATGAAGTCAGCAACCTGAAGATCTCCAAAATTATTGGCGAATTCCTTGCCAAGCACACTCGTAACTTTTTCAAAAGAATTTTCTACAACTACTATCTACGCGACATGTCGATTGCCTCGTTCGAGTTACCCCTAGGCATACTGCTGTTCCTGTTCGGCACTATTTATGGCGGATATAGCTGGATACACGGGCTATCGACCGGCATCGCGACCACCTCAGGCACAGTGATGCTGGCCTCGCTCCCCATCATTCTGGGGACGCAACTTATATTGGCGTTTGTCGCCTATGACATTTCGGCACTGCCCACCAAGGTGTTACACAAAAAGATGGCGCAGTTCAAAATAATGAAAAAAGAAGCCAGCAGCGTACAAGCAGAATAAACTCAGGCGCTACTCATTAAGCCTTTCAAAGGCTTAGTGAGTAGCGTAGATATAGATATTGGACGATATATCGAGCCACGTCGAGACCACGGACCGCCAAAGCAATACATGGACCTGCGCTCAAACGGCTCACTATTAAAAAGGCATTATAGACATGCTGCAAACTGATAGAAACAAGTGGTGGCTGGCCCTGGCCGCACTTTCCTGCATAGCTTTGATTTGGGTTGCGCTTGGACTTTACCAAAGCCACTTTATATCCGCGCTGCGCATTCTTGGAGACTACTCGACTCAAAGTATCATTGGCGTTTCCAAAGAGGGACGCGGAGACGAGTGGTCTACCTACCTGCCGATTCTAAAGCAGGCATACCTTGAGGGCTTTCCGGATAAATCGTCGCTCGTACCTTACTACGAAAACCTTGAATGGGTCATTTCCATTCCAAAGTTCAACGCATCGCTGTTTTTCCTGCCTAACCATCTTGCATTCTGGGTCCTGCCAGGAGCCAATGCACTTGCCTTGCAAGGCGCTTACTACAACTTTATCTTTCTATTTTCCATCTGCTGGCTTTTGAAAAACCTGGGAGTCAAGCCTGGCATCGCCATTTCCGTAAGTTTGATGATACTGTTCAGTCAAATGTACCAGGTTTGGTGGACAAGTAACTTCCCCGCCCTCGGCGCAAGCATTTTGCCTTTTGCGGTATTTGCCAGCAGGCTTCGCCCGCTCATTAAGTTTCCGCTTTTCTTCTGGGCAGTCGGACACGTCATTTTTGGGCAAATCTACCCACCGTTCTATGTCTCGCTCGCAGCAGCACTTCTTCCGATCCTGCTGGCTGCACGGCCGGACCTCATCAACAAGAAACAGATTTTCTGGTCGCTGATCGCCGCCGCGGCCGCCATTGCGTTTTTCATGTATATGCGATGGGACTACGTAAAAGACGTTTCAGCCACTTCTTATCCCGGGGTAAGGGTAAGTACCGGGGGCAATGTTCAACCAGAACTCTTGCTCTCGGCGATATTTCCCAGCATTCCCGTCGGCCCTGGCGGTCCGGGAGTGGATCCGGTACATGAGTTCAGTCTCATCGGCACCATTCTGCCGCTGATTTTTCTGTCCTTGCTGCCATTCATCAAATGGGACAAATTCAGTAGAAATCTGACCGCTGCCACGGCAGTGATGCTGGTCATCATGAGCGTCTTCATGCTCATTGGATTCCCAAGACTCCTGTCGAAGATTTCCCTGTTCTATCTGGTGCCCGGACGGCGCATGCTGCTTGGATTCTCCATGCTGATTGTTCTTTACTGCACAGTGATGATCTCTCATCAATGGCAGCAGATAAGAATCAGCGCTGTGGTTTTCGCATGTCTGGTGTTTTCGGCGATTTCCTACGCTTTCGGCGTACGGCATGATATCGAAACCGAATTTTATCTGATCAATTGGCTGTGGCTCATACCCACCTTGCTGGCTGTTTTGGCAATTCCGGCCTGGCTGTTCTTCAAGGATGAAAAAAGAGCGCGCAATGTATTTATCAACCTGTTCTTTATCGGAATGGTGTGCTTCCAGTTCCTGACTTACGGCTCATTCAACCCAATCATGAATGCGGGTGACATTCTCAGGCCAGTCGATAACCAACTTACGCGAGATGTGCGCAAGCTTGTTGAGCTTAGCGATGGAAAAGGTGCTTCCGTGATTGGCAACTACGGACACTTGCTCAGGGGCGAGGGTTTGGCGGTTTATAACGCCATTCATTTGGTTAACGTCAACAGATCGATCTACACAAAACTATTTGACATTACTCAAGACGAATCCGATGCACTCTTCAATCAGTTCCGCGGAATCTCGTTTGACAATATCGGCACTGCCAATACAACCGGCGCGACAGTCATATTCCCGGGAAATGTAGGCGCGGTAGCGTTTGCTCACAGCGTCATTAACTCGAGCAATGCCAGTAACTCACTGATCAGCAACATTCAAACCGGTGTCATCGGCAAATCCGACAAAGGCTTTGAGCTGTTCTGGAACAGCAGACTGTCGCAGCCCGTTCCTGTGGACGCTAAACTGACGATATCGCTTCCTTGCGGCACAGGTAATTCGTGGATGACCCGCTACCCGCTGATGGCTGGTGGAGAGGAACTGGTAGATGCCGCATTGCGAGGCATTTCTGGCAGAATCGAGGTTGAGGCGCAAACTGTCGAGCAAGCACAGGAGTGCTTGAAGCAGCTCACGGTCTCCTTGCCGCAGAAATAGGGTCTACGCAACTACCGTCTTCCGGGTGAGGCCAGCCCGACCACCGGTGAAGACACGGTTATCTGCTGACCCGTTCAAAAAGTGCTCGCATCGGAAGATGCGAGCATTTTTTTGCGCCAGGCAACGAACTCTGGATGCCCTTCTCAGCCACGCCCTTCCCCCGTGACGCTATCATCGAGGCGCACCCCGGCGGCTTTCCTGAGCTCGTGCAACCAGAAGTTTCTGATCGGCTACCCAAGCAGCAAATAGTATGTGCGATAATCAATGCGGGCTTCGCCCGGTGAGCTGCCTCCTTGCCGATAACCCTGATCACAGAGCCGTTTGGCTGTTTAAACATCCAGCCCTACAGTCTCCATCACCGCGTATCTTTATAAGGAAGAACAAGGTTTGATACTTGCAAAATACATAGGCGTACAATTTTTAGCGTACGCCTTGGACATGGGATTCTTCTTCCTTTTTGTTTATTTATTGGGTGGACGGCATGTTGAGGCGAATGTTCTTAGCAAGCTGTTTTCCGGCATTGTCTCCTTCTTCTTACATCGTCACTTCACATTTAAGTCGACACAGCTCAGCCCAAGAACTCAGGCAATCAGATATTTCTCATTGCTGGGTCTGAACATCCCCATTTCCGCAGGCCTGTTCAGCCTTACCCTCCAGTTCATAGCCCCACCGGCACTGGCCAAATTTGTATCTGATGCCGCCTGCACTGTACTTTCCTATTGGATCAGTAAAGTGGCAATCTTCCATAACAATCCATCAATCAATAAAAAGTCTACCGACACGTAAGGCTCGCCTGATGAAAATCTTAATTACCGGCGCCTCTGGTTATATAGGTGAACGCTTGGCTGCTCTGGCTTATAAAGAGGGCCACGAGATCTATGCCGCGAGCCGCAAGCAGACTCAATCCAATTATAAATGGCTTCCTTTCGACCTCAGTGCTCCCGTGCTTGATATTCCCGAAGGCACTCGCGCGTTGGTGCACCTGGCGGCGGATACAAGCCACAACAAAAACACATCGGCTGACGTCGAAATCGAAGCTACCAAGGCTTTGATCCTCGAAGCGCAGCGCAGCAACTCCAAGCTGATATTCATCTCCAGCCAGACGGCCTCTCCAGATGCTCCGACCTCTTACGGTCGAACAAAATGGCATATTGAACAAGATGTCATTGCTGCCGGCGGTGTGGTCATACGCCCCGGCCAAGTCTACGGTGGTAGCGAGCGCGGCTTGTTCGGTACGTTGTCCTCTCTGGTTCGTCGCTTCCCGGCAGTCCCGATGTTACTTCCAGCGCCGTTGATTCAACCGATTCACGTCGACGACCTTGCAGCCGCCATATTGACGGTCGCCAAATCGAATGATCTTAAAGGCGAGGTACTCTCTTTAGGAGCAAAAACCCCCGTCTCTTTTGGAAAGTTTCTGCTGTACATAGCGAATTACAAACTGTATCAGTCGCGCCTTCCAATCCCCATTCCAGTAGCCCTGTTCAGTCTTGCCAGCTCGATTCTCGGAAAGAAAAAAACCGCACAAATGGGCCTGGATCGACTGTTTTCCTTGCTGAAACTGAAACCGATGTCGACAGAAGACTCACTGGAACGCGTTGGCCTGACATTGCGACCAATGGCGTACGGGATGCATCGCTCTGGCAATGGCCGCCGCCGTTACCTGCTAGTGGAAGGTAAGACCCTCCTGACTTATGTGTTGAAGGTGAAGCCCGAGCCTGGCTTGCTGAAACGCTACCTGCAGGCCATTGAGACGCTTGGCGACGGGCACGCCGTCGTGAACTCAAGATTACTTAACACGTTCCCAGGTGCCGTTTCCCTGGTCGACAACCACGCCTTCCTTCGCCACGAATTCGGCAAAGAGCTGTCATGGCGCTTGCAGATTGCGACCAATCTGGCCGAGGCGAGCCCTCAGGGTGCCAACGTTTTTCTGGGACTGCGGAATTCCCGCGGTTTTTCCCGTACTTTCGTTGCACTTGGATTAACAGTTATCAAGGAAGTTAGCTGGAGACTGCTGGCAGTTTTTATCAATCCCTTGATCTTGAAACGTCAGTTAGAAAGGAAGATCGCGCGTGACGCCTGATTTTGATGTCATCATCGTTGGAAGTGGCCCCGCGGGAACCTCGGCAGCTTACCCGCTGGTACAGGCAGGACTGAAAGTGCTCATGCTGGATGCCGCATCGGGTGTTCGCTCGCCTGAAGTACCGAAAGGTAACTACCTGGATAATCGTGCAAACGAATCAAGGCAATGGGAGTGGATGATTGGCCGCTCGTTCCATGCCCTGAGCAACATGGATGCAGTGTCACCAAAACTCAAAACCCCGACCCATGAGCAGACTTTCAAGAAATTCAATGAGTCCAATGGACTGATCACTGAGAACTTCATCTCCGTCGGCTCACTTGCAACGGGCGGACTTTCCAATGCCTGGGGTTGCGGTGTCGCACGCTTTCCAAAAGAAGATTTTGCCGACCTGAACATCGATTACTCGGATTTCGAAAAGTCCTACGCCATCGTCGCGCGGCGAATGGGCATAAGCGGAAACACCGCAGATGATCTATCTGATTATTTTGGTGTGGATGAATGGGCTCAGGCGCCCATTGCAATGGATCAGCTTCATGACAGGCTACTCACCAAATACAACAAACTGCCGACCGCGTCACGCCTGCCTGAATTTCGGATGGGGCGCTCGAGAGTTGCTGCTCTGAGCCAGGACCAGGGAGACCGAAAGGCATGCGACCTTTCCGGAAACTGCCTGTGGGGATGCCACAACAACGCACTCTATTCGGCACATCAGGAAATACCGACGCTGAAGGTGTATCCCGGCTTTACTCATATATCTGGAGTGCTGGTGGACAGTATCAGCAAGAATGCTGATGGCTGGACAGTTTCCAGTTCCAATAGTGAGAAAACATTTTCTGCCAAACGACTACTGCTCGCCGCAGGGACACTCACTTCCACCCGGCTTGCACTGGAATGTCTGAAACATACTGCCCCGGTTTCATTGCAAGCGTCGCCCACTGCAGCCTTTCTGCTGTGGCTACCCAAAATGCTCGGAACACCGCGTACGCAAACTCTCGGTCTGGGACAGCTATCCTTTTCACTTGATCTGGAGCCAGGAGTTACCGCGTTTGGCTCGACTTTCAGCACAACAGGTTTGCCAATTTCCGAGTTTGTCGTCCGAACGCCGCTCAGCAAGCGATACAGCATCGAATTGATGTCTAACTTGCTGAGTTCATGTGTTGTAGGGAACGTATTCTTGCCCGGGCACCTGTCCGAACACACCGCAACGCTGATGCCCGATGGCAAGCTGAAAATCAAGGGCGCCGAGCATGCAGATACCGGCGCGCTGATGAAAAAAACCGAAACTCTTCTGCGCAAAGCCTATTGGAAACTGGGCGCGGTTTTAATGCCGATGAGCTTCACCGTCGGAAAACCAGGGGCGGATATTCACTATTCCGCCACGCTCCCAATGAGTTCTACCTCAAAGCCTGGCACGACCAACAAGATTGGCGAAGTAAATGGACTTGCGGGATTACACGTCGTCGACGGTGCAGTGTTACCTAAGCTGACTGAGAAGTCTCACACGCTCACCATCATGGCGAACGCCGACCGCATTGCGCGAGCAATCGTTTGCGAAATGCAATCCAATATCTGAAGTATCAAGGTATCGGCAGGCTCTGCACGACTTCGGGGAGTTACGTTTTCAGCGTAATATTCCCATTAAGTCTGCCTTACAGAGCCTGCACTTCGTTCAACTCATTGCGAGTCGACCGATAGACTCATCTGCCGGGCCAGACGTACGGCCAATGTCTTGGCGCATTGCCGTAGCTCTGGCACCGCAGTGGCTTCCCACAAGTCAGCTTTCAACATGGGACCTACGTAATTCAACCATGGCACTGCTCGACCATTGAAGTCATTCACTTCACAGTGTTGACTGAGGTTCAAGCCTAACCCCAAAGCGTCAGGCTGGATAAGACCGTCAGCTCTCAGTTGACTAATCAGGGTGTCATTCACCCGCGACAAGTTTGTATTGGGCCCAGTGCAATTAATCACTCGAGCAACATCGATGGTGGTCAACTTGCGCCCGTCTCGCAACTCTACACCGACCGTCAGACCGCTGGTATTTGCCGCTACCGTTCTGATACGCCCAGCCATCGAACGTACCTGACCTAACTTCAAGGCCTCCTCGAATCGCAGATAGGCTGCCGGCGCCACCCGATGGCGATGAACATCCCAATAAGGTTGAGCATGTCGCAAAAATCTCCGACGCTCGACGTCTGGTAAACGCGTCCATAGTTTCGCCGTAATGGAACGCATGACAGCTAACAAATCCCGCCAATCGAAGCCTTGCGATTTGGCAAGATTGATTTCATGCCGCATCACGCGCATATATCCGCGTACAGACGGGGCTTCCTCAAGAAGCCTTTGTGAGATAACGGAGGGTACTTCATGTGACGGACGTTGCTGGCGATGAGGCAGAGGCCGCAGCCCGCGCCGCGAAATCATATAGATCGGACCACGATGACCTTGCTGAAGCAGGCCCAATGAAACATCCAGTGCAGTAAGCCCAGCGCCTACCAACAGCACCGGACTCTCTAAATCGTGCGGTAGCATCTCAGCACCAGACCATGGGTCCGACTGATAGCGCTCACCCAAATATGAGCCAAACCCCGGAGGGTCCAATGGAGAAAAGTTACCAAAAGCCAATACCACCTGATCGGCATGTATTTGTTGGCCACTCCTCAACTCGAGCACAGCGCCGGCGCCTTCCGGGCGAAGACTTTGCACCTCCGAAATTATCCGTTCAAGCCTTACATCGGGGCGCGCCTGCTTCTCGGCCTCATCCAGAACGGATGTCAGGTAATCTCCATAGATCTTGCGAGGCACGAAGGATGAAGCCACACAATCAGAATCCCGAGCTTGGCAAAAACGTAGAAAATGTTCTGGATCATCAACATAGGCACTCATGTTACCGGCAGGCACATTCAACAGATGCAGTGAGCTGTTGGTTCCATATGCCAATCCTCTGGCCATTGCGCCCGAACGATTGATCAGTACGACTCGAGTATCAGGAGGGCTATGGTGCAGAAATTGCGCCGCCGTCACCGCACCGCTGAAACCCGCCCCAATGATAACGAGCGTTTTCATTGACCGAACCTTTTATCCAGGTACTCCAGCACTCGCGCAATGGATTCGGACAATTCCTCGGTAACAGTATTGATCCGGATATGCGGATCCGTTGGAGCCTCGTAGGCAGAATCGATTCCAGTAAAGTTCTTTATCTGTCCGGCCCTGGCCTTGCCGTACAGTCCTTTCGGATCACGGCGCTCGCACTCCTCCAGGGAAGTGTCGATAAATACTTCGACAAATGCATCATTTCCGATCACCTCGCGCGCCATCGCACGATCACGGTGAAACGGAGAGATAAACGCTGTGATCACGATCAATCCGGCGTCGATGAGCAACTTCGAAACTTCCGCAACACGGCGAATGTTTTCAACTCTATCAGCATCGGTAAAACCAAGATCCTTGCACAAGCCCATGCGCAAGTTGTCGCCATCCAGCAGAAAGGTATGCCGCGCCTTGGCCACCAAGGCTTGCTCCAAGGCATTGGCGATCGTTGACTTGCCCGCCCCGCTCAACCCCGTGAGCCAGATCACTGCCGGTTTTTGCCCTTTCACCTGTGCTCTGGCCGAGGCGCTGATCGACGTGGCGTGAAAAACCAGATCCTTACTCATTCGATTAACCTTATTAAAATCAGACGATCAAGGCCCGCCAGTGCACTGACGGGCCTCCTGAGCCCTATGCCTGGGGCAGTAGACGATCACGCAAGGCTTTGATGCGGGCCTCACAGATGCGATAGGACTCGCTGTTGAGCAAGTCAGCACGCTGCTGCTCGTCAGTCAGCGCAAGCGTATGAGTGTCACAGCCAATTCGGTGGATGTAGTCACCGATAAAACCACAGGTGCGCAATGACTCCCAATCTGTACCTTCGCGAGTGAACAACTGCATCGTCAGATAGTAGTCTTCCATATACTTCATATCATCGAAGTAAGTAATGGCTTGCAGATCGCACTGATTCAGATCCAGCAGAAAGCTGTGCAGCGGCGCATGGTTATGCTCGATGAAGTCGCGATAGGTTTCACCGTAATCATAAACTTTGTCACGTTTGATAATGCACCCGGTCGCCGAGTCCACCATGGTGGAGTAAACACGCGCGAAGGTTGCATTCTTGCCGCTCGACTTGATTTGCTCAAGTTGTGAACTGTAGGCCCACGGAAACAGCATGTCGTCATAATCAAGAAATGCCGCATAGCCACTGCCCACGGCTTTCAGCGCATCGTTCAACATCAGCGAGCGCAGATCCGGTGCCTGCTCTGTCGAGAAGTAACGGCGAATCACCGGTTCGCAGTGCTCGCTCCACGGCAGTTGATCGAGCTGCGCCTGGAGTAGTGCTATTTCTTCGTCATCCATGTCCTGGATCGCCAGCACAGGCAATACCCGGCAACCGGACTGGGCAACCAACGAAAGCAGTGCATTGAGCAGCGAAGCCCGGTCACCGCGACGGTGATAACGCACGATGGTCGATACCGTATCGGGTGTTGCGGACTGCATACCGCTCTCAGGCAGCAAACGGAAACATGTGGCTTCACAGCATATTTTGTAACCGACCGCTGGGGCCGCCGGTTGCAATGCCATGAACGCTACCTGGTCCGCATTGATACTGAAGTTGACGGTACCTTCACTCTGCACATAATGCGGGTCATTTCGCACACTGGCCGATACCGCATAACCCTTGTGCCGTTTGGCCATTTTCAGCAACGACTCGATGGCCGATGCAGGAAACAGGCAAATATCACTGAACACCAACGTGAAGTCAGCATTCTCGGGCTGGTGGCTGCCGACGTTCAGACCTTGCGCCATTAATGCCTGCTGGACCTGAGCGTTGTCTGCAGCAATCGAGCAATTCTGCAGCATGCTCGAGCCAGCCAGGCACGCAAGGAACTTGCGACGCGATTCCGGCTCGGCTTCAAGACGAGCCAAGGCGTCCGAGGTCAATGTTACGTTGAGCTTCAGACCCGTGGCAGGTGCGAAATGGCTGGTCGCTGTAAACGCCTGACCGGACAGTGCGCGCCCGATGGAATTGAGGTACCCGTAACCGAACCGGGTATCAGGTTCAAGGTGCGCGCCCTCAGCCCATTCATTCCACGCGTTGACGACAACATATCGACGATCTTCCGGCAGGTTCTGCTCGGAATAGTCCACCAAAAACTCCATCCAGGTCTGGAATTTTTCCGTAGTGAAGTTATTCAGCACATAGGCTCGATTGCCGTAACGAGCGGTGTTGTCCCAAGTTGGAACCAAAGACCGGAACAAGGTGAAATCCTTGCCCAGATCCTGTGCCATGTAATGGTCGGCAACTTCACCGTAGTTAAGAACGTTACCTTCCAGAGGCCAGTACGCACGCAATTGGCCGCGGGTGTCTTGTACGGCATCAGCGGTCCAGTCATGCAATACCCGCTCGACGGCCGCATCCATCCCGTGGTCGCTTGGCTGCGTAGCACCGCGCGTCAATGTCGCCACCATGTAAGGCGCCTTGAGACCCGCGTTCTCGCATTCTTCACGCCAGACTTCCAGGTACTCCTCGATGTGTTCGATCGAAGACGGACGATACACATGCAACATCGGACGTCCGTCTACTTTGATGTAGCGTTCGTCTTTGAAGAACGGAATCAGATATCGAATGAAGCCACGCGCATCCTCTTTCGAATAGACCTGGCCCAGTAGTATCTCCTGTTCGTTGCCGTCCCAACGGCGAGTCCAGTTTTCATTCGCCCAGCAGAAGGCAAAAGGCATGTTGATCTCGGGATTGGCCATCAGCATCTGTGCCGGCTTTTCGAGGATCATCCGTCCAGTAAACCAGTAGTGATAGAAAATCAGGCCATGAACCCCTGACTTCTGCATCATTTCGGCTTGCTGCTGCAATTGCGCCGGGCCATCCAGGTGGTAGTAGCCGATGTCTTCATGCGGAACATGTTGTTGGTAATGCCCGAAGAACAACGGATTGGCTGAACGAACTTTGTGCCATTCGGTAAACCCGGTCCCGTGCCATTCATCATTTTCAGGCGTGGGGTGGAACTGGGGCAGGTAGTACGCCAGCACCTTGACGGTGTCGTGCTTGATACTTGCGGAGTAATCGACCTGTGGCTCGTAGTAGTCCCGAGGTTCGTGGGAGATCTGCGGCGCTTCCAGTTGGTAATTGCGCCCTTCACTGGTCGTGGTATTTACCAGTACAAAACGCTCCAGCGAACGGCTCAACATGTCAGGCACAACATCGTTGGCGGTATGTGCGAAGTGCTCATACTGCAATGGCAGTTGCAGCAGATCGCTGATCGTGCCAACCCGTGCCCAGAACAGAGCGGCGCGCGGGAATTGCGCGCTCGGGAAAACTTTGGCATCAACCTCTCTGTATTTTTCCAGAGCCGTGCCGATTACATTTTCGGCATCACTCCAGCCGGCCTGATGGTAGGCAGCGGATTCAACGCGGGTGTCGACGGGAAACACCACCTTCGCATCCCCACCGAGCAATTGGAGAATCTGACCGATATTGGCAGGCGAACCACAGAGCAGATCAAGACGCTCTTTCACGCCCGAATCATCGGCAGCACCGGCTTCGTCGTGCAAGTGCGCGACAACGTCATATTCCTTGAGACGCCCGCCGAACTGGACAATCAGAGATGCAATCGCCCCGGCCTGCTCAGGTACGACATCAACAACCAACTGGCGCAGTAGAGGTACGGTAGCGCGCAGCAACTTGTCGTCAAACTTCGACCCACCGTTGCCAATCCGCGAAATGTACAGGTCGAATTCGACAGGGATGTTCTTGAGGTACCCAAGCCAGTCCCCGGACATTTGCTCACTGTTCAAATGAAGATGGACAGCAATCATCTGCGTCGCCGGTTTTGGAACCTCGCAAAGATAAGGATCCAGATAGTAAGGCACGACCTTCAGTACTTCGTACTCAGTCAATGCCGCATCGCCGAGCGGTTTGGAGACCTGGCTCAGGGCAAATCGCTTCTGACTACGCTTGAGTTTACGAACAGCAATCGCCAGCGCGTGACGCAGCCCTCCACGCCGTGCTTCACGCACAAAACGTCCGAGCAATTGCGGCTGCTGCGAAACCAGACTCAGCAGTTGCACGACAACCCGGTGACGACTCACCTTACGGGAAAGGTGATAGTTACGCCCCTTGGTGTCGAAAATCGGTCGACCTTCATAATATCCATAACGCAAATAATGTATCAGCGGGTTGATACGTCGCAGCCGTACATCTGAATAATGCTCCAGGTACAACTTGGTGGAAAACCCAGCCGATGGATCGCGCCCCTCGCGCCAGCCTTGCGCGAGATAGTGCTCCAACGGATTGATACCTGCGGCACGAACGTCTTCATAGGTACTCAGGTAGTAATCAGCATCGAACAGCTCGCTTTCAGCGGGGTTATCGCCTCGATACCGCAAACCCAATCGCTCGGCCATGTGCAAGACCAGCGACTTGAGCAGAAACCGCCCGGAGGTGTAGCGATACAGGTCAGTTTCGAGGCTCTGAATCGAGCCCTGCGATTCGGAAAGAGTCGATTGAAGAGAGTTGTGTTGGCTCTCAAGCCAGTGACGGTATTCGTTCAGTTTTGAATGTTCAGCTTTTAAATCGACGTGGCTCGTCTCAAGCTTGCCATGAGCGGTGACAAGTGCGCTGTGATCAGCTTCGAGAGTCTTCAGGCTATTGGCTTTCATACTCAGCTGCGCGCTTAGATCAGCGTTATTTTCATCGAAATGCCGCATGAGCCGATACTCAGGCAGACGCGTGAGCATCGCTTGATAGAGCTCGCTCACCGTAGCCACAACAGCCTGATCATCTGCGTGCTCATCGCGCGAAAGTTGCAAAAGCAGGAAACTGAGATTCAAGACATCCGCGGGGACCTTTTCGTCCTTGGCGAGTCCATCGAGGGTGAAGCTGTTGTGTTGCAACGAACTCTGGAGAAACTCGTGCTGATACTCCTGAAATTCCGGACCCTGAGGATCGAATGGCAATCCCAGCGACTTGGAGATGCGGCACAACTGCTTCTCAGGCTCTTGGAGCATTAGCTCGTAGTTTACAAAAACTCGTGAAGCGCCCTGGCTGTACTTCAAACTTAACAGCATGTGCTCTAGCCAGAGAAAGTAGCCCTTCTCTACTTCGAACTCGTTTCGCTTGACCAGCGAATGGGCAACATTTTTCGGATTACGAAAGGCGACGACGTAGCTGACTTTCAAACCCAGCTCGGCAAAGATTTCCTGCCAAAACGGGAGCAGTCTCGACATGCGTGGGTCTTTTACACCGAAACATTTGATGTCCGCGACTTTCTCGCGCAGATGCTCGATGGCACGAACTTTATGGCTTTGAGTGATTGGCGAATTCAGCTCTTCAGGGCTGATGGGCACCAGACTATCCCAGGCGTGGCCCAAATCGGCCAGCAACTCTTCGTTATACGCAGTGATGGTCGCGTCTTCGAAGAAGCCTTTTTCATTATTGCCAGACTCGGCGGGCAACAGGTTATCGCCCAGGTCGACACCAAGGACTTTTAAACCACGCGTAATGGCACTGGTACCGCTTCGGTGCATGCCCAGAACTACGACTATTTGTTTATCATCCATAAGATTAATTATGCTCAACGCTTGAAGTAGTAAAGGCTGCAATACATTTGAAATCTACCGTTCCGGTCGCTGTGATAGCGGTTTCCGGCAGAACACGAAACAGGCATGCGTCGATCAGCCGGTGCAGGTAGGTTTCTCCCTCCCCGACGACACCCACCACCCCCGAGTTGAGGAAATAGGTCCCAGGATTAAGGTTGCACTCAAACTTGAATTCGACATCCATTTGCGCGTCGGCTGCAACGTAGGTAATGGAGTCCTGCGCATTGGCTGCGCTGGCCGCACCACCGATCTCGATACCTGCCAGCGTTTTGATCATCATGCCAAAGCGGACAGCAACCGCGCCTGTCGAAAACGATACGCGGTAGGTATAGCGATAGCAGTCACCACGCTTGAGGCAGTTGACCTGTTTGCCGGCGGAATTGAGGATGCGTGGATCGCTGATCAGAACCCCGTGAGATTCGTAGGACATCACGCTTTTGGAGACGATATGAGGATCGAAGTATTCTTCCAGACCGTTGTCCGTGGCCTGGGAAGCCTCGACTGCAACCACTGAACGTTGCGCCTCTCGCTCCAGTTCAAGTCGTTCAAGTGCGCCGGATTTGATCGATTCGCGGATGTCGAGAACTTTGTCGGCGGGCGCATACAGCAGTTTCTGGTATTGACCGACGATGACCTTCGGCACCCCTTCGGCAAGCTTCTCGCCCTTGTCTAGAAGAATAGCGCGGGTACACAGTTCAATGACCGCACTCCCGGAGTGCGATACGAACAGGATCGTGGCGCCACTGGCTTTGATCGCTTCGATGCGTGCAAAGCATTTGCGCTGAAACAGTTCGTCGCCGACGGACAACGCCTCGTCGACGATCAGGATTTGTGGATCGACGTTAATGGCGACGGCAAAAGCCAGGCGAACCATCATGCCACTGGAATAGGTCTTGACCGGCTGATCAATGAATTCGCCGATTTCCGCAAATGCCTCGATTTCGGCAAAGCGTGCGTTGGTTTCCTCTCGCGTAAGACCGAGTACCGCGGCATTCATGTATACGTTCTCGCGGCCGCTGAATTCCGGATTGAACCCGGATCCCAGTTCCAGCAAGGCAGCTACACGACCATGGGTCAGAATATCGCCATGAGTCTGATTGAGAGTGCCGCAGATCATCTGTAGCAGAGTGGATTTACCGCTACCGTTACGCCCCAAAATACCGACCGTTTCGCCACGTTCAATGGTGAACGAGACATCCTGCAGGGCCCAGAACTCACGGAAGTACTGTTTGCGGCCGCGAGCGAACATCTGCATCAGCCGATCTCTCGGCTTGTCGTAGATATGAAAGCACTTGCTCAGATTATTGACGGCAATTGCTGTATTAGAGGACATCAGCGAACCCTTTACGCGTTTTTTGGAACCACGCAAATCCTAGCCAAAAGACAAGGGCTGCAGCGATATAGTAGAAACCCAAGTGCAGAAAACTCGGCAGCTCTCCCCGGAAAAGCAGCGCCCGCGTATCTTCGATTGCGGGTGTCAGCGGATTCAGGAACAACAGGTGCCGGTACTGTTCGGGCAACGCCGTGATCGGATAGAAAATCGGCGACAGGAACATCAGAACGGAAGTGCAGACACCAATGATCTGACTCACATCCCTGAGGTAAACCCCTATCGAGGCGAGAAACCAGACCAGGCCAACAACGAAAATCATCAGGGGCGCGAGAAATACCGGCAGCAGCAAAACCGTGTACTGCAGCTTTCCGAAGAAAATCAGGTAAGCAATCAACCACACGCTAAGACTGACAAGGAAATGAAACATGGCGGCGCCCAGCGTTACCCAAGGAAGAATTTCCAGCGGGAACACCACTTTCTTTACATAGTTGACATTGCCGACAATCAGACCCGGAGCCCGGTTAATGCACTCGGCGAACAGATTGAACACGATCAGGCCGGCAAACAGCATGAGCGCGAACTCGGTCTTCGAGCTGCTATCCACACTCCATCGGGCTTTGAACACGACGCTGAATACAAAGGTGTAGATCACCAGCATCACAATCGGGTTGAACAATGACCACAGCATGCCCATGATCGAGCCGCGATAGCGTCCGACAATTTCCCGCTGCACCAGCGCTCGAATGAGACCTTTGTTGCGCCAGATGCCATTGAGCATCTCCTTGGGCGAAGTCGAAAAGTTCAGCATTTTTTCAAAACCTCAATAAATCCGAGGGAGTTTAAATTCCCCAGCAAACTCTCTCGCCCAACCATTACTTGAATTACCACAGAACTCTTCCTGAAAGGAGCCAAGCCCGGCTGCGTGTCAGATTCCATTGAACAACGTCGCCAAAACCAGCCCAAGGTTGCCCCATAAGGATTGCCGGTAGACCCCGGATCGTCGTAACCAGATGACCCGGGCCAATCCTCGAGAGCTTCGCGCTCGCTGAAACCGATCCAGCCTCATCCGGCTTTCTTCATTCAACTGGAACCTGATCGATTCCAGTGCTGCAATATTCTTTTGATTCCACCCACGAAAACGACCGCGAAACTGCATGCGAACACGCATCAACTGAACCATGACGCCCGAGGCAGCACCGATGACATTCGCATCATGTTGCCTGTAGAGAATCGTCGGGCTGGTATCGTAAATGACACTGCCGCCCGCACCGGCAACGAGGAGATAGGCCCACCAGTCATGAGAGACCACATCCAGATCCTCGCCTGCCTGTTGAAACAGCTGTCGGGCCGCCTGGTTGAACACCATTGTGTTTCCACCACCTACACTTTGCACCAGTGCATTGGCAAATCCGACCGGACGCTCGAACAAAGGTGACAAGCCGATACGCGCTCCCTGCTCGTCAATCAACTCAGTTCTGCCACAGTACAGCGCCGGATTTTGCGAAGGCGTTTCCTGAAGTTTTTGCAGGGCGCATTCCAGCTTGTTCGCCTGCCAGATATCGTCTTGATCTGCCCAGGCGAAGTAGTCGGCTTCAATCGTTTTGTCACACGTCAATGAGAGGAAATTGGCGGCGTAACCGGACCTCGGCCCTTGGCGGACAGAGAGCTTGTCGCCCCCCCAGCGTTCGGAGTATTCACGCAGCAATTCCAGGGTTGAGTCGGTGGAGCCATCATCCGAAACCACGACAAACCAGTCAGGGCAAGTCTGTCGCGCGATGGACTCCAACTGCTGAGCCAGAAACCGCTCACCATTGAAGGTGCACAATAGAATCGCAATCCGCACCTTGGTCCCGGCGAAATCCGGCCGACCATGATCCACATCGTGATAATCCGAATTGTCGTTTTGGACAACCGGGGAAAGGGGGGCTACCACCGAGCACTCCGTTGCTGAAATGATAAAATTTTGCCTGCGACAGCTCGTCTGTTGAGGGCGAGCGACCCCTTGGCCGATCGAGCCGCACGAGGGCTCATGCGTCGCTCCAAGTCGCGCAAAATTTGCAATTATAACGACGAAGCCCTGCCATTTGATAGCCCAGTGACATTATCGCTTTCCACAGCCCGGTGCTGATATGGAAAGCTGAACTTTAGTAACCCTGAGCCTGGCGCTCGAGCATCGACAATGCGCCACCGCGCCGGGGGCATAGGGTACCAAGCGCACCGCGAGCAAAAAAGGGTAGCAGTTTGCCAACGCCTGAAAGCAAACGGCCTCCCACAGGGAACAATCGGGCAATGCGCCCTCAGCGCTGGAGCCTGGAATCATGATGCCCCGCCGTTTGACGCAGCGCCCGTTCCACCGTGATGACCGGTGACCAGCCCAGAACCGAGCGGGTTTTACCGATGTCGACCTGCAGCGAACCACACAGGCGCTGAGCCAAAGCACGCCGCCCGAGCAGCGACGCAGCACTACTCAGCAGCCATGAGGGCACTGGCAGTAAATATGATTTCACGCTCAGCGCAACGGCCATGCGGCGGAGCAGTTGCGAGGTGGAAAGATCCTCCCCATCGCTGACCAGGAATACCTGTCCGGTAGCAGCCGGATGACGAATGCAGACGGTTATCAAATCGACCAGGTTTCCGATCGCCACCAGACTGCGCTGGTTATTTATCGCGCCGAGCGGAAGCGGCACCCTCCGCTCGAGCCAACGCATCATATTGAAGAAATTGGCTTTAACACCTGGACCGTAGATCAACGGCGGACGAATGACGACAATCTCCATTCCCGTCTCCTTGCCTACCTGCATCAGTTGCTCTTCGGCCTCCCATTTGGAAACGCCATACGGATCAACGGGGGCGGGTCGATCATCAGCAGAAAATGGTTGCCCGGGCAGGGTCATCTCGCCATTGACCTTGATCGAACTGATAAAGATGAATCGTCTGACACCCGCGCTCGCGGCATGCCGGGCAAGGCGCACAGAGCCCTCGACGTTTATCCTGCGAAACTCCTGCAGCGGATCGGCCGCCACATCGTTCATCACATGCACACGCGCCGCGCAGTGAATGACTACCTCGACACGCTCAAGGCTCGGCAAGGCGCGATCCCCCTCCAGATCGAATGCAACGACCGGACAGAGTCCACTCAGCCTCGTCTCACCACGAACAGCAGCGACAGGTGTGAACACCTTGTCTCGCAATAAACGAAAGATCAGCGCCTCACCCACAAAACCGGTGGCGCCTGTTACCAGAACTCGTGGACCGCTCATTTGGCTTTTTTTCCAACTACCGCCGTCGCCCAGCAGATACAAAAGAAGAACAACTTATCGCGCACTCGGCGTCGACATTTCCAGGCACTCAATGAAAGCCTCAACAGTTGCCACCTCGACAACGAAAACCACTGCCTGACGAAAGCATCATGCTCAAGCCCTACCAAGCGCGTGATTGTTTTAACTTGTGAAAACCACCAGCCGTCATGGATGGTCTTGTAGCGTGCAATCAGCGAGTTGATGCCGGTATTGGCCCCCACCTGATTTCGCTCGTGCTGGCGATAGTCCATCGAAGGCTGCTCATCAATGAACCACTTGAAACCTCTACTTCGAGCAAAGGCGTAGCAGTACCAATCATGGAGACTGACTTCCTGCAACTCGTTCCAATTGGCAAGCATGCAGGCCTTGAGCGGACTCGATAGCTGGCGACTGAACACATACGTGCACCCCGGCCCAGCCGCCTCGAACAGAAAATCCCAAGCAGTATGAGGCTGAGCCTTATCGAGTAGATGTGTGCGGCCGTCTGGCCAGAATGCAATGACGTTACTTGAGTAGGCGTCTACGTGCCGATCCCCGATCTGACGGACTGCTCGCTCAAGTTTTCCCGGATACCAGACATCATCCTGATCGGCGAACGCGACGAAGTCGTACTCTTCAATCGGTACATCGCGAATCAACCTGAAGAAGTTGCGTGAGGCTCCACCGAAAGTACCAGCGCCAGGCAGCACGACGACGGCAGGATGCCGAGCCGCATAGGCATGACACCACGACTCGGTTCCATCCGTTGAAGAATCAACACTGATATGAACGGTTACATCGACGCCAGACTGCTCAAGAATCGAATCCAGTTGCTCTTCGATCCATTGCATTCCATTGAAGGCTGCCAGCAAAACCGCAACCTTGGGATGTTTTACTGGCATAGCTTTCCTGCTCGGACTTGTTGAACGCTCCCACTCGAAACGAGGTGTTTCAGTCAGTGGGAAGGTGAGTCCAGCAATTTTTGCAAGTACTGGCCGTAGCCGGTTTTCTTCAAGGCGTCGGCCTGCACAGCCAACTGTTCTGCAGTGATCCAGCCGTTGTGGTATGCAATTTCTTCCAGGCACGCCACTTTCAAGCCTTGACGCTGCTCAATGGTATGGACGAAGTGACTCGCCTCAAGCAGAGAGTCATGGGTGCCTGTATCCAACCACGCAAAACCACGCCCCAGCATCTCGACATTCAGGGTTTGCTGTTCGAGATAAGCACGATTCACATCGGTGATTTCCAGCTCGCCGCGCTCGGACGGCTTGATCTTCTTCGCGATATCAACGACTTGATTGTCGTAGAAATACAGGCCTGTGACCGCGTAGCTCGACTTCGGTTTAACCGGCTTTTCTTCGATACTCAGCGCACGACCAGCAGCATCAAACTCCACAACCCCGAAACGCTCAGGATCGGAAACATGGTATCCAAAAACGGTCGCACCTTGCTGACGGGCACTGGCGGAGCGCAGGTTATCGGAGAAATGCTGACCATAAAAGATGTTGTCTCCCAGGATCAAACAGCAAGGATCATTACCGATGAACTCTTCACCAATGATGAAAGCCTGCGCCAGCCCATCCGGGCTCGGTTGTTCGGCGTAAGTCAGTTTGATGCCATAGAGACTGCCGTCTCCAAGCAACTTACGGAAGCATGGCAGATCGTCCGGCGTGGAGATAATCAGAATTTCGCGCATCCCCGCAAGCATCAACACCGACAACGGATAAAAGATCATCGGCTTGTCGTAGATTGGCAGCATCTGTTTGGACACACCAAGCGTCAGCGGATGCAGACGCGTGCCCGAACCACCGGCGAGAATGATGCCTTTACGATTTGTCGTGGTCATTTATTCAGAACTTCCATAAGCATTCGGGTTACACCACTTTGCCAATCCGGCAAGTGTAGAGAAAAGTTGTCGCGCAGCTTCTGCGTATTCAAACGTGAATTCAACGGGCGGCGTGCGGGAGTTGGATAGGCAGTGGTATCAATCTGATTCACGGCTGTAACAGCGAGTTCCTCACCGTGCGCCTTGGCAAAGTCGATGACCAGACTGGCATAGCCGTGCCAAGACACCTCACCGGCAGTTGCCAGATGATAGAGGCCCGACAACGCCGGGCGATGCACCGCTTGCTGGATCGCCAACGCAGTCACGTCCGCAATAAGGTCCGCCCCCGTTGGAGCGCCTATCTGGTCGGCAATCACGCCCAGCGATTCGCGATCCTTGGCCAGACGCAGCATGGTTTTGGCAAAGTTGCTGCCACGAGCGCCATAGACCCAACTGGTACGAAAGATCAGATGCTTACAGCCCGAGGCTGCAATTGCCTGCTCGCCTGCCAGCTTGCTGGCGCCGTAATGGTTCACCGGAGCAACAGCATCGGACTCTTGCCAAGGGGTCGAGCCTTCGCCGCTGAATACGTAATCGGTCGAATAGTGGATCAGCCAGGCATCCAGCGATGCGGCCTCCTGCGCCATGACTCGACAGGCCTCACCGTTTACACGGTCAGCCAGCTCAGTCTCCGACTCGGCCTTATCGACAGCTGTATAGGCCGCAGCGTTGACGATAACGTCGGGCCTTACCTTGCGGATCGTCGCGCGCAGGGCATCGAGGTCAGACAGATCACCACTCAAACCAGCGACCGGGTGCCGATCAAGGGCAACCAACTCCCCTAGCGGAACAAGAGAGCGCTGCAACTCCCAGCCGACCTGACCATTTTTTCCCAGCAGGAGAATCTTCATGCCTTGTCCGAACGACCGGCGTAGTTCTGGTCGATCCACTGCTGATAGCTGCCGCTCTTCACATGGGCAACCCATTCAGAGTTGTTGAGATACCACTCGACAGTCTTGCGAATACCCGTCTCGAAGGTTTCCTCCGGGGTCCAGCCCAACTCACGCTGGATCTTGCTGGCATCAATCGCGTAGCGCTGATCATGGCCCGGGCGATCCTGCACATAGGTGATCAAACTTGCATGCGGGCGATGAGCAGAATCCGGTCGCAACTCATCGAGCAGCGCACACAGGGTATGGACGACTTCGATGTTCTGTTTTTCGTTATGGCCGCCGATGTTGTAAGTCTCGCCGATGACACCCTCGGTTACGACTTTGTACAACGCTCGCGCGTGATCTTCGACATACAACCAGTCACGCACCTGATTACCTTTGCCATAGACCGGCAGCGGCTTGCCTTCCAGTGCATTGAGAATGATCAGCGGGATCAACTTCTCAGGAAAGTGGCACGGACCATAGTTATTCGAGCAGTTGGTGACCAGTGTCGGTAAACCATACGTGCGCGCCCACGCACGCACCAAGTGGTCGGAACTGGCTTTGCTGGCCGAGTATGGCGAGCTAGGCTGATAAGGCGTAGTTTCCGTGAAGAGTTCTTCCGGGCTTTCCAGATCGCCATAAACTTCGTCAGTGGAAATATGGTGAAAACGGAAGTTGGTCTTACGCGCATCATCCAGTGCCGCCCAATATTGGCGTGCAGCTTCCAGCAAGGTATAGGTGCCGATGATGTTGGTCTGGATAAACTCGGACGGACCGGAGATCGAACGATCCACGTGGGATTCCGCGGCCAGGTGCATGATTGCATCCGGTTGATGCTCACGCAGAACCCGGTCGATCTGATCACGGTCGCAGATATCAACGCGCTCAAACGCGTAACGCGGATCCAGGCTGACTTCTGCCAACGACTCGAGGTTACCGGCATAAGTCAGCTTATCAACATTCACGACGGCGTCGTTGGTGTTGGAAATGATATGACGGATGACTGCCGAGCCGATGAACCCGGCGCCGCCGGTAACTAAAATTTTCACGCGAAAGCATACCCTTGAGCTGCGGACAGTGGCACCAG
The DNA here is from genome assembly GCF_044742995.1 of Pseudomonas sp. NPDC087803. NCBI lineage: Bacteria > Pseudomonadati > Pseudomonadota > Gammaproteobacteria > Pseudomonadales > Pseudomonadaceae > Pseudomonas > Pseudomonas sp. NPDC087803. Next base: position 57,293 of record NZ_JBIUVO010000026.1, read on the forward strand.
CGAGCACTGTCTAATCCTTGAATGCAGAAGCCATCAGATATGAGGCTTCCGTCAGAGTCAGTCTGAAACGACGCGGGAATAGACCACAATCGAACAAGGGTTGCATTTTACAGCTTAATGAACGTTTTACTAATGGATATGGATAAGCGACGACCCAAAATTGACGGATTCCTTGCGACCGCCGCGCTTAGACAAGACGCTTGCGCACAGCTCTTGACGTACGCCCCAGAAACCAGCCCAGAATCGGACCAATCAGCATACCGACGAGCAGTGCCAAAACCACCACCACAGACACTGGAAGTTGGGGACCTGCCATACCGAGGAACATTAATGAGATGGACTGCTGATTCTCAAGCACAAACGCCAGAATCAATAGCACCAATAAAAGAATGAAAACGCCAAGAAAGATGCGCTTGAGGTTACGCATGAGCCACCTCATGAAAAATAGCGACTGTCAAACCCCCTCCTCCTCTTCCTCATTCACCCGGTCACGCAATTCCTTGCCCGGTTTGAAATGCGGAACGAACTTGCCGTCCAGACTGACCGATTGACCGGTCTTCGGATTGCGGCCGACCCGTGGAGCACGGTAGTGCAGAGAGAAGCTGCCAAACCCACGGATCTCGATGCGATCACCAGTGGCCAGACATTGGGACATTTGTTCAAGCATGGTCTTGATGGCCAGCTCCACATCCTTGGATGAGAGTAGCCCTTGATGGGTGACAATTCGTTCGATCAACTCCGACTTCGTCATATTTTTCCCTTCTTTTTCAAGCAGCTAGATCAGCGCTTGAAAGGTTTTAGCACGCCCGGAAGATTTTGAACAGCCCAGGGATTGACATATCTTCCCTGGCGCCGAAACGCCCGTTTTCAGCGCACAAAAGCACAAGCCGAGTACATTCAACGGCACATGACCAGCATGGTCCGAGTGACGTAGCCTGCGGGATTGAAGCCAAACGGATATTCATCTTCATCCTTCGCCTGATCAGACCGGGTGATCACCCTGTAACCCGCCCCCTTGCACTCTTTCGCCGCGCGCTTTTGACACTTCTCCCACCCCGACCCCAAGCCGGAGCAGTCGATCTGAATACCGCTGACACCACGCACAGCATGCGTTTTGGCACTTGTGGTACAGCCAGCCAAAACCAACACCGCAATCAACACAATAAATCTGTTCATCCACTTCCTTATGCCAGGCAACGCCCGACTACTGCACGACTAACAACCAGCTTAGTCGCGAATAGGCGATTGATCCGATTAAAGAAACAGACAACCCGCTGAAGGGATTGGTTTCACCCTAGCTTCCATATACACGAACCGCCCCCACCAAATCGCAGGCACAAAAAAGGGCGACCGAAGTCGCCCTTTTTCATGATCAAGCAGAACTTAGTTCTGTTTGGCCATTGCTTGCTTCAGCAGTGCAGCCATGGTGGTGTCAACTGCTTCGCCTTCCGGAGCTGCTTTCAGGCTCTGGATAGCTTCTTTCTCTTCAGCATCGTCTTTCGACTTGATCGAGAGCTGGATTACGCGGCTCTTGCGATCAACGCTGATGATCTTGGCTTCAACTTCCTGGCCTTCTTTCAGAACGTTGCGCGCGTCTTCAACGCGGTCACGGCTGATTTCGGAGGCTTTCAGGGTCGCTTCGATGTCGTCAGCCAGAACGATGATGGCGCCTTTGGCGTCAACTTCTTTCACGGTGCCAGTAACGATAGCGCCTTTGTCGTTAACCGAGACGTACTCGGAGAACGGATCGCTTTCCAGTTGCTTGATGCCCAGGGAGATACGACGACGCTCTTCGTCGATGTCCAGAACCATGACTTCCACTTCGTCGCCGACTTGTACGACTTTCGAAGGGTGGATGTTCTT
>NZ_JBIUVO010000027.1:0-58649 GCF_044742995.1 Pseudomonas sp. NPDC087803
CATCACGTACAGCTGATGGGCTCCGGCACCATCCTGCGTGAAGTGCGTGAAGCGGCGAAGATTCTGCGTGAAGAGTTCAACATCGGCGCTGACGTATGGAGCGTCACCAGCTTCAACGAACTGCGTCGCGACGGCCTGGCCGTTGAGCGCAGCAACCGTCTGAAGCCTGGCCAGAAGCCTAAGCAGAGCTACGTTGAAGAGTGCCTGAGCGGCCGTAAAGGTCCGGTCATTGCCTCTACCGACTACATGAAGCTTTTCGCCGAGCAGATCCGTCAGTGGGTACCGTCCAAGGAATTCAAAGTCCTGGGCACCGACGGTTTCGGCCGCAGCGACAGCCGCAAGAAACTGCGTCATTTCTTCGAAGTCGACCGTCATTTCGTGGTGTTGGCAGCCCTGGAAGCACTGGCTGACCGTGGTGATATCGAACCTAAAGTCGTGGCCGAGGCCATCGTCAAGTTCGGCATCGACCCGGAAAAACGCAACCCACTGGACTGCTGAGGAGACATTTTGTGAGCGAACTCATTCGCGTACCTGACATCGGCAGCGGTGAAGGTGAAGTAATTGAACTGTTTGTGAAGGTCGGCGACCGTATCGAAGCCGACCAGAGCATCCTGACCCTGGAATCGGACAAGGCCAGCATGGAAGTGCCGGCCCCGAAAGCCGGCGTCATCAAGAGCCTGAAAGTGAAGCTGGGCGACCGTCTGAAAGAAGGCGACGAACTGCTCGAGCTGGAAGTCGAGGGCGCCGCGCAAGCGGCTCCTGCGCCTGCCGCTGCACCGGCGGCAAAAGCTGAAGCCAAACCGGCTGCTGCGCCTGCTGCCGCTGCTCCTGCGCCAGCCGCTGCCCCTGCTGCCGCTTCGGTGCAGCAAGTGCACGTGCCGGACATCGGTTCGTCGGGCAAGGCCCAGATCATCGAGATCCAGGTCAAGGTCGGCGACACCGTCGAGGCTGATCAGTCGCTGATCACCCTCGAATCCGACAAGGCCAGCATGGAAATCCCGTCGCCTGCCGCTGGCGTGGTCAAGGCCATCAGCGTCAAGCTCAACGACGAAGTCGGCACTGGCGACCTGATTCTGGATCTGGAAGTGGCGGGTGCTGCGGCCCCTGCTGCTGCCGCTCCGGCTCAGGCTGCTGCGCCGGCCGCTGCCGCTGCGCCTGCTCCTGCGGCAGCCCCGGCTGCTCCAGTTGCCGACAGCGTTCAGGACATCCACGTTCCGGACATCGGTTCGGCCGGCAAGGCCAAGATCATCGAAGTGCTGGTCAAGGCTGGCGACAGCGTTGAAGCCGACCAGTCGCTGATCACCCTCGAATCCGACAAGGCCAGCATGGAAATTCCATCGCCTGCCGCTGGCGTGGTGGAAAGCGTTTCGATCAAGCTGGACGACGAAGTCGGTACCGGCGACCTGATCCTCAAGCTGAAAGTCAAAGGCGCAGCCCCTGCTGCTGCCCCGGCTCCAGCTGCCGCTGCTGCAAGTGCTCCGGCACCTGCCGCTGCTGCTCCGGCTGCCGCTGCACCTGCTGCCGCCGCTCCGGCTGCTGCTCCGGCCAAGCCTGGCGCGAAAGTTCACGCCGGCCCTGCCGTGCGTCAACTGGCCCGTGAGTTCGGCGTCGAGCTGAGCGCTGTTGGCGCCAGCGGTCCGCACGGTCGCATCCTCAAGGAAGACGTGCAGGTTTACGTCAAGGCGATGATGCAGAAGGCCAAGGAAGCGCCAGCTGCTGGCGGCGCAACCGGTGGCGCGGGCATCCCGCCGATTCCGGTCGTGGACTTCAGCCGCTTCGGTGAAATCGAAGAAGTGCCGATGACCCGCCTGATGCAGGTCGGCGCTGCCAACCTCCACCGCAGCTGGCTGAACGTGCCGCACGTGACGCAATTCGACTCGGCGGATATCACCGAGCTGGAAGCGTTCCGCGTTGCGCAGAAAGCCGTTGCCGAGAAGGCCGGCGTCAAGCTGACCATTCTGCCGCTGCTGCTCAAGACCTGCGCGCACCTGCTCAAGGAGCTGCCGGACTTCAACAGTTCGCTGGCGCCAAGCGGCAAGGCGATCATTCGCAAGAAGTACGTCAACATCGGCTTCGCGGTCGACACCCCGGATGGCCTGCTGGTACCGGTCATCAAGAACGTCGACCAGAAGAGCCTGCTGCAACTGGCCGCAGAAGCTGCTTCGCTGGCTGAAAAAGCCCGCACCAAGAAGCTCTCTTCGGACGAGATGCAGGGCGCCTGCTTCACCATTTCCAGCCTCGGCCACATTGGCGGCACCGGCTTCACGCCGATCGTCAACGCGCCGGAAGTGGCGATCCTCGGTGTTTCCAAGGCAACCATCCAGCCAGTCTGGGACGGCAAAGCCTTCCAGCCGAAACTGATGCTGCCTCTGTCGCTGTCCTACGATCACCGTGTGATCAACGGCGCTGCTGCCGCACGCTTCACCCAGCGTCTGGGCAGCCTGTTGGGCGACATCCGCACCATCCTGCTGTAAAGCAATCGGCCCTCCGGCAACGGAGGGCCGATCGCGTTCCACGTTTTCGAGCGCCACACGCTCGTACCTCAACCCCGTCAGTTTGACGGGGCTTTTTTTTGCCCGCAGAAAAGTTTAAGCGCTTTTATTCCTACAACTTCGGTCCACTTAAGCCACGAGCCCAGTCGACTTCGCGCCGATATTTTTTCTCCGTTGACAACTAACCTTGGCGACGCAAGTTGAACGAACAACTTGTTCAAAACTGACTGTTATTCAAGTATCACTTCGAATGGATTCGAATATGTTCAAACCGACTGTCGGCCCGATTATTGGCCATGTAACAACTGATCACGCCCGTATATTCATGCGCGGCGACTCACAAAACAATGCCACGGTATTTGCCGGCCTGCGTTATCGAAAACTGGACAGCACACAATGGTCAAAGGGTCACTTTGCCCGTTTGAATGCATCACGCGATCTTTGCCAGGTCTTCTCATTGAATGATCTGGACAGTCATTGCGAGTACGAATACCAGACAGGCTGGTTCAGCCCGATGAACCCGGTGCATACCGTTGAAAGCATCGCCGAATTGCCATTGCAATGGCCGCGCGAGATCTACCGCTTTCGTACCCGCGCCAGTGCCCCCGCGCTGCCGCGCGCTTATATCGTCGGCTCCTGTCGCTACCTGCGCATGACCGCCGGCGTTGCCTCCTTGCCCCAACTCGGCGACCGCATATTCGCCTCGATCAATCAGTTGATCGAAGGCGCCGAGCCACCGATCAGCGCCACCCTGATGACCGGAGACCAGATCTATGTCGACGGCCTCAACCTGATCGCCCCGGATCGCGAGTACAAGGATATTCTGCTCAAATACCGCGCCGCGTTCTCGCAACCGAATATTCAGCGGCTGATGTCCGGCACCTCTACTTACATGATTCTCGACGATCATGAAATTGAAGATAACTGGCCGGCCAAAGCCAGCAAGTCTGATCATGAGTTATATCGCAACGCGATGGCCGCCTATGAAATCTATCAAGCCAGCCACAGCCCGGTGCATGAACTTACAACTAACGAAGCGCTGAATCGGGCAAAACCCGAACACTACTGGTACCAATTCAGCGACGGCGATATCGAATGGTTCGTGACTGACAGCCGTACCCGACGCAACTTGTCAGCCGATGATCGCCGCATTCTCGATGAGGCGCAGGAACAGGCGCTGCTCAAGTGGCTGATCAACAGCCCGGCGCGGGTGAAATTCGTCGTGACCAGCGTAATGTTCTACCCGGATCGCAAACAGCTTGGCGACGACGCCTGGAAAGCCTTTCCGGAACAGCGCCTGCGCCTGCTGGAAACCATCCGCACCCGCCAAATCAGGAATGTCATCTTCGTCTCAGGGGACGTTCACGGCTCGCTGACCGCGCGCCTGACCCACAGCGAAGACCCGGACTTCGAAGTCCACACCATCGTCTCTTCGCCGTTTTACAACAGCAAGCTGCTGCCGTATGCCACGGCGTCGACGTTCCTCCTCGATCAACCGCTGGTGACAACGGCGGCGGGTGATTATCGGCATGAGCTGACGAGTACCGTGGTCAGTGAGGACAACTTCGCGCATGTGCTGGTCGAGTCTGATCAGATTTTGGTCAATTACCATGATCGCGAGGGTAAAAAGCTGCAGTCAGTCGGTATAAATTTGCGCTAACCCTATAAAGATCGCAGCCTTCGGCAGCTCCTACAGGACATCGTATTCCGTGCAGGAGCTGCCGCAGGCTGCGATCTTTTGCTCTTTTCAACCACCCACTGGAGAAATGCCCCGAGCGGCCGACACATTCTTATAGCACTTGGCCTTCATCTCTCTTGTCAGTCGGTGCCGCAATGATGCAACCTTGCCGCAGGCAACAGTAAAGAGGGCGAGAGCCCGGCGCGTTCAGCATATTTCCAAGCGAGTTCCCTTCATGAAGAGCCAACCCGATGCCGCCAGCCGTATGGTGGCCGAGGTAGTGACGCAGTTGCCTGTGCCCTCGCGGCTCGGCATGCTGCGTTTCGAGCGCTTGAATGAAGCCAGCTGGGCGATGCTGTTTCTCGACCCCAACTGCGAACGCCAGTTCGGCCAGCCGGCCGTCGAATTGTGCGCACTGGTCGGCTCGCCCTACGCCAGCCTGATGGAACCCGAAGCGCGCTATCAGCTGCACGACGCGATCCAGCAGCAACTGCGCGACAGCCCGCACTATCTGGTGCGCTACACGCTGCACACCGCCGCCGGCGTGCTGAGCATCCTCGAACTGGGCGAAGCCTATAAACAGCACAATCGGCACTTGCTGCGCGGCTATCTGCTGGCAGTCGATGATGTGTTCGACGAGGCGCCAGCGCTGCCCTCCGTCGACCTCGAAACCCAGAACTCGCGCCTGCAGATCGCCCTCGAACTGAACCAGCGCGCCCAGCAGGAACAACTGCAGCACCTGGACCGAGTGCGTGCCCAACAGGATCTGATTCTGCTGCTCGCCCGCCAGCGTTACAGCAGCCACAACTCGCTGCAAGAAGCCGCCGAACTGATCACCCGCTGCGCCTGCGATATCTATGAGATCGACTGCGCCAGCCTGTGGAACCTCGAAGGCAATCTGCTGGTGCCGATTTCGGCGTATCACCGCGCGACCCAGGAATATCTCCTGCCCGAGGTGATCGACATCAGCGGCTTCCCCGATTACATGGAAGCGCTGCACGGCAGCCGCGCCATCGACGCGCACAATGCGATGCGCGACCCGCGCACCCGCGAGATGGCCGAAGCCCTGCGTCCGCGTGACGTCAACGCCATGCTCGACGCCAGCATCCGCGTCGACGGCCAGGTGGTCGGCGTGCTCTGTCTGGAGCAGACCGGCGTCACCCGTGCCTGGCAGTCCGACGAAATCGCCTTTGCCGGTGAGCTGGCGGATCAGTTCGCCCAAGTCATCAACAACCACAACCGCCGCACCGCCACCAGCGCCCTGCACCTGTTCCAGCGCGCGGTCGAGCAAAGCGCCAACGCCTTTCTGCTGGTCAATTGCGACGGCGTGGTCGAGTACGTCAACCCGAGCTTCACCGCGATCACCCAGTACTCCACCGAGGAAGTCCACGGCCAGCGCCTTTCGGAGTTGCCGGCTCTGGAAAATCTCAGCGAGCTGCTGTTCGACGCGCCCTCGGCGCTGGCCAAGAGCAACAGCTGGCAGGGCGAATTCAAGAGCCGCCGCAAGAACCTCGAACCGTACTGGGGCCAGTTGTCGATCTCCAAGGTGTATGGCGACAACCGCGAACTGACGCACTACATCGGCATCTACGAAGACATCACCCAGACCAAGCTCGCGCAGCAGCGCATCGAGCGGCTGGCGTACACCGACAACCTGACCAACCTCGGCAACCGCCCGGCATTTATCCGCAATCTGGACGAACGCTTCGCCCGCGATAGCGATACGCCGATCAGTCTGCTGCTGGTGGATATCGACAACTTCAAGCGGATCAACGACAGCCTCGGGCACCAGACCGGCGACAAACTGTTGATCAGCCTCGCCCGGCGCCTGCGCAACAGCCTCAGCCCGAGCGGCAGCCTCGCGCGCTTCGCCAGTAACGAATTTGCGGTGCTGCTCGACGACACCGACCTCGCCACCGGCCAGCAGATCGCCAACCAGTTGCTGGCGACCCTCGACAAACCGATGTTTGTCGACAACCAGCTGATCAGCGTCACCGGCTCCGTGGGCCTGGCCTGCGCGCCGCTGCACGGCCGCGATCCGCAAACCCTGATGCGCAACGCCGGCCTCGCCCTGCACAAGGCCAAGGCCAACGGCAAACATCAGGTCCAGGTCTTCACCGAAGCGTTGAATGCCGAAGCCAGTTACAAACTGTTCGTCGAGAACAATCTGCGCCGCGCCCTGACTCAGAACGAGCTGGACGTGTTCTATCAGCCCAAACTGTGCCTGCGCAGCGGTCGCCTGCTGGGCATGGAAGCGCTGCTGCGCTGGAACCACCCGGAACGGGGGATGATTCGCCCGGACCAGTTCATCAGCGTTGCCGAAGAGACCGGCCTGATCATCCCGATCGGCAAGTGGATTGCGCGTCAGGCCTGCCGCATGAGCAAGGCCCTGACCGCCGCTGGCCTGGGCAACCTGCAAGTGGCAATCAACCTCTCGCCGAAACAGTTCTCCGATCCGGATCTGGTCGCGTCCATCGCCAACATCCTCAAGGAAGAAGCGCTGCCGGCCAATCTGCTCGAACTGGAGCTGACCGAAGGCCTGTTGCTGGAAGCCACCGAAGACACTCACTTGCAGCTCGATCAGCTCAAGCGCCTGGGCCTGACCCTGGCCATGGACGACTTCGGCACCGGTTACTCGTCGCTCAGCTACCTGAAGAAATTCCCGATCGACATCATCAAGATTGATCGCAGCTTCATCCACGAAATCCCTGACAATCAGGACGACATGGAAATCACCTCGGCGGTGATCGCCATGGCGCACAACCTGAAGCTCAAAGTCGTGGCCGAAGGCATCGAGACCGCCGAGCAGCTGGCGTTCCTGCGTCGCCACCGTTGCGACGTCGGCCAGGGCTACCTGTTCGACCGACCGATCCCCGGCGGCGAACTGATCCAGGCGCTCAAGCGCTATCCGCGCGGGCCGCTCTGTCTCTAGCCCCCCACAGATTTCCCTGTCGATGAATTACCCTTGTGGGAGCGGGCTTGCTCGCGAATGCGGTTTGTCAGGCAATGTTGATGTCGACTGACACACCGCATTCGCGAGCAAGCCCGCTCCCACATTTGAATAGTGCGAAATCCGGCATCATTCGGCACACTGGCGGTCTGACTTTTTACATCCCATCCTGACTGAGAGGAACGATCATGGTTCTGCGCTCGGAAATTCTGGTGAACAAGAACGTGCTACCGACCAAAGATCAAGCTCTGCCCGGCCGCGAAACCGCGATGACCCTGCCTGAAAAGCATTTCGTCTTCGAAGAAACCCCATTGCTCGGCCCGTTCTTTCAGGACGTCGACTTTGCGATCTTCGGCCTCGGCTGCTTCTGGGGCGCGGAACGCCGCTTCTGGCAGCGCGAAGGCGTGGTCAGCACCGTGGTCGGTTATGCCGGCGGCTACACGCCGAACCCGACCTACGAAGAAGTTTGCTCGGGCCTGACCGGCCACGCTGAAGTGGTGTTGGTGGTGTACGACAAGGCCAAGGTCAGCTACGCAGAGCTGCTGGCGATGTTCTGGGAACTGCACAACCCGACGCAGGGCATGCGTCAGGGCAACGACATCGGCACCCAGTACCGTTCGGTGATCTACGCGACCTCGCCAGAGCAACTGGACGCGGCGCTGAAGAGCAAAGCGCTGTATCAGGCTGAACTGTCGAAGGCAGGCCTGGGTGAAATCAGCACCGAGATCGAGCAGGCGCCGACCGTGTACTTCGCCGAGGCCTATCACCAGCAATACCTGGCGAAAAACCCTGAAGGTTATTGCGGGATCGGTGGCACCGGCGTGTGCATGCCACCGAGCCTGGCGGGTAACTGACTTAAAACTGTGGCGAGGGAGCTTGCTCCCGCTGGGGTGCGAAGCGCCCCCAAAACTGGTGAACGCGTTCTTCAGGAAGAACCGGCTCTCCGATTTTACGACTGCTGCGCAGCCGAGCGGGAGCAAGCTCCCTCGCCACAAGTTCTGCGACTCAGCTTTCAGCGATCAACCAGTCCATCTGCCACCCACCCTGGGTCTGCCCAAGCTTCTTCGACAACCACGGCAGCAGCTCACGCAATTCTTCCTCCAGCCCCCACGGCGGATTGGCAATCGCCATCCCGGAGCCGTTCAGGCTGTTCGGCGTATCCAGCGGATGCACCAGCAGTTCCACGCGCAGTAACTTCGGCGCACCGGTACCGGCCAGGTCCTGATAGAAGCGCCGCAACGCACGTTGGTCCTTTACTGGGTACCAGATCGCCGCCACAGTCTGGCGCATGCGGCCAATCGCTTCTTTCAGCGACGCCGCACACTTTTGCATCTCATCAAGCTGCTCGAACGGCGGATCGATCAGCATCACCGCGCGTTTCTCCTGCACCGGCAACATCGCCCGCGCCACATGCCAGCCCTCGCCCAGATGCACCTTGACCCGACGGTCGCCGGCCATGTTCTCTTTGAGCTGCACGCCGTCTTCCGGGTGCTTCTCGTTGAGCATCACCCGATCCTGCGGCCGGGTCAGACGCCGCGCCAGCTCCGGCGAACCCGGGTAGTAGCGCAACTGGCCATCCGGGTTCATCTCGTGCAGCACCTTCATGTAGTCGGCGGTCAGCGCCGGCAGATCCGGCTGATCCCACAACCGCGCGATGCCTTCCAGGTACTCGCCGGTACGGTTGGCCTGATCACCCTGCAGGTCATACAGACCGATGCCGGCGTGCGTGTCGAGATAGGCAAACGGCTGCTCCTTGCGCGACATCAGGGCGATGAGGCGGGTCAAGGTCAGGTGTTTGAACACATCGGCGTGATTGCCGGCATGGAAGGCGTGACGATAATTCATGGCTGCTCCTGCGAGGGCCGTGAAGTTTACCTTTTACCGGCCGGCAAGTCAGGGGTTGGCGGCCGAGCGGGCCCCAACAGCAAAGATCGCAGCCTGCGGCAGCCTACACAGAATTGGCGTACCCCCTGTAGGAGCTGCCGAAGGCTGCGATCTTCTGCTCTTGCCTGGGTGGCGAGGGGATTTATCCCCGATGGGCTGCGCAGCGGCCCCAAGACCTCAATCCCCCATTTCGTCTGACACGGCGACAGCCGGGTTGCGCCTGCTACGCAGCCGAGCGGGAGCAAGCTCCCTCGCCACAAAAACGCTCCCAAGCTTAAAGGGACAGGTTGCCGAGGCGTTTACCGATGACATCCAGCACATCGCAGCCGTCACGCAGCGGAATGGCGCAGAGCATGGCGAAGTCGCTGAGGATGATCGAGTCGCACTCGACCGAGCCGCGCATGCACATGTTTTCCAGCACCTGGATCACGGCGCGGATGCGGTGGTTGGCGGCGTCCATGAGGATGTCGAGGGGGACTTGGGTGTCGATGAACAGAGTGGGCATGTCGCTGCAGTTGCCGGTCAGGGCCATGAAGCGGTTGTCGGGATGGGGGATGATTTTTTCGTAGGGTGGGTCGGGTTTAAGCATCGTCATATTTTCTACCATGGATGTAAAAATGAACTGCCTCGCTCCTTCCTACGGGATCGGGTGGCAGCTGTGCGCGGGAGTAGGAACCGACCCATGGAATTCGGCCACGCCAAAGCGTGCCCCGCACACAGCCGCCGCTAAAAATATTGCTGGCACAAGTTACATGTCGCAATTAAATCAACAGCGCTGATGCACCATAGGTAACGGGTTCCTACACCCTGTCACCACTCTCGCGGTGACAACGAAAAGACTATCCCTGCTACCCAACGCCCACCAGTTCATGAAAGCCGCCGCAACTCGCGGGAAATTTCCGAAGCCTTCGCCCGGAAATTTCATTCTGCTTCGTCCTGCAAATACCCCAATAACGCCGCTTGCGAGGATTCTTCCGACGCCGAAACCTGAAAAAACTGCCGAACCTTGCAGCGCAACACAGCCTGCGGAAACGCCTCGTACAGCGCAGGATGCTCCTCGCTCAGCCACTGCAGCGCATTACCGATCCGGACTGCATTGCCTGCTGAAGCCAGTACCGACTCAGGTACTTTCCACCAAGGAAACACCCGCCCCGAAACCTGCGCCCTGCCCCCGATCTCCACGGCCTGTCCATTGATCAAGCCGCGCGAGATCACTGGCATCAACTGCGCCAATTGCACTTCGTCGGACTGCAGGATCGGCAACACAAACCGCCCATCCCAGAAGCGAAAAAACACCGCTGTGCCGTCCGGCATCAGCACTTGAGTCAGGCTGCGAAAGTGCTCAACTACCACCTCAAGGCTCGCCGAAGACACCGCCAACCAGCCCCAGTCGCGAGATTCGGAAGAGGCCACCCAATCGAGAAGTTCACTGTCCGCCGCGACAATTCCCACGAAGGGCATCACTGCGTCCCACTCGGCGTAAATCGTGTCCGCCCAGATCGGGCTCGGTGCAACCAGCGGTGGCCTGGCGTCGCTGGCGTTACTCAAGATCGCGAACAGTTGCTCCGAAGCTTTCAGCGGTTCACGCGCCAGCCACTCTGAAGGCGTAAGGCGCTCAGGCTGCACAGACACCGTCCTTGCAGCGTTCGCACTCCTCGCAGAATGGCGCATCACCTTTAAAGCTCATGATTTGTGCGGCGGTGAGCATGGCCGCTGGTGCGGCTGCAAGTTTTGCCGGCAGCCCCGGCACACTCGGCGCCGCGCTCATCGCCGCCATGGGCGCCCCACCCACAACAATCGGCACGCTACTGAAGATCCCGCCGGGGCCGATGTTGATCCACTGCCCGCCGGCCTGAATCGTTGCGCTCGCGCCGCCGTCGATCACCACTTGTTGCCCGGCACTGAGGTGGATTTGCGCGCTGGCGCTGGTGGCCTGATTGCTCACCCGAATATGCCGATCGCCGACCACCGTCAGGTGATCGTCCTGCTTCACTTCGGTCTGGCGCTGACCGTGGGTGATGCGCTGCTCGTCGGCCTTTAATTCATGCTTGGCAAGGCCAGTGACGACTATGCTGCGCTGGTTGTCGACCTGCACCTGTTGGTCGTGCAGCACGTGCTGGGTCCAGTTGCGCTGGGCGCGCAGGTAGATTTCCTCGGCGCCCTTTTTGTCCTCGATGCGCAATTCGTTGTACCCGCCGCCACCGGGGCTGCTCTGGCTGCGGAAGATGCTGCGGGTCTGGTCGGCGGGCAAGTCCAGCGGCAGCGGAGTTGCGGCGTTCGGCAGGCAACCCATCACCAACGGTTTGTCGGCATCGGCGTCGATGAAACCGACCAGCACTTCCATGCCGACCCGCGGGATCAGCACGCTGCCGTAATGGTCATGCGCCCAGCCCGTGGCGACGCGCAGCCAGCAACTGGAGTGTTCGTTGAGCTCGCCGTCGCGATCCCAGGCCAGTTGCACCTTGACCCGGCCGTACTCGTCGCAGTGGATTTCCGTGCCTTGCGGCCCAGTGACCACGGCCGGTTGATAGCCAGGCATACGCGGTTTTTCCGGCCCCAGTGTCGGGCGAAAGAACACCGCCCACGGCGTAGCAAGAAAGGTATTACGGTAACCCTGGAATGCTTCGCCATCGCTGGTCACCGATTCTTCCAGCACTTGCGGCTGTCGCCCACGGTGCTCGATGGCAGTGAGCAGCCACAGGTCATTCCAGTCCTGGCGCGGATGCTCGCTCAGTTGCAGGAAATGTCCGCAAACCAGTGCGGATACGTCGCTGATGCCCTCGGCCTGACGGTAGTCGGCGACATGCCTTTCAAGCGCACGTTGCGCCAGATGCCTGCCAGTTTCACGGTCGTTGAATTGGCCGGGAAAGTGATAGTCCTCGAGCACCGGGCGCTGTTCACTGTCGCTGCGGCTTTGCAGTTGCAGACGCGGTTTTTCGAAGTTGTAGTCGCGCCGGGTGACCACGCTGGTGCGGGTTTCCAGCCGGACATTGAAGCGCTTGATCGCCGGCGCCGTCGACGCCATGCCGCTGCCCGGCAAATACAGTGTCGGCTCGGCGAGGCGCGGGAACACCGTTTGATCATCACCGAACACCAACACATGCCCGTCCGGGCTGTGCTGAAAGTGGTAATGAATGCCAACCTCGGCACATAGCCGCTGAATGAACGCCAGATCGCTCTCGGCGTACTGCACGCAATATTCACGCACCGGGTAATCACTGCCGAGACGAAATTCGAAGGCATCGCGCAGGATTGCGTGGTCCTTGAGGATTCGCGCGACAATCTGCGGCACCGTCTGATGCTGGAAAATCCGCTGGTTGATGCGGTGTCCGAGGTAAGTCAGACGCGGCACAAGGCTGACGTGATAACGCGTCAGACGCTTCCCGGAGTCGCCCTGCCCGACCTGATAAATCTGACCGTGGATGCCACTGCCAGCGGCATCGAAACTCAGAAATGCCTGACGGTGCAGCAAGCTTTCGAGGTCCAGATCCGGTCGTTCACTGACCAGTTCCAGCTCGAAACGAAAGGGTTGGCTGATGGCTTCCTTGCCGGTGAACTCAAGGACTTTGAGATCAAATTGGCCGCCTTCGAGGGTCAACGTGAAACGCGGTTGATTGGCAGGCGCGAACATCCGATGTCTCTCTGCAGAATGAGGGCGGGCGATTCTGCATGAGGGGCAAGGGGTGTTGGGTGGGTGACGGGAAAATCAGATTTTCCCTACTTTTTCTGGCGAAAAAACCTTCGGCTATTGGCGCAATCGACTACAGACATATCCCCAAACTCACCACCATCCCTTGTAGGAGTGAGCCTGCTCGCGATAGCGGTGTGTCAGTGGCAAGAATACCGACTGAAACACCGCTATCGCGAGCAGGCTCACTCCTACAGGGGAATTGCGGTACATCAGGGATATTGCAGGCACAAAAAAACGGCCCGTCTCCTGTAGGAAACTGGCCGTTTTCGCGTGAGCGTCAGCTCAGAACAATTACTTGTTCAGGTGGAAATCCTTTTCCGCTGCCTGGAAGCGCTGCACCATGCCAGCGGTCGGCTCGCCGAGCTTACTGACGATGTAGATCGCCAGGCTGGCGAAGATGAAGCCCGGGATGATTTCGTACAGCCCCATCACCTCGAAATGCTTCCACACCACCACGGTGATGGCGCCGACCAGGATGCCGGCCAGTGCGCCGTCGCGGGTCATGTCTTTCCAGATCACCGAGATCAGCACCACTGGACCGAACGCGGCACCGAAACCGGCCCAGGCGTAGGACACCAGGCCCAGCACGCGGTTGTCCGGGTTGGCGGCCATGGCGATAGCGATCAGCGCCACCAGCAACACCATCGCGCGGCCGACCCACACCAGCTCCAGTTGCGAAGCGGATTTGCGCAGGAAGGTTTTGTAGAAGTCTTCGGTCAGGGCGCTCGAGCACACCAGCAACTGGCAGCTCAGGGTGCTCATCACAGCGGCGAGAATCGCCGACAGCAGGACACCGGCCACCCATGGGTTGAAGAGGATTTTTGCCAGTTCGATGAACACCCGCTCGTGGTTCTCGGTCACCGGAACGGCCACTTCCGGGTGCGCCGAGAAGTAGGCGATACCGAAGAAGCCCACGGCGACGGTGCCGCCCAGGCACAGGATCATCCAGGTCATGGAGATGCGACGGGCGTTGGCAATCGACTTCACCGAGTCAGCGGCCATGAAACGCGCGAGGATGTGCGGCTGACCGAAGTAACCCAGACCCCAGCCCATCAGCGAGATGATGCCGATGAAGGTGGTGCCCTTGAGCATGTCGAAGTTGCTCGGGTCCTGGGCTTCGATGGCCAGGAACGTGGTGTCGACGCCGCCGGTGGCCAGCAGCACGATAATCGGCGTCAGCAGCAGGGCGAAAATCATCAACGTGGCTTGTACGGTATCGGTCCAGCTCACCGCGAGGAAACCGCCGACGAAGGTGTAGGCAATCGTCGCCGCCGCACCGGCCCACAGCGCCGTCTCGTAGGACATGCCGAAGGTGCTTTCGAACAGACGGGCGCCCGCCACGATGCCGGAAGCGCAGTAAATGGTGAAGAACACCAGAATCACGATCGCCGAGATGATGCGTAGCAGGCCGCTTTTGTCTTCGAAACGGCTGGAGAAGTAGTCCGGCAGGGTCAGGGCATCGCCGTTGTGCTCGGTCTGCACGCGCAGACGGCCGGCGACGAACAGCCAGTTCAGATAGGCACCGACAATCAGGCCGATGGCGATCCAGCTTTCGGACAGACCAGACATGTAGATGGCGCCCGGCAGGCCCATCAACAACCAGCCGCTCATGTCGGAAGCACCGGCGGACAACGCCGTTACCACGCTGCCGAGGCTGCGGCCGCCAAGAA
Source organism: Pseudomonas sp. NPDC087803 (assembly GCF_044742995.1). NCBI lineage: Bacteria > Pseudomonadati > Pseudomonadota > Gammaproteobacteria > Pseudomonadales > Pseudomonadaceae > Pseudomonas > Pseudomonas sp. NPDC087803. Next base: position 14,366 of record NZ_JBIUVO010000027.1, read on the forward strand.
TGTAGTCAGAGAGGTTGTTGGTGGAGCGATAGGCCATGAAGCCGATCAGTACCATTGCTGCGATGTAGATCACGAACGTGATCAGTGTTGGATTGCTTACGCTCATTAAGTTACGCCCTGGCTTTGTTTTTATGTTGCAGCGGTGATCAATCGTCCACAAACGATGACGTTTGGCAGACGAAACGGGATCCCGCGCATTTAGGACTGATGTTTCCCCAGGAAAGCCACCAGCCGATGCACCGGGTATTCCCGGTTGCACCTTGGGCGCGAATGCTATGCAACAAAGCAAAAAAGGTGCAACCAGTTTCTGGCGATTAAGTTGCACCTAGTCGGATATACCGATAAATACGCGATTTTTGCTCCCTTTTAGCGCAGTCCAGGCGCTTCGCTAGAAGCAAAAGCACCAAGCCAGAGCGGCACTTCAGTACCAGAAAATAATTCCTGACGAAGCGTTTATTTTTCCGACAAAAAAAGGGTTGCACCCGGTTGCACCTCATTCAGCGCACGGCTAATCTTGCCGCCAGCTGATGCCACGCAACTGTGGCAACCATGAGGATAAAAATATGGCTACCACCACCCTTGGGGTCAAACTCGATGACCCGACCCGCGAGCGCCTGAAGGCTGCCGCGACCTCGATTGATCGCACCCCGCACTGGCTGATCAAGCAGGCAATTTTCAATTACCTGGAAAAACTCGAGGGTGGTGCAACCCTGACCGAGCTGAACGGTTTGACCGCCAAGGACGCCGACGACGCTGGCGAAGTGCAGACCGATCATGCCCACCAGTGCTTCCTCGAATTCGCTGAAAGCATCCTGCCGCAATCGGTACTGCGCGCTTCGATCACCGCCGCTTACCGTCGCCCAGAGCCGGAAGTGGTGCCGATGCTGATCGAGCAGGCGCGCCTGCCGGCACCGATGGCCGAAGCCACCAACAAACTCGCCGCGTCGATTGCGGAAAAACTGCGTAACCAGAAAAGTGCCGGCGGTCGTGCAGGCATTGTTCAGGGCCTGCTGCAGGAATTTTCCCTGTCGTCCCAGGAAGGCGTGGCGCTGATGTGCCTGGCCGAAGCGCTGCTGCGGATCCCCGACAAGGGCACTCGCGATGCGCTGATCCGCGACAAGATCAGCACCGGCAACTGGCAGCCGCACCTGGGCAACAGCCCGTCGCTGTTCGTCAACGCCGCGACCTGGGGTCTGCTGCTGACCGGCAAACTGGTGTCGACCCACAACGAAGCCGGCCTGACCTCGTCGCTGAGCCGGATCATCGGCAAGAGCGGCGAGCCGATGATCCGCAAGGGCGTCGACATGGCCATGCGCCTGATGGGCGAGCAGTTCGTCACCGGCGAAACCATCGCTGAAGCTCTGGCCAACGCGAGCAAGTTCGAAGCCAAAGGCTTCCGCTATTCCTACGACATGCTCGGTGAAGCGGCGCTGACCGAACACGATGCGCAGAAGTACCTGGCGTCGTACGAACAAGCCATCCACTCGATCGGCAAAGCCTCCCACGGCCGTGGGATTTATGAAGGCCCGGGCATTTCCATCAAGCTTTCGGCCCTGCACCCGCGTTACAGCCGCGCCCAGTACGAGCGGGTGATGGACGAGCTGTACCCGCGCCTGCTGTCGCTGACTCTGCTGGCCAAGCAATACGACATCGGCCTGAACATCGACGCCGAAGAGGCCGACCGCCTCGAGCTGTCGCTGGATCTGCTCGAGCGCCTGTGCTTCGAGCCGCAACTGACCGGCTGGAACGGCATCGGCTTCGTGATTCAGGCTTATCAGAAGCGTTGCCCGTACGTGATCGACTATGTGATCGATCTGGCCCGCCGCAGCCGTCATCGCCTGATGATCCGTCTGGTGAAGGGCGCGTATTGGGACAGCGAAATCAAGCGCGCCCAGGTCGAAGGCCTGGAAGGCTATCCGGTCTACACCCGCAAGGTGTACACCGACGTTTCCTACATTGCCTGCGCACGCAAACTGCTGTCGGTGCCGGAAGTCATCTACCCGCAGTTCGCCACGCACAACGCCCACACCTTGTCGGCGATTTACCACATTGCCGGTCAGAACTATTACCCGGGCCAGTACGAATTCCAGTGCCTGCACGGCATGGGCGAACCGCTCTACGAGCAGGTTGTCGGCAAAGTGTCCGAAGGCAAGCTGAACCGTCCCTGCCGCGTGTACGCACCGGTCGGCACCCACGAAACCCTGCTGGCGTACCTCGTGCGTCGTCTGCTGGAAAACGGCGCCAACACTTCGTTCGTCAACCGTATCGCCGACCAGTCGATTTCAATTCAGGAACTGGTAGCCGATCCGGTGGCGCAGATCGAGCAAATGGCAACTGTGGAAGGTGGTTTCGGCCTGCCGCACCCGCGTATTCCGCTGCCGCGTGACCTGTACGGCGCCGAGCGCGCCAACTCCGCCGGCATCGACATGGCCAACGAACATCGTCTGGCCTCGCTGTCCTGCGCCCTGCTCGCCACCGCGCACAACCACTGGAAAGCCGCGCCGATGCTCGGTTGCGCTTCCAGCAACGAAGCCCCGGCACCGGTGCTGAACCCGGCGGATCACCGCGATGTGGTCGGCCATGCGCAGGAAGCCACCGTCGAAGACGTCGACAACGCGATCCAGTGCGCGCTGAATGCGGCACCGATCTGGCAGGCCACCCCGCCAGCCGAACGTGCGGCGATTCTGGAGCGTGCCGCTGATCTGATGGAAGGCGAGATCCAGCCACTGATGGGCCTGCTGGCCCGTGAAGCCGGCAAGACTTTCGCCAACGCCATTGCTGAAGTGCGTGAAGCGGTGGACTTCCTGCGTTACTACGCAGTGCAGGCGCGCAACGATTTCAGCAACGACGCCCACCGCCCACTGGGCCCGGTGGTGTGCATCAGCCCGTGGAACTTCCCGCTGGCTATCTTCAGTGGTCAGGTCGCTGCCGCACTGGCCGCCGGTAACCCGGTACTGGCCAAACCGGCTGAGCAGACTCCGCTGGTCGCCGCGCAAGCCGTACGTTTGCTGCTCGAGGCGGGGATTCCCGAAGGCGTGCTGCAACTGCTGCCGGGTCGCGGTGAAACCGTCGGTGCCGGTCTGGTCGGCGATGAGCGCGTCAAAGGCGTGATGTTCACCGGCTCCACCGAGGTCGCGCGCCTGCTGCAACGCAACATCGCAGGTCGTCTCGACAGCCAGGGCCGTCCGATTCCGCTGATCGCCGAAACCGGCGGGCAGAACGCGATGATCGTCGATTCTTCGGCGCTGACCGAACAAGTGGTGATCGACGTGGTGTCCTCGGCCTTCGACAGCGCCGGTCAGCGTTGCTCGGCCCTGCGCGTACTGTGCTTGCAGGAAGATTCCGCCGACCGTGTCATCGAAATGCTCAAAGGTGCGATGGCTGAAAGCCGTCTCGGCAACCCTGAGCGTCTGTCCGTGGACATTGGCCCGGTGATCGACGCCGAAGCCAAGGCCGGTATCGACAAGCACATCCAGGGCATGCGTGATAAAGGTCGCAGCGTGTACCAGGTGGCTATCGCCGATGCCGAAGAAGTCAAACGCGGCACCTTCGTCATGCCGACCCTGATCGAACTGGAAAGCTTCGACGAACTGCAACGCGAGATCTTCGGCCCGGTGCTGCACGTGGTTCGCTACAAGCGCAAGGACATCGACCAGTTGATCGGCCAGATCAATGCGTCCGGTTATGGCCTGACCCTCGGCGTGCACACCCGCATCGATGAGACCATCGCCAAGGTGATCGACAACGTCAACGCCGGTAACGTCTACGTCAACCGCAACATCGTCGGTGCCGTGGTCGGCGTGCAACCGTTCGGCGGCGAAGGCCTGTCGGGGACTGGCCCGAAAGCCGGTGGTCCGCTGTACCTGTACCGCTTGCTGTCGACTCGTCCTACTGACGCGATCGAACAATCCTTCGCGCGCGGTGATGCAGCCGTCGCCCCGGACGTGCGTCTGCGTGATGCCATGAGCAAACCGCTGAACGCCTTCAAGGCCTGGGCCGAGAGCAACCAATACGCTGACCTGAGCAGCCTGTGCGTGCAGTACGCCGCGCAATCGCAAAGCGGCATCACCCGCGTGCTGGCCGGCCCGACCGGCGAGAAGAACAGCTACGCGATCCTGCCACGCGAACACGTGCTGTGCCTGGCGGACGTCGAAGGCGATCTGTTGACGCAACTGGCGGCGGTATTGGCTGTCGGTGGTTCGGCGGTTTGGCCGGAATCCGACATCAGCAAGGCATTGTTCGCACGCCTGCCGAAGGAAGTTCAGGCGCGGGTCAAACTGGTTTCCGACTGGAACAAGGATGAAGTGGTGTTTGATGCCGTGCTGCATCACGGCCATTCCGACCAGTTGCGTGGTGTCTGCCAGCAGATTGCCAAGCGTGCCGGTGCGATCGTTGGCGTTCAGGGCCTGTCCCAGGGCGAGACCAACATTGCGCTGGAGCGTCTGGTGATTGAGCGGGCATTGAGCGTCAACACCGCGGCGGCGGGGGGTAATGCGAGCTTGATGACTATCGGTTAAACCGCTGTAACTCCAGGCGACCGCAATGGCCGCCTGGAATAACACCTATGTAGGAGTGAGCCTGCTCGCGAAAGCGATCTATCAGGCACATTCATTTAGCTGACAGACCGCTTTCGCGAGCAGGCTCACTCCTACAGAAGATCAAAAGATCGCAGCCTTCGGCAGCTCCTACAAAGACCGTGTAGGAGCTGCCGAAGGCTGCGATCTTTTGCTTCTTTATCACGCCCATCAATCATCCTGTTCAGCGTTTATCAGCACGCCTAGACTCGGCCCAACCCCAATTTTCAGGTAGGCCGCCATGTCCGAGACGCTGCTCAGTTCCCGCAATCTGGCTTTCGAGCTGTACGAAGTCCTCGATGCCGAAGGCCTGACCCGACGTGAGCGCTTTGCCGAGCACAACCGCGAGACCTTCGACGCGGCCATCGGCACCGCGCGCAGCATCGCCGAGAAATACTTCGCGCCGCACAACCGCAAGGGCGACGAGAACGAGCCGCGCTACGAGAAGGGTCAGGCGATTCTGATTCCCGAAGTCAAACCGGCGGTGGATGCGTTTCTCGAAGCAGGTTTCCTCAACGCCGCGCGCAGCTTCGAAGCCGGCGGCATGCAACTGCCGACACTGCTGTCGCAAGCCTGCTTTGCGCACTTTCAAGCGGCGAATGCGGCGACCACGTCCTACCCGTTCCTGACCATGGGCGCGGCCAACCTGATCGAAAGCTTCGGCAGCGACGAGCAGAAACAGCGTTTCCTGCAACCGATGATCGACGGCCGTTTCTTCGGCACCATGGCCCTGACCGAACCGCACGCCGGCTCATCGCTGTCGGATATTCGTACCCGCGCCGAACCTGCGTCCGACGGCACGTATCGCCTCAAGGGCAACAAGATCTTCATTTCCGGCGGCGATCATCCGCTGTCGGAAAACATCGTGCACATGGTCCTGGCCAAACTGCCGGACGCGCCGCCGGGGGTGAAAGGTATTTCGCTGTTCATCGTGCCGAAGTTTCTGGTCAACGCTGACGGCAGCCTCGGCCAACGCAACGATGTGCTGCTGGCCGGGCTGTTCCACAAGATGGGCTGGCGTGGCACCACTTCCACCGCGCTGAACTTCGGCGATAACGGCGAGTGCGTCGGCTATTTGGTGGGCAAGCCGCATCATGGCTTGAGCTACATGTTCCAGATGATGAACGAGGCGCGGATCGGCGTCGGCATGGGCGCGGTGATGCTTGGTTACGCCGGTTACCTGTACTCGCTGGAGTACGCCCGCGAACGCCCGCAAGGGCGGGTGCCGGACAGCAAGGATCCGAGCACCGCACCGGTAGCGATCATTCAGCACGCGGACGTCAGACGCATGCTGCTGACGCAAAAATCCTACGTCGAAGGGGCCTTTGACCTCGGTTTGTACGCCGCACGGCTGTTCGATGACACCACCACGCTGGAAACTGAAGCCGAGCGCAAACAGGCGCATGAGCTGCTGGATTTGCTGACGCCGATCGTCAAATCCTGGCCGTCAGAGTTCTGCCTGAAGGCCAACGAACTGGCGATCCAGATTCTTGGCGGCCATGGCTATACCCGCGAATACCCGGTGGAGCAGTACTACCGCGACAACCGTCTGAACCCGATCCACGAAGGCACCCACGGCATTCAGTCGCTGGACTTGCTCGGGCGCAAACTGGCGCAGAACGGCGGCGCGGGCCTCAAGCAGCTGATTCGCTTGATCGCCAACACGGCTGAGCGCGCGACCGCGTACGAATCGCTGACCGCATTGCGCGAGCCACTGGAGCAACTGGTAGCCCGCCTGCAAACAGTCACCATCGGCCTGCTGACCGATCTGGCGCAGGGCAAGGTCAACAGCAGCCTGGCGAATTCGGCGCTGTACCTGAAAGTGTTCGGGCACACAGTGATTGGCTGGCGCTGGCTGGAACAGGCAATTCGTGCCGAGGAAGGCTTGGCCAAGGGCAATGCGGCGGATGCTGACTTCTATAAGGGCAAGCTGCAGGCGGCGCGGTATTTCCTGACGTGGGAAGTGCCGGGTTGCCAGCATGAGCTGGCGTTGCTGGAGGCGCGGGATGATACGTGTCTGGCGATGCGGGATGCGTGGTTCTGATCCGGATTATGTGTCGCAGCTGATGCCGTCTTCGCGGGCAAGCCCGCTCCCACAGGTTTATCTGGCGTACATGAGTCTTGGGTACGACACGGACACTGTGGGAGCGGGCTTGCCCGCGAAGAGGCCCGAACTGACAACACATCAGCTCAACTTGAACCCACCCATCTGCCGCGCCAGATCATCCGCCAACCGCTGCAACATCTGACAATCCTCGCGACAGGCCCGGACCTCCCCCGCCGTGGCCCGGGCCAGATCGGAAATTCCCTGCACATTGCGGTTAATCTCTTCCGTCACCGCCGACTGCTCTTCCGTCGCCGTCGCCACTTGATGGTTCATGTCACTGATGCGCTCGACCTGTCCGGTAATCGCGGTCAACGACGCGCCAGTACGCTGGCTCGATTCAACCCCGGTGCCGGTCGCCGCTTGCCCGGTGCGCATCGATGACACGGCATTCTCGGCGCCTTGCTTGAGGCTGCCGATCATCTGCTGAATCTCGTCGGTGGAGGCCTGGGTTCGGCGGGCCAAGGTCCGCACTTCATCGGCCACCACGGCAAACCCACGGCCCATATCTCCGGCGCGCGCGGCTTCAATCGCCGCGTTGAGCGCCAGCAAGTTAGTCTGCTCGGACACCCCGCGAATCACCGCCAGCACCGAATCGATCGACGCGACCTGATGCGCCAGCTCACCGACCGCGCCCGCCGCCAGGCCAATCTCGTCGGACATGCTTTCTATATGGCGGATCGAGCCGCCGACCACTTCCCGCGCTTGCAGCGCTTCATCCCGCGCGGTTTGCGAGGCCAGCGCGGCGTTGCCGGCGTTCTGCGCGATTTCCTGCACGGTCAGACCCATTTCATGCACCGCCGTGGCGACCATGTCGGTCATTTCCTGCTGGCGCCCGGAGCGTTCGGCGGTGTTCTCCACCACTTTCGCCACTTGGCCGACTGCTGTGCGCAGGCGCTCGCTGGTGGTCAGCACTTCGCCGATCAGCCCGCGCTGGCTGTCGAGAAAACGGTTGAAGCCGCGCGCGAGATCGCCCAATTCATCGGCGCGACTGGAATCTAACCGATGGGTCAAATCTCCACCGCCGCTACCGATTGCTACCAGCGCAGCTGTTACCTGACGAATCGGTCGCACCAACCCTTGGGCCAACCACACCACCAGCGCCAGGCACACCAGTGCCACCGCCAGCCCGATGCCGCCGCTCATCCACATCGCTTTGCGGGCTTCGGCGTAGATCTGCGATTGCGGCACTTCGGCCACCAGCGTCCAGCCCAGATCGCGCAGCGGCAGGCTGAAGGCGAGGAAGTCTTCGCCATCGCGCTGGAAGGAACTGTTAGCGGCGACTTTTTGACCCATGACCGCTTGCGCCGCCGACGCACCGATTTGCTCAGTGAGGGTGCGCTTGCCGCTGAACTGCGCCTCGGGATGGACCTGGATCAAACCGTCGGAACGCACGAGATAGACCTTGCCGCGCTCGCCAAAGCTGAAGTTGTGGATCAGCTCCGACAGCTCTTTCATGCTCAGGCCCAGCCCTGCGACACCGACCACTTTGCCGGCCTGCTCGACCTTCAAGTCGATGAACAGCGCCAATTCTCCGGTGGCGCCATCGTTGTCGATGTTCAGGGTGCGCGGCTGGTTGCTGTCGAGAAAGGAATAGAACCAGGTGTCGGCCGGTTTGGCCCGACTGAGGGTGCGGTCGAGGCCTTTTTCGGTGATGTAGTGGTTGGATTCGGTGCCGATGATCAACGCGGTGAAGGCTTTATGTTCGGCGCGGATGCCTTCCAGATACTGCGCGAAGGCTGCCGTTTTGCTGCTGTCTTCACCCGAAGCCAGCCAGTCGCGCACCATGCTGTTGCTGGCGATGTCTTTGGCGGCGGTCAGGGGTTGAACGAGGATGCGCTCGATGTCGTTGCGCGTCGCTTCGATGCTCGACGGCAGCGCTTGTTCGACCAGATAGCTCTGGGCGAGGCGGTTGACCACCAGGGTATAAATGCCAACCACGATCAGGATGCTGACCAGCAGGGCAGTGCCCATGCTGAGTATCAGCTGCCATTGAATACTGCGTCGCCACAACTGCATGGAGCACCCCCAAAGAATAAGTGGCCGAAACAATGCAACAGCCGTGCCGATTGTATACAGCTCGATCGACAATCTATTCTTTGGTTGTGCGCAACTCCATCAGCCCTGATTGATGGTCTTGGCGATGGTTTCGACCGTGGCGCTGACTTGCTCTTGGTAACGGTCGAGTTCTTCCTGGTGCTGCTTCTTCATTTCGATCTGCTGCGAGCACAGGTTCATCGCGGCCAGCACCAGCAAGCGGTCACCGATCAGCGTCGGGTATTTGCGTTTGGTGTCGGCCAGTGCGGCCTTGAGCATCAGTGCGGCATCCAGCAGGGTCTGTTCTTCCCCGGCCGGTGCCTTGATCGAATAGTCCTCCCCGAGAATGGAGATGACTTTTACCCCTGCGGTGCCGTGGTTCATGCGCTGACAGGACCTGCGTTGACGCGATCAACCAGGGCCTGGATGCGCGCTGCGGTGGCGCCGTGCTTCTCTTCCTGTTCCATCAGGCTCAGTTGCAGGCTTTCGTTTTCATCCTTGGCTTGGGCCAGTTCCGTGGACAGGGTCTGGTTGGTTTGCGTGAGGGTCTGGTTCTGTTGCACCAGGTCGCTGACGAGTTGTTCCAATTGGCTGAGGGATGCTTCCAACATTTTGATCTTCCAAGCGTTTTTCAAAGGGCGCGTACGATAAAGAAAAGTCACTGCGGATGCCAGGGTTATACCGGCGCAAGGCCTTGATTTTCCTGGTGGCCGACCGTTCTCGCGAGTTTAAAAGACTGTGATCTGCCAATCTGGTTCCTGCACTTCGTCGCTCAGGCCCATATGCGACAAATACGCACAGTGCCTCAAGACTTTAGTCGTATGACCGATAAGTCATCCAACAGCAGTCTCAGCCCGCATGGAAGCGGCCCTTTTCGGTATCCGCGCCATGTCCCTTCGCAATATGAATATCGCCCCCCGGGCGTTCACCGGTTTCGCCCTGATCGGCGGCCTGATGCTGATTCTCGGTGTGTTCGCCTTGAACCAGATGAGCAAAATCCGCGGCGCCGCCGAGGACATCACCAACAGCAGCGTGCCGAGCATCAAGAACCTCGACGAGTTCACGCAGTTGACCTTGCGCCTGCGGGTGCTGTCGTATCGCTTGCTGGTCAACCGCGAGCCGGACGTGCAACAGAAGACCATGGAACTGCTGGACACCCGCAACCAGCAGATCCGCGCCGCCCAATCGGCCTATGAGCCGTTGATCAGCGGCCCGCAGGAACGCGCAGCCTACGACCAATATGTGCAGTTGCTGGGGCAGTACCGTCAGATCGAAGACCGGATGAAAACCCTGTCGCGCAGCAATCAGGTGGACGAGTTGCGCAACCTGCTCAACACCGAGTTGCTGAACAACTCCGAAGCGATGAACACCGTGCTCAACCGCCTGATGCAGATCAACGGCGAGCAGATCAGCCAGACCAATCAGGAGGCGGTGGACCAGTACTCCTCGGCGTTCAATCTGGTGGTCAGCCTGCTGGTCATCGCCACCGGCCTGACCTTCCTGTTCGCCTGGCTGCTGACCATCAGCATCACCAAGCCGATCTCCAAAGCACTGGACGCAGCGGAAACCATCGCCGAGGGCAACCTGACCCAGCCGATCCACGTCGACGGCACCGACGAGGCCGGGCGCCTGCTGGCGGCCATGGCCAAGATGCAATCGAAACTGCGTGACACCTTGCAGCGCATCTCCGGCTCGGCCACCCAACTGGCTTCCGCTGCCGAAGAACTGAACAGCGTCACCGACGAAAGCGCCCGTGGCCTGACCCAGCAGAACAACGAAATCGAACAGGCCGCCACCGCTGTCAACGAAATGACCAGCGCCGTGGAAGAAGTCGCGCGCAATGCGGTGAGCACTTCGGAAGCCTCGAAGAACGCCACCACTTCGGCGGGCGACGGCCGTGACCTGGTACAGGAAACCGTCAGCGCCATCGAACGCATGAGCGCCGATGTGCAGAGCACCGCGACCCTGATCGGCGATCTGGCGAATGAATCCCGCGACATCGGCAAGGTGCTGGACGTGATTCGTGGTCTGGCGGATCAGACCAACCTGCTGGCCCTGAACGCGGCGATTGAAGCGGCGCGTGCCGGTGAAGCCGGGCGTGGTTTTGCCGTGGTGGCGGACGAGGTTCGTGCCTTGGCGCATCGCACCCAGCAGTCGACCAGCGAAATCGAGCGCATGATCGGCAGCATCCAGAGCGGCACCGAACACGCCGTGGACTCGATGCGCAACAGCACCGAGCGCGCCGAATCGACCCTGAACATTGCGCGTGGTGCCGGGATGTCGCTGGACACCATCAACACCGCGATCGTCGAGATCAACGAGCGCAACCTGGTGATCGCCAGCGCCGCCGAAGAACAGGCGCAAGTGGCCCGCGAGGTGGATCGCAACCTGGTGAACATCCGCGACCTGTCGGTGCAATCGGCCACCGGCGCGAATCAGACCAGTGCGGCGAGCAACGAGCTGTCGCGTCTGGCGCTGGATCTGAACAATATGGTCGGGCGTTTCAGCCTGTAAATTTTCAGATCAAGGTCAAAAGCCCCTCACCCCAGCCCTCTCCCAGAGGGAGAGGGGGAAAGGGAGCACATTGGGGGCTTTGCAGATTTTGAGTTCGGCTCGATATTGCAGGTCGGTGTAACTTGAACAAACCCCGCGGTCGGTCCCCTCTCCCTCCGGGAGAGGGCTAGGGTGAGGGTAGCGATCCCCAGCCGAACCCATACCTCAAATCCCATAGCGTAAAAAGCTTTTTGACAGCATCACATTTCAACAGGTTAGAATCGCTGGCACGCAGACTGCATGGTCAGTTTGTGCCCGTCTTTACGCTTCTGGAGTACTGCCTTTGAATGCGACGACCATCAACAGCCTGTTCTTGATCGGCGCGTTGCTGGTAGGTGCGAGCATTCTTGTCAGCTCACTTTCCTCCCGTCTCGGCATCCCCATTCTGGTGATCATCCTCGCGGTCGGCATGACGGCCGGGGTCGATGGCGGCGGGATCATTTTCGATAACTACCCGACGGCCTATCTGGTCGGCAACCTCGCACTGGCGGTGATCCTCCTCGACGGTGGCCTGCGTACCCGGGTTTCGAGTTTCCGCGTGGCCTTGTGGCCGGCACTGTCGCTGGCGACGGTCGGGGTGTTGATCACCACCGGGCTGACCGGCATGGCCGCCGCGTGGCTGTTCGACCTGAACCTGATTCAGGGCCTGCTGATCGGTGCCATCGTCGGCTCCACGGACGCCGCTGCGGTGTTCTCGCTGCTCGGCGGCAAGGGCCTCAACGAACGGGTGACCGCCAGCCTGGAAATCGAATCCGGCAGCAACGACCCGATGGCGGTGTTCCTCACCGTAACCCTGATCGACATGCTCGCCAGCGGCCAGACCGGCCTGCACTGGAGCCTGCTGACCCACCTGATCCGCGAGTTCGGCATCGGTGGCGTGATTGGTCTCGGCGGCGGCTGGCTGATGCTGCAACTGGTCAACCGGATCAACCTTGCCACCGGCCTGTACCCGATTCTGGTGATCGCCGGCGGTCTGGTGGTGTTCGCCCTGACCAACGCCCTGCACGGCAGCGGTTTCCTCGCGGTGTACCTGTGCGGTCTGGTGATCGGCAACCGCCCGGTGCGCAGTCGTCACGGGATCCTGCACATGCTCGACGGCATGGCATGGCTGGCGCAAATCGGCATGTTCCTGGTGCTGGGGCTGCTGGTCACCCCGCACGATCTGCTGCCGATCGCCCTGCCTGCACTCGGTCTGGCGCTGTGGATGATTCTGTTCGCCCGGCCGCTGTCGGTGCTGGTCGGCCTACTGCCGTTCAAGGCGTTCCACGGTCGCGAGAAAGCGTTTATTTCCTGGGTCGGCTTGCGCGGCGCGGTACCGATCATTCTCGCGGTGTTCCCGTTGATGGCCGGGCTGCCGAATGCGCAGCTGTACTTCAACCTCGCGTTCTTTATCGTGCTGGTGTCGCTGCTGGTGCAGGGCACAAGCCTGCCGTGGGTCGCCAAACTGCTCAAGGTGACGGTACCGCCGGAACCTGCGCCGATCTCCCGTTCGGCGCTGGAAGTGCACATCACCAGCGAGTGGGAGCTGTTCGTTTACAAGCTCGGCGCCGAGAAATGGTGCATCGGTTCACCCCTGCGTGAGCTGAAAATGCCTGAAGGCACGCGTATCGCGGCGCTGTTTCGTGGTCAGCAACTGCTCCATCCGTCGGGTAGTACGGTGCTGGAAGTCGATGATTTGCTGTGTGTTATCGGCCATGAACACAACCTTCCGGCGCTCGGCAAACTGTTCAGCCAAGCGCCGCAACGCGGCCTCGATCTGCGCTTCTTCGGTGATTTCGTGCTCGAAGGAGACGCCCAGCTTAAAGCGGTTGCAGCGCTTTACGGGTTGCCGGCCGAGGGCATTGATCCGGACATGACGCTGGGTGCGTTCATTGCCCACAAGGTCGGGGGTGCACCGATCGTTGGCGACCAGGTGGAGTGGAACAACACCCACTGGACGGTTGCGGTCATGGACGGGAACAAGATCGGCAAAGTGGGCGTCAGATTCCCCGAAGGAAGTCGCCCGGGTCCCGGTCTCTTCCTCTAAACTGCGTCCACTATCACTTGCTTGACCGGTCTCTATGCCTACCCTGCGCTCTTTCTTTTTTGCGGCCCTGCTGGGCCTGAGTCTTTCCGTCGGCCCGCTGTATGCCGCCGAACCACCGTCCAGCGAAGCCGTGCAGGCCAGCCTGGACAAACTGGCCGACAGCAAACTGCCGGATGCCGATAAAAAGAGCCTGCAGACGGTTCTGCAAAACACCCTCAATCAGCTCAACAACCGGCGTGATTACGACCAGAAGCTGATCGACCTCAAGCAGCAACTGGCCTCCGCTCCGCGGCAGACCATCGAGAACACCCGCGAACTGGCACGTCTCAAGGCCACGGCGGTGACACCGATGGCCCAGCGTTTTCCCAAGGAGTCGATCCAGCAACTGGAGCAGATCCTCACGGATCGCTCGACCCAGCAAAGCGATCTGCAAAAAGCCCTGGCCGATGCCAACAGCCTGATCATCACCGCGCAGACCCGTCCTGAGCGTGCGCAGGCGGAAATCTCCGCCAGCCAGACGCGCATCCAGCAGATCAACACCATCCTCAAATCCGGCAAGGACGCGGGCAAGACCGTCAGCGCCGAGCAGCGCGACCAACTGAACGCCGAGCTCGCCGCGCTGAACGCGCTGATCCCGCTGCGCCGTCAGGAGCTGGCCGGCAACAGCCAGTTGCAGGATCTGGGCAACAGCCAGCACGACCTGCTCACAGAGAAGTCCGACCGCCTCGACCGCGAGATCCAGGAACTGCAGACACTGATCAACCAGAAGCGTCTGGCGCAGTCGCAGGAAACCGTGACCCAGCAATCGATCGAGGCGCAAAAAGCCGGCGGCAGCAGCCTGCTCGCCACTGAAAGCGCGGCCAACCTCAAGCTTTCCGATTACCTGCTCAAGAGCACCGACCGCCTCAACGAAGTCACCCAGCAGAACCTGCAGACCAAACAGCAACTCGACAGCCTGACCCAAAGCGACTCGGCCCTCGACGAGCAGATCAACGTACTCAAGGGCAGCCTGCTGCTGTCGAAGATTCTCTACAAGCAGAAGCAGGCGTTGCCGCGACTCAAGGTCGACCGCGATCTGGCGGACCAGATTGCCGACATTCGCCTGTACCAGTTCGAAGTCAGCCAGCAGCGCGAACTGCTGAGCAACCCGGCGAGCTACGTCGACACCCTGCTCTCCACCCAGCCGCCGGAACAAGTCACCCCGCAACTGCGCAAGAGCCTGCTGGATCTGGCCAACACCCGCGCCGACCTGCTCGAGCGCCTGAACCGCGAACTGAGCGCGGTGCTCAACGAATCGATCACCCTGCAGCTCAACCAGAAACAATTGCTGAGCACCGCGCAAAGCCTGCGCGCCACCCTCGACGAGCAGATGTTCTGGATTCCCAGCAACAAGCCGCTGGACGCTGAATGGATACGCGGCGTGCCGGAGCGGCTCAAGCGCCAGGTCGACACCCTGCCGCTGGCATCGAGCCTGAGCGAGCTGACCGATGGCCTGACCCAGCGTCCGCTGCTGTTCCTGCCACTGGCCTTGCTGATCGGCGCTCTGCTGTGGCGGCGCAAGGCGCTATACGCGCGGCTGAACAAGGTTCACCAGGACATCGGTCACTTCAAGCGTGACAGCCAGTGGCATACGCCGCAGGCGATCCTGATCAACATTCTGCTGGCGATGCCGGTGGCCCTGGGTCTGGGCCTGTGCGGTCTGGCCCTGCAGATCGACGCCCGCGGCCAGAACGCCAACATGGGCGCGGCGCTGCTGCAAATGGGTCAGGCGTGGCTGGTGTTCTACACCGCTTACCGGATTCTCTCGCCGGGCGGCGTGGCCGAACTGCATTTCCGCTGGGACAAACCGCAGGTCGAGTTCCTGCAGGGCTGGATCCGCCGCCTCGGGCTGGTGGTGATGGCGCTGGTGACCGTGGTGGCGGTGGCCGAGTTGCAACCGGCGGCGCTGGCCGACGACGTGCTCGGCATGCCGGTGGTGCTGACCTGCTACGCGCTGATGGCATGGCTGCTCAGCCGCTTGCTGATCAGCAGCCCGGCCCACGAAAACACTTCGCTGTTTCGCAAGGCCGTCGGCGTGATGTTCACGCTGCTGCCGATCGCCCTGTTTGTCGCGGTGTGCTTCGGCTACTACTACACCGCGCTGAAACTCAGCGACCGGCTGATCAATACCCTGTACCTGCTGATGTTCTGGCTGGTGATCGAAGCCACCTTCGTCCGTGGTCTGGCGGTCGCCGCACGCCGTCTGGCCTACCAGCGCGCCCTGGCCAAGCGTCAGGCCGCGAAAGAGGCCGGCGACGGCGAAGCGGTGATCGAAGAGCCGACCCTGGACATCGAAAAGGTCAACGAACAGTCGCTGCGCCTGATCCGTCTGGCGCTGCTCGGCGGCTTCATCGCCGCGCTGTACTGGGTCTGGGCCGACCTGATTTCGGTGTTCTCGTACCTCGACAACATCACCCTCTACGAATACACCAGCGGCACCGGCGCCAACATGAGCATGGTGCCGATCAGCATCGGCGACATGCTCGGCGCGCTGATCATCATCGGCATCACCTTCGCGCTGGCGCGCAACTTGCCGGGTCTGCTCGAAGTGTTCGTGCTGTCGAAACTCAATCTGGCGCAGGGCAGCGCCTATGCGACCACCACGCTGCTGTCCTACGTGATCGCCGGCGTCGGATTCGTCTCCGCCCTGTCGACCCTCGGCGTCAGCTGGGACAAGCTGCAGTGGCTGGTGGCGGCGCTGTCGGTCGGTCTCGGTTTCGGTATGCAGGAGATCTTCGCCAACTTCATCTCCGGCATCATGATCCTGTTCGAACGCCCGGTGCGGATCGGCGACACCATCACCATCGGCAACCTGTCGGGCACGGTGAGCAAGATCCGCATACGCGCCACAACCATCACCGACTTCGACCGCAAGGACATCATTGTCCCGAACAAGACGTTCATCACCGGGCAACTGATCAACTGGTCGCTGACCGACACCATCACCCGCGTCACCCTGAAACTCGGCGTCGATTACGGCTCCGATCTGGATCTGGTCAAGGAACTGCTGCTCAAGGCTGCCCGGGAAAACCCGCGCGTCCTCAAGGAGCCCGAGCCGCACGTGTACTTCCTCAACTTCGGCGAAAGCACCCTCGACCACGAACTGCGCATGCACGTGCGCGACCTCGGTGACCGTAACCCGGTGATCGACGAAGTGAACCGCTTCATCAACCGCGAGTTCAAAAAGCAGCACATCAACATCTCGTTCCGCCAGATGGAGGTGTATCTGAAAAACCTTCATGGCCAGGAATACAAGTTGGTGCCGATCGAGGACGAGAACAAAACCATCGTGCCGATCAGTGGCGAGCAAAAGCCGCTGCAAGAGCCGCCGCCGGCCAAACTCGACTAACCGGTGTGTTCCCAGCAGAATGCTCGGACATTCTGCTGGAGCCGGCCCGTGAAAGCCCTCGACGAACTGACCTTCGACAACCGCTTCGCCCGCCTGGGTGATGCGTTTTCCGCCCATGTGCTGCCCGAGCCGATCGACAACCCGCGTCTGGTCGTCGCCAGCCCCGCGGCCCTGGCCTTGCTCGATCTCGACCCGACGACGGCTGACACTCAGGAATTCGCCGAACTGTTCGGTGGCCACAAGCTGTGGGCCGATGCCGAGCCACGGGCGATGGTCTATTCCGGGCACCAGTTTGGCGGCTACACGCCGCAACTGGGCGATGGCCGAGGCTTGCTGCTGGGCGAGGTCTACAACAACGCCGGCGAACACTGGGACCTGCATTTGAAGGGTGCCGGACAGACGCCGTTTTCGCGTATGGGCGATGGCCGCGCGGTATTGCGTTCGTCGATCCGTGAATTCCTCGCCTCCGAAGCGCTGCACGCGCTGAACATCCCGTCTTCGCGCGCGGCCTGCGTGATTGGCTCCGACACTCCGGTGTGGCGCGAGAAGCAGGAGCGCGCGGCGATGGTGTTGCGTCTGGCGCCGAGCCATGTGCGCTTCGGCCACTTCGAATACTTCTACTACACCAAGCGTCCCGAGCAGCAGAAACAGCTCGGTGAGCACGTACTGGCGATGCACTATCCCGAATGCCTGGAGCAGCCGGAGCCGTATCTGGCGATGTTCCGCGAGATCGTCGAGCGCAATGCCGAACTGATCGCCAAGTGGCAGGCCTACGGCTTCTGTCACGGGGTGATGAACACCGACAACATGTCGATCCTCGGTATCACCTTCGACTTCGGCCCGTTCGCCTTCCTCGACGATTTCGACGCCAACTTCATCTGCAACCACTCCGATGATCAGGGCCGCTACTCGTTCAGCAACCAAGTGCCGATCGGCCAGTGGAACCTCAGCGCCCTGGCCCAGGCCCTGACGCCGTTCATCAGCGTCGAAGCCCTGCGCGAAACCCTCGGCCTGTACCTGCCCCTGTTCCAGGCGCACTACCTCGACCTGATGCGTCGTCGCCTCGGTTTCACCAGCGCCGAAGACGACGACCAGAAACTGCTCGAAGACCTGCTGCAACTGATGCAGAACAGCGGCGTCGATTACACCCTGTTCTTCCGCCGCCTCGGCGAAGCGTCCGCAGAACAGGCCATCACCCAACTGCGCGACGACTTTGTCGACATCAAAGGCTTCGACGTCTGGGGCGAGCGCTACGTGGCGCGGGTTACCCGCGATGGCGACAGCGATCAGGCACAACGCCGAGCGCGGATGCACGCGGTCAACCCGTTGTACATCCTGCGCAACTACCTGGCGCAAAAGGCGATCGACGCCGCCGAACAAGGCGACTATTCAGAAGTCCGGCGCCTGCATGCGGTGCTGAGCAAGCCGTTCGACGAACAGCCGGGGATGGACGGTTATGCCGAGCGGCCGCCGGAGTGGGGCAAGCATCTGGAGATCAGTTGCTCGTCTTGAGGCCGACTAGATGAACACGTCTACAGGTAGCTTGAAAAACTCGGCCAGCCAGCGAACCTGCCGCAAGTTTAACTGCCGCTTGCCGCTCAGGATTTCCGAGACAACTGACTGAGTACCGACCCCGGGCAAATCGCTCTGGGTCAAACCATGTTCACGCATCAAATATCCCAACACTTCATGACCTGGTGGTTTCGGCGCCGGATGATGCGTGCGATCCCACTCCTCAATCCAGTCACTGATGATGTCCAGCAGGCTCGCGAGTGGATGCGAGCCATCATCACCGGTTATCTCAAGGATCTCGTCGACGGCCTGAACCAAGGCGTCGTAATCCTCTTCATTTTCTGGCCGACGCAGAGGACGAGGAAAGAAATCCGGATTTTGGTCAGCACCGGAATCTAGCCAAACATTCTCGAAACCGACAAAGTCCCCGGCAAGCGAGTACATCGCGCGGACATTTAAGTCTTTAACAGACTCAGATCCTTCTAAAAGCTTTGAGAGCGAAAGACGTTTATCCGTTGTGAAGGCCATAGGGATGGGAGTCCAAGCGTTATTTCGTTCAGGTCTGCTCAAGATTACCAATTGGATCAAATACAGATAATCAGATTCAGCACCGACGCGCGTAGGTCATTTCCTTAAGTGACGATGGTAATGACCTACAGACCGATTCCTTGATAATCGCGACTTTGCCTCCAGATCAGTCTTATAGACTTCCTGCCCGAGAGCCCATCATGTCTGAACCACTCCTTATCCCCTGCCCCGCCTGCAACGGCCTCAACCGCATCCCCGCCGAACGCCTGGGCGATCAGCCGAAGTGCGGGCGCTGCAAATCCGAGGTGCTGCTGAGCAAGCCGTTCGAACTCAAGCAAGGCGATTACGCCAGCCAGATCAAAGGGGATCTGCCGTTGTTAGTGGATGTGTGGGCGGACTGGTGTGGGCCGTGCAAGTCGTTTGCACCGGTGTTCGAGCAGGCGGCGGCGCAGTTGGCGGGTAAGTGTCGCTTGGCCAAGCTCGACAGCGAGGCCAATCAACAGTTGTCGGCGCAGTTGGGGATTCGTTCGATTCAGAGTTTGATTCTGTTCAAGAACGGTTGGGAAGTGGCACGCCAGAGCGGGGCGTTTCCGTTGCCGCAGTTGATGGCGTGGCTGCGTAGCCAGGGCATCTGACCCAACACAAATTCAATTGTAGGAGTGAGCCTGCTCGCGATGGCGCCCGCTCAGTCAACAGAGATGTTGAACGTGCTGGCCTCTTCGCAAGTAGGCTCGCTCCCACAGGCGGGTGAGGTGCAATCCGGAAATCAATGGTCTTCGAGCAGGTTATGCAGTTCGACGAACTGTTGCGTCAGTTTGTGCCGTGGGTCGAGGTAGATCAGCGGGGTACTGGCCTGGTGCGATTCACGCATGCGCACCGAGCTGTTCAGGTACACCGGCAGCACCGGCAAGCCCTCGGCAATCAACTCATCGAGAATCTGCTGCGGCAGGCTGGCCCGAGCCTGGAACTGGTTGACCACGATGCCTTCGACGTCCAGACCTTCATTGTGGTCTTCCTTCAACTCTTCGATCTCCGCCAGCAGGCCGTACAGCGCCTGGCGCGAGAAGCTGTCGCAATCGAAGGGAATCAATACTCGATCGGCGGCGATCAGTGCCGACACCGCATAGAAGTTCAGCGCTGGCGGCGTGTCGAGATAAATCCGGTCGTATTCGCCGTCCAGCTCATCCAGCAATTTACGCAGCTTGTTGATCTTGTGCTTGGCCTCAAGCTTGGGCTGCAGATCGGCCAGCTCGGCGGTGGCGGTGATGATGTGCAGGTTGTCGAACGGGGTTTCGTAGATGTCCGCCTGGTTTTTCTTCGAGAACGGCCCGGAAGACAGGGTCTGTTTGAAGAAATCGGCAATGCCCATCGGTATGTCGTTGCCGGTGAGCCCCGTCAGATACTGAGTGGAGTTGGCCTGGGCATCGAGGTCGACCAACAGCGTGCGATAGCCCTCGCTGGCACTTACCGCCGCCAGATTGCAGGCAATGCTGGACTTGCCCACGCCACCTTTCTGATTGAACACCACGCGCCGCATGACAAAACCTCCGTGTATCAAAGAATGACCGAGTGTAGTTGCCTGTGCGTGCGCTTCGCTACCTTCAACGACGCGGACTACAGAGTCAGGCGCAAAAATCTGCGGGTACAGAGAGCAAAAACCTCTCGCGTGCGCTGATATGCCCGACAGACAAATCCCCCACGATCTGGATAATGGCCAAGTGACAGTTTTTCCGCGAACCACTCGGTACATTTTGCTGCGCAAAACGTAACCAACATTTGCTACACACTCGTCGCACCGGGATAATGCGCGCCACCCGGCGCCAAGCGCCACGTCAGGTCAGCCGCGGCTTTGGCGACTCAAAGCGTCATAAAAGCCCGCAGGGGCGGGATGAACTCCGTGATCAACTTCAACATCGCCCAATGGCGCGCGTGGGCCCCGGGGCTCGACAGCGTGGACGCGTGGCAAGCCTGGAGCCGACAACCGGTCGCGCTCCCGGGCAGCGATGCCGCGCCCGATGTGTCGTTTCTGCCGGCAATGCAGCGCCGTCGGCTCAGCCGCTTGGCGCGCATGGCCTTCAGTGTCGGCTGGCCGCTGGCCGACGGACGGGAAAACCTGCCGCTGGTGTTTGTTTCACGCCACGGCGAAACCCCGCGCACCTTCGAGATCCTCAGCGACCTGGCCAAGGACGAGCCGTTGTCGCCGACCCAGTTCAGCCTGTCGGTACACAACGCGATCATCGGTCTGTGGTCGATCATGCGAGGCGAAACCAGCGAAATGACCGCCCTTGCGGCCGCGGGCGATGGCCTGGAACACGGCATCCTCGAAGCCGCCGCGCTGCTCGATGAAGGCGCTCCGGCGGTGCTGCTGATCATCACCGAAGAACAGCCGCCCCAGGCCTATTCGCAGTGGATCGACGACGTCCCGTTCCCTTATGCGCTGGGTCTGCTGCTCACCCCCGGTACCGACTGGCGGCTGACCCTGAACAGCGGACCGGAGGCACTGTCCAAAGCGCAATGGCCACACGCGCTGAATCTGTTGCGCACCCTGCTCGGCCAGCAATCCCATTGCCAACATGCCTGGAAAAATCGTGTATGGACCTGGCAACGCAACCCGTGACTGAGAAGAACCGCGACGCCTATTACTGGCGCTTGCTGGCCACCGCGGCCAGTTTCGCCCTGTTCGGGCTGGGCGGGCTGTGCCTGCGCGTACTGGTATTTCCGCTACTCGGCTGCCTGCCGGGTGACGCGCTCCAGCATCGCCGACGCGCGCGGCAGACCGTCAGTCGGCTGTTCTGGTTTTTCGTGCGGTTCATGGCCCGTACTGGCGTACTGACCTACGACATTCAAGGGGCGGAACGTCTAGGTCGCCCGGGGCAGATGATCATCGCCAACCACCCGTCGCTGATCGACGTGGTGTTCCTGATCGGTCTGGTGCGCCAGGCCAATTGCGTGGTGAAGAAAAGCCTCTGGGAAAACCCCTTCACCCGCGGCCCACTGCGCAGCACCGAGTACATCAGCAATGACGGCAGCATGGACATGCTCGATGCCGCGGCCGAATCCCTGCAAAACGGCCAGACCCTGATCATTTTCCCCGAGGGCACGCGCACTCAACCCGGTCAGGCGCCAGCCTTTCATCGGGGGGCGGCGGCGATTGCCCTGCGTGGTGCGAAAATCCTTACGCCAGTGGTCATCAAGGTCAACCCGACCACCCTGACCAAGGCCGAACCCTGGTATCGCATCCCCCGCCGCCGCGTGCACTTCAGTTTTCGTGTCGGGGCCGATATAGACCCACAGACTTTCGCCACGCAAGGCCCGGCACCGCAGGCCTCGCGCAAGCTCAATGATTATTTGCACTCTTACTACATTAAGGAGCTCGCCGAAGATGAGCGATCTGAATAACCCTGGCCTGGTGCGCGACATCAAACTGCTGATCATCGATGCCCTGGGCCTCGAAGACATCAGCGTCGACGACATCGGCGACGAACAGACGCTGTTCGGCGAAGGCCTGGGCCTGGACTCCGTCGACGCACTGGAGCTGGGTCTGGCGATCCAGAAAAAGTACGGCATCAAGATCGACGCCGACGCCAAAGACACCCGTAACCACTTCACCAACGTGGCGAGCCTTGCGGCGTTCGTCACGGCAAAACAGGCAGCTTGAGACCGGACCATGCAAACTCGTGACGACATTTTCCACACCCTGCGCGATGCCTTGGTCGAGCTGTTCGAACTGGATCCGGCGCGGATCAGCCTGGAGTCCAACCTGTATCAGGATCTGGAGATCGACAGCATCGACGCGGTCGACCTGATCGATCACATCAAACGCCAGACCGGCAAGAAAATCGCCGCCGAAGAATTCAAATCGGTGCGCACTGTCGGTGACGTGGTCGAGGCGGTCTACCGTCTGGTTCAACCGGCCGCATGAGCCGATTGATCGGCCTCGGCCTGCTGCTGGCGGGGCTGCTGTACCCCTTTGCGGTGTATTTCGGCATGGAGCACTTCGCCCCGTGGCAGTTCGGACTGCTGTTGGGCGGGCTGTGGCTGGCGCGCGCGCTGACCGGCGAGCGCAAGCCCGGCAGCCGCTGGATGGCCTGTGTGGCGATCGTGTTCTGCCTGCTGCTGGCGCTGTTCGACAGTCCGCTGTTGCTGCGCTGGTATCCGGTGTTGATCAGCGGCTTCATGCTGGTGCTGTTCAGCCTGAGCCTGAAATACGGCCCGCCGATGGTCGAGCGCCTGGCGCGACTGCGCGAGCCGCACCTGCCGCCCGAGGCGATCCGCTACACCCGCCAGGTCACCGTGGCCTGGAGCGTGTTTTTCTTCTGCAACGGTTTGTGCGCCGCGCTCCTGACCCTGTGGGCGCCGCTGCATTGGTGGATGTTGTACACCGGCCTGATCTCCTACGGATTGATCGGCCTGATGTTTGCCATTGAATGGCTGATACGACAACGGGTAAGAGGCCGTACATGAACTGGATAAAACTTGAGCACCTGCTGCTCAAGGCCCTGCCGGAGCGCGCGATCAGCGCCGCCCCGGCGCTCGACCACACGCAACTGCGCGAGCAGGCGCTGAGCGTTGCCGCCGGCCTGCAAGCACGCGGTGTGCAGCGCATGGCGGTACATCTGGAAGATGCCGCCGACCTCGCCATCGCCCTGTTCGGAGCCTGGCGCGCCGGCGTCGCCGTCCTGCTGCCCTCCGACCTGCAAGCGCAGACCCGCCAGCGCTGGTCGAGTGAAGTCGATCTGTGGCTGAGCGATCACCCCGATGATGCTCACCTGAGCGATCTGCTGCAGCCTGCCCTGCCCGGTGCCGAACTCGATCTCGAACAGTGTCGCCTGAGCCTGTGCACCTCCGGCTCCAGCGGTGAACCCAAGCGTATCGACAAGACCCTGCGTCAACTGGCCAACGAGGTCGAGGCACTGGAGCAACTGTGGGGCGCGGATCTCGGTGCAGCCTGGATCATCGGCAGCGTCGCCACCCAGCACATCTATGGTTTGCTGTTCCGGGTGCTGTGGCCGCTGTGCGCCGGGCGCCCATTCGTGCGCAGGCAACTGGCGTTCCCGGAAGACCTGCAGCGCGCCAGCCGCGAACACCCGGCCTTCGCCTGGGTTGGCAGCCCGGCGCTGCTCAAGCGCATGGGCGATAACCTCGACTGGCCGGCCCTGAGCGCCGTGCGCCGGGTGTTTTCCTCCGGCGGTGCGTTGCCGGCAGACGCGGCGCAGAGTCTGCAGCAACGCCTGCAACAGTGGCCGACGGAAATCCTCGGCAGCTCGGAAACCGGCGGCATCGCCTGGCGTCAGGGCGCCAGCCTGTGGCAGCCCTTCGCCGGGGTTGAACTGAGTCAGGACAGCGACGGCGCCCTGCTGATCGCCTCGCCCTATTTGCCGGCCGGGCATGTCGAACACACCGCCGACGCCGCGCGCATCGCTGCCGACGGGCGTTTCGAACTGCTCGGGCGGCTGGACCGCATCGTCAAACTCGAAGAGAAGCGTATCTCCCTGCCGATGCTCGAACAGGCACTGGTCGCCCACGACTGGGTCGCCGAAGCACGCCTGGGCGTGGTTCAGGAAAACCGTGCGGTGCTGGGCGCCTTGCTGGTGCTTAGCGACGCGGGCCTGTTCGCCTTGCGTGAACAGGGCCGTCGCAGCCTGACCGAAGCCCTGCGCAAACACCTGAGCCAGCATTGCGAAGCGCTGGCCTTGCCCCGGCGCTGGCGTCTGGTGCGGCAACTGCCGCTGAACAGTCAGGGCAAGCTGCCGCAGGCCGACATCGAAGCGCTGCTGCTGGCGCCACGGCCGAAAGCGCCAGAAGTGCTGGAGCAGGTCGAAACCGACGGCGAGTGGAGCCTGCAATTGAGTATTCCGCCAGACTTGGCCTACTTCAGCGGCCACTTCCCCAAAGCCCCGGTGCTGCCCGGCGTGGTGCAGGTCGAATGGGCACTCAACCTCGGCCGACAACTGCTGGACCTGCCCGGCAAATTTGCCGGCATGGAAGTGCTGAAATTTCAGCAACTGGTGCGCCCGGGCGATGAAGTCCAGTTGCACCTGCGTTTCGATCCCGAACGCAGCAAGCTGTATTTCGCCTACCGCAACGACACCGCGACCTGCTCCAGCGGGCGAATCCTGCTAGGAGCTGCCGATGCATAACCTGTGGCGAGGGAGCTTGCTCCCGCTGGGTTGCGCAGCAGCCCCAATTCCAAGCGATACAAAATTAACGGCGAGCGCTGCGCACTCGAGCGGGAGCAAGCTCCCTCGCCACAGTGGGGATGTGTTCAATGCATAACCCTTGCGCGGTGATTCCGGTCTACAACCATGAAACCGCGATCGGCACCGTGGTCGACGCGCTGCTCGGCCAAGGCCTGCCGTGCATTCTGGTGGACGACGCCAGCACCCCGTCCTGCGCGCGCGTGCTGGATGCGCTGGCCGAACGCGACCAGGTGCATCTGGTGCGCCTGACCCTCAATCAGGGCAAGGGCGGCGCGGCGATGACCGGTTTGCGCGAGGCTGCGCGCCTGGGCTTCACCCACGCCTTGCAGGTTGATGCCGACGGCCAGCACGACCTGCACGACGTCGCGCGTTTCGTCGAGGAATCCCGCGCCCACCCGGACGCGATGATCTGCGGTTATCCGCTGTTCGACGAAAGTGTGCCCAAGGGCCGTCTGTATGCGCGCTATCTGACCCATGTGATGGTCTGGATCAACACGTTGTCGTTGCAGATCCGCGATTCGATGTGCGGTTTTCGCGTCTATCCGCTGGTCGCGGTACTGGCAGTGATCGACTCGGCGCGGGTCGGCAAGCGCATGGATTTCGACTCGGACATTCTGGTGCGCCTGTCATGGCGCAATCAGCCAATGCGCTGGCTGCAAACCAGCGTGCATTACCCGCTGGACGGCGTCTCGCACTTCCGCCTGTTCCACGACAACGCGCTGATTTCCAGCATGCACACCCGGTTGTTCTTCGGCATGCTGCTGCGCCTGCCCGTCATCCTCTGGCGACGGTGGCGTACATGAGCGTCGAGACCGACAAGAAGCACTGGGCCGACCGCGAAGAGCGCGGCAGCTTCCTGCTGATGAAATTCACCGCGTTCGCCGCCAAGGTGCTTGGCCGGCGTCTGCTCAGTCCACTGTTGTACGGCATCGTCCTGTACTTCTTCCTCTTCGGTCGCACCGCGCGCAACAGTGCCTGGCAATACCAGCGACGGCTGGCCGACTGGAGCAACCGCGCCGAATTGCGCCCGAGTTACTGGCGGGTGTTCCGCCAGTTCATGGCGTTCGCCGATTCACTGCTCGACAAGCTCGACGTGTGGAACGGCAAGCTGCGCATCGAGCAGATCGAAATCATCGACCCGGCACTGCTGCGCAATCAGTTGCGCGGCAGTCGCGGGCAACTGCTGGTCGGCGCGCATCTGGGTAACCTCGAAGTGTGCCGGGCGCTGGCGGAGATCGGCGAAAAGGTCACCATGAACGTGTTGGTGCACACCAAGCACGCCGAGCAGTTCAACCGCTTGCTGGGCGAGGCCGGAGCGACCAATCTGCGCCTGATTCAGGTCAGCGAACTGGACGCGGTGATCATGCTGCAACTGCACGAACGCCTGGAGCGCGGCGAATGGCTGGCGATTGCCGGCGACCGCGTGCCGTTGCACGGCGGGCGCAGCGTCAGCGTGGACTTTCTCGGCCACCCGGCAGCGTTTCCGCAAGGTCCGTGGTTGCTGGCCGGTTTGCTCAAATGTCCGGTCAATCTGCTGATGTGCCTGAAACAGCCGGACGGCCACTATCGCCTGACCCTCGAACCGTTCGCCGACAGCGTGACCTGGACACGCCGCGAGCGCGAGCAGGTCATTCATCAGTGGGCCACCCGCTACGCGCAGCGCCTGAGTCACTATTGCCTCGAAGCCCCGCACCAATGGTTCAACTTTTACCCTTTCTGGAAGACCGATGACGACGCCAACCCATGAGCCGGTAACCTTCGGCGAACGCCCTTTGCGCATCGAAGACGTGCTGGCCCTGGCCAACCGTCAGGCGCCCGTGCAGTTGCAGAGCGACGCCGCCTACCGCGAGCGCATCGCCAAGGGCGCGCGGTTCCTCGATTCGCTGTTGGACAAGGAAGGCGTGATCTACGGCGTGACCACCGGTTACGGCGATTCCTGCGTGGTCGCGGTGCCGCTGCATCACGTCGAGGCACTGCCGCGTCATCTCTACACTTTCCACGGCTGCGGCCTCGGCAAACTGCTCGACGCGCAAGCCACCCGCGCCGTGCTGGCGGCGCGGTTGCAGTCGCTGTGCCACGGCGTGTCCGGGGTGCGCATCGAATTGCTGGAGCGCCTGCACGCCTTCCTTGAACACGACATTCTGCCGCTGATTCCGGAAGAAGGTTCGGTCGGCGCCAGCGGCGATCTGACGCCACTGTCTTACGTCGCCGCGACCTTGTCCGGCGAGCGCGAAGTGCTGTTCCGCGGCGAACGTCGGCAAGCGGCCGATGTGCATCGCGAACTGGGCTGGACGCCGCTGGTGTTGCGCCCGAAAGAAGCGCTGGCCCTGATGAACGGCACGGCGGTGATGACCGGCCTTGCCTGCCTCGCCTTCGCCCGCGCCGACTACCTGCTGCAACTGGCCACGCGCATCACCGCGCTCAACGTGGTCGCGCTGCAAGGCAATCCGGAACACTTCGACGAGCGCCTGTTCGCCGCCAAACCGCATCCGGGGCAGATGCAGGTTGCCGCGTGGCTGCGCAAGGATCTGGCGATCGACGCGCCGACCGCGCCGCTGCATCGTTTGCAGGATCGCTACTCGCTGCGCTGCGCGCCGCACGTGCTCGGTGTGCTGGCCGACAGCCTGAACTGGCTGCGTTCGTTCATCGAGACCGAACTCAACAGCGCCAACGACAACCCGATCATCGACGCCGAAGCCGAGCGCGTGCTGCACGGCGGGCACTTCTACGGCGGGCACATCGCGTTCGCCATGGACAGCCTGAAAAATCTGGTGGCCAACGTCGCCGACCTGCTCGACCGGCAGCTCGCGTTGCTGGTCGACGAGCGCTACAACCATGGCTTGCCGAGCAATCTGTCCGGCGCCCCGGCGGATCGCGCCATGCTCAACCACGGCTTCAAAGCCGTGCAGATCGGCACCAGCGCCTGGACTGCCGAGGCGCTGAAAAACACCATGCCGGCCAGCGTTTTCTCGCGCTCCACCGAGTGCCACAACCAGGACAAGGTGAGCATGGGCACCATCGCCGCCCGTGACGCGATCCGCGTGCTGGAACTGACCGAGCAAGTCGCCGCCGCCACCTTGCTCGCGGCCAATCAGGGCGTCTGGCTGCGCGGTCGCGATGCAGACGCGCGTGCGCTGCCACCTTCGCTGGCCACCATGCACGAAGAGCTGACCAGGGACTTCCCGCCGGTCATCGAAGACCGTGCACTGGAAGGCGAACTGCGCCTGTGCCTGCAACGCATCGCCGAGCAACACTGGAGGCTGCATGCGTAGCGCCGGAGTGCTGCACGCCGACACGGAAATCCTCGTGCCGTTTTTCGACGTCGACACCATGCATGTGGTCTGGCACGGGCACTACGTCAAATACCTGGAAGTGGCGCGCTGCGCGCTGCTCGACCGGATCGGCCACAACTACACGCAGATGTCCGAGTCCGGATATGCATGGCCGATCATCGACCTGCAACTGCGTTATGTGCGGGGCGCGGTGTTCGGCCAGCGCTTGAACGTACGCGCCAGTCTGGTGGAGTGGGAGAACCGCTTGAAGATCAATTATCTGATCACTGACTTGCAGACCGGCGAGCGCCTGACCCGTGCCTGCTCGGTGCAGGTAGCGGTTGAGATCAGCAGCCGCGAGATGCAACTGGCCTCACCGAAAGTATTCACCGATGCGGTGGAAAGGATGCTGCGATGAACCTGTTCTGCAAATGCCTTGGCGCGATGGCGCTGCTCGCCGTGTCGACGCTGGCCAACGCCTTCGACCTGCAACAGCTCAGCGAGCAACTGGCGAAGCCGGAGGTGATCCACGGCCAGTTCATTCAGGAAAAACACCTGCGCGCCCTGCCTCAGCCACTGATCAGCAAGGGCAACTTCGTCCTGGCGAAAAATCACGGCCTGCTCTGGCTGCTCAAGACCCCGTTGCAACAGGATTACCGCATCACCGCCAACGGCATCGCCCGTCGTGATGGCAACGCTTGGCAACTGCTGCCGAACAAGAGCGCCGGGGCCGAGCAGAACCGCTTGTTCCTCGCCGTGCTGCAAGGTGACAGCAGCGGCTTGCAGCGGGATTTCGAGCTGGCCCTGAGCGGCAGTGCACAGCAGTGGAAACTGACCCTGACCCCGCGTTCGCTGCTGCTCAAGCAAGTGTTCAATCAGATCAATATCGACGGCGGCGAACTGGTGCAGACCATCGAACTGCTGGAAACCCAGGGCGACAGCACCGTGCTGCGGATGAAAGACAGCAGCGCCGGACAACCGTTGAGCGAAGCGGAGCAACATGACTTTGCCGAGTGAACGCAGGCTGCCGTGGCTGTTCCTGATCCTGCTGCTGGCGGTCGTCGCGCTGGCCGGGTGGCAGTGGCGCGACGGTGCGCCACTGTCGGCCAACCTCATGGAACTGGTGCCCGGCACCAACCCTGACGCCCTCGAACTGCGCGCCGAACAGCGCATGCAGGAGCCGCTCAATCGGGAAATGCT
Source organism: Pseudomonas sp. NPDC087803 (assembly GCF_044742995.1). Lineage (NCBI taxonomy): Bacteria > Pseudomonadati > Pseudomonadota > Gammaproteobacteria > Pseudomonadales > Pseudomonadaceae > Pseudomonas > Pseudomonas sp. NPDC087803. Next base: position 43,760 of record NZ_JBIUVO010000027.1, read on the forward strand.
GGTGTTGGTCGGTCACACTGATCGCCAGCAAGCGGTGGCCATGGCCCAGACTTTGGGCGAGCAATGGCAGGCCAGCGGTTTGTTCGAAAAGGTGCAGTGGAACCTGCAGGCGGATCTGCCGGCGTTGCGCACGCAACTGCTGCAAGGACGGCTGGCGATGCTCTCGGCGGACGATCGGCAACTGCTGACCGAGCATCCCGATGCGTTCATTCAGCAACGGGTGCAGGCGCTGTTCGACCCGTTCAACGGTTTCACCTTGGTGCCGAGCCAGGACGACTGGCTGGGCCTGACCGGACGCATCCAGAACAGCCAGCCGAAGCACGGCGCGGTGCAACTGGACATCGGCAGCGGCACACTGGTCGCCGATGCCGATGGCAAGAGCTGGGTGCTGCTGCGCGCGCGCACCACCGGCAACGCCTTCGACATGAACCTGCCGCTGAAAGTCGCCGATCTGTTGCAGCACAGTCGCGAGCAGGCAGCGAAAGCCGACGTGCAACTGTTAGCCGCCAGCGGTCTGCTCTACGCCGCCAACGGTCAGCAACAAGCCACCCGCGAAATGACTTGGGTCGGCGGCGGCGCGACCCTCGGTATTCTGCTGTTGTTGCTGTTGGCGTTTCGGCGCTGGCGGGTGCTGCTGGCGTTCGTGCCGGTGCTGGTGGGCATGCTGTTCGGCGCGGTGGCTTGCGTGGCGCTGTTCGGCCACATGCATGTGATGACCCTGGTGCTCGGCTCCAGCCTGATCGGCGTGGCAGTGGATTATCCGCTGCACTATCTGTCGAAAAGCTGGAGCCTCAAGCCGTGGCGCAGTTGGCCGGCGCTGCGCCTGACACTCTCCGGGCTGACGCTGAGCCTGATCACCAGCGCCATCGGTTATCTGGCGCTGGCCTGGACGCCCTTCCCGGCGCTGACGCAAATCGCGGTGTTCTCCGCCGCCGGTTTGCTCGGTGCGTATCTGTCGGCGGTGTGCCTGCTACCGGCCCTGCTGAAAAATGTTGAACTGGTTCCGGCGCAATGGCCGCTGCGCCTGGCCGAGCGTCTGGTGCAACTGCGCGAAACCCTGCTCGAACACGTGCGCACCCCGGTGCTGCTGGCGCTGTTGATCGCCTTCTGCGCCGGTGGCCTGGTGCAGCTGCAAAGCAAGAACGACATCCGCCAGTGGGTCGGTGCGCCACAACGCCTGACCGATGAAGCGCAGACCATCGCACGCATCACCGGTTATCAGCCGACCAGCCAGTTTTTCCTCGTGCGCGCCGCCAATCAGCAGCAACTGCTGGAGCGTCAGGCTGCGTTGAGCGAGCGCCTGCAGCAACTGGTCAACCTCGACAAGCTGCAAGGCTATCTGGCTCTCGATCAGCTGCTCAGTCCGCCGAGCCAGCAACAGCAGGTTCGCGAGGCACTGAGCAAACTGCCGCAATACTGGCAGCCACTGCTCGACCTCGGCGTACCTCTCGCGGCGCTGCAAACCGAATTGCAGCAGTTGCAGAGCCTGCCCGCCGAGGACATCGACGCGGCACTCGCCGGCCCCTTGGGCGAGCCTTACCGCACACTGTGGCTCGGGCCGACCGCTGACGGCGTGGCGGCGATGACCAGCCTGCAAGGCCTGAACAATCCGTCACTGCTGCGGGTGCAGGCCCTGGACTTGCCGGGGGTGATGCTGGTGGATCGTCTCGGCGAATTGAACAACGTGTTCGCCGCGACCCAGATCAGCGCCGCCGAACTGAAACTCGCCTCCTGCGTGTTGATCGTGCTGGTACTGATCGTGCCGTTCGGCTTCGGCGGTGCCTTGCGCATCGTCGCCCTGCCGCTGCTGGCGGCGCTGTGCAGCCTCGCCAGCCTCGGCTGGCTCGGTCAACCGCTGACCCTGTTCAGCCTGTTCGGCCTGCTGCTGGTGACGGCGATCAGCGTCGATTACGCGATCCTCATGCGTGAGCAGGTCGGCGGTGCGGCAGTCAGCCTGCTGGGCACCTTGCTGGCGGCGCTGACGACCTGGCTGTCGTTCGGTTTGCTGGCGGTGTCGAGCACGCCGGCGGTGAGCAACTTCGGCCTGTCGGTGAGCCTCGGGCTGGCGTTCAGTTTCATTCTGGCGCCGTGGGCCGGACGTCACGTCCACAGCGCCAGCGTCGCGGAGCCGACAGCGTGATGGTCGTCGGTTTCTGGCTGATGGCCCTGGCATTGTTCGCCATGGCGACCCGTGTCGGTCGGCATTTCGGCCTGATCCCGATCGTCAGCCAGTTGCTGCTGGCCAGCTTCGGCTTGCCGCTGCTGATGTACTTCTGGATCGAACCGGGCTGGCAGCTCAGCGGTGCCGAACTGATCGCGCCGGGGTGGCTGAAAGACCTCTACAGCCTGAGTTTCGCCCTGTTGCTCGGGCACATTCTCAGTGATGTGATCGACCTGCGGCTGGATCGTCAGAGCGTGAAAATCGCCGTGCCGAGTTTTGCCGTGCCGTTCACCTGCGGACTGGCCGCCGCCGCTTGGCTGCTGCCGGCGCAACCGTGGCTGAACTCGCTCGCAATTGGGTTGGTGTTCGCGATCACCGCAATCCCGGTGCTGTACCTGTACCTGCGCCACATCGACTACCCGCCCGCCGCCACCCGGCGTCTGGTGCAGACCGCCATCCTCATCGACCTGACCTGCTGGACGCTGTTCGGTCTCGCTCAGGGCAGTCTGCATTTGAGCAGTCTGTTGCTGCCGCTGGGTCTGGCCTGCGTGCCGCTGCTGTTGCATTTGTTGCGCGTGCGTCGACCGCTGACCTACAGCCTCGGCTTCTTTGCGCTGCTGGTGCTGGCTGAGCACTACAAGCTCAACGCGCTGATTTTCGGCATCGGCTATCTGTTGTGCATGGCCTTGCTGAAGGTGCCGCTGGTGCTGCCATTGCCGGCGCGGTGGATGAGCCGTTTGCAGACGTGGATCGCGATCCCGCTGATCCTCACCTTCGGCATCGTGCAGATCGACGTACACAGCGCCCTCGCCAGCCTCGGCGCGGTGCAGTGGGCGGCGCTGCTGCTGTTGCCGATTGCCAGTAAACTGCTCGGCAACTGGCTTGGCCTGGGCTGGGCCGGAGCGTCGTTCGCAGGCGCCAGCCGCTGGCGTGAAAGCGTACTGCTGAACATTCGCGGGCTGAGTGAAATCGTCTTTCTCAACCTGTTGCTGCAACAACAGCTCATCAGCCCGGCGCTGTACTTCGCGCTGATGCTGATGGGCCTGATCGCGACGCTGCTGCCGGCCCTGATCGGCCTGCACCGCGCGCCCCTGAAAACCACCGCCACTGCGCCCGGGAGTTCACGTGCCAACCGTTGAAATGCAACGTCGTCAGGTAGTGATCATCGGTGCCGGCCCGTCCGGCGCCATCGCCGCTGCGCTGCTTACGCGCAAGGGCCACGATGTGCTGGTGCTCGAACGCCAGCACTTCCCGAGGTTTTCCATCGGTGAAAGCCTGCTCTGCCATTGCCTGGATTTCGTCGAAGAGGCCGGCATGCTCGACGCCGTCAACGCCGCCGGGTTCCAGTGCAAGACCGGTGCCGCGTTCGCTTGGGGCGAGCGCTACAGCGCCTTCGATTTCAGCGACACCTTCACCGCAGGTAAACCCACCACGTTCCAGGTGCAGCGCGCCGATTTCGACAAGCTGCTGGCCGATCAGGCTGAATTGCAGGGTGCCGAAATCCGCTACGGCGATGCCATCGTCCGCGTCGACTTCGACCGGGCCAGACCGCAGCTCGACGTGCTGCGCGAGGACGGCAGCGAGTACCGCGTCGAAGCGGATTTTGTGTTGGACGCCAGCGGTTACGGGCGCGTGCTGTCGCGTTTGCTCGATCTGGAAGCACCCTCGAATTTCCCGGTGCGCCAGGCGGTGTTCACCCACGTTGAAGATCACATCGACAACCCGGCTTTCGACCGCGAGAAGATCCTCGTCACCACCCACCCCGAGCACCGCGACATCTGGTTCTGGACGATCCCGTTCAGCAACGGGCGCTGCTCGGTGGGTGTGGTGGCTGCCGCCGAACACTTCCAGGGGCGCGACAGCGATCTGGATGCCTGCCTGCGCGGTTTCATCGCCGAAACCCCGAGCCTCGCCGGTGTATTGAACAACGCGGTGTGGGACACCCCGGCGCGCACCCTCGGCGGTTATGCGGCGAATGTGAAAACCCTGCACGGCCCGGGCTTCGCCCTGCTTGGCAACGCCGCAGAATTTCTCGACCCGGTGTTCTCTTCCGGCGTGACCATCGCCATGCGTTCGGCGAGCATGGCCGCTGCGGTCCTGCACCGGCAGTTGCAGGGCGAGACCGTCGACTGGCAGCGCGAATTCGCCGAACCGCTCAAGCGCGGGGTCGACACCTTCCGCTGCTACGTCGAGGGCTGGTACGCCGGCACCTTTCAGGACGTGATTTTTTATCAAGACAGTCAGGCGGACATTCGCCGAATGATCTGCTCGATCCTCGCCGGCTACGCCTGGGATGAACGCAACCCGTTCGTCAGCGAAGCGCGCCGCCGGCTGAAGATGATTTCCGAACTCTGTGCAAAGGACGCCCCATGAATTACTTGAGCGACAGCTACGTCGAGGAAACCCGCTTCGGTTTCTGGTTCCTGCGCAGTCACACCTGGCAGCACCATGTGTTGCGCGTGGCGATCAATGATTTGCGCGGCTTGTTCAGCGAGTCGCTGCCGGCCCATCCGGTGTTGCTGGATGCCGGCTGCGGTCAGGGCAAATCGTTCCGGCATCTGCGCCAGACTTTCGCCCCACAGCGTCTGATCGGCGTCGATGCCGATCCGCACAGCCTGCAATTGAGCGCCGAGGAAGCGGCGCGGCAGGGCTTCGATGTCGAGCTGATCGGCAGTGACTGCGCGACACTCAACGTCGCCGATGCCAGTGTCGACCTGCTGTTCTGCCACCAGACCTTTCATCATCTGGTCGAACAGGAAAAGGCCCTCGCCGAGTTCTACCGGGTACTCAAGCCGGGCGGTTATCTGCTGTTCGCCGAGTCCACCGAGGCTTACATTGATACCTGGGTGATCCGCTGGCTGTTCCGCCATCCGATGCAGGTGCAGAAGAGCGCGGCGCAGTACCTGGAGATGATTCGCCAACAGGGTTTCGAGTTCGGCGAGCGCAATGTCTCGTACCCGTATCTGTGGTGGAGCCGGTCGCAGGATTTCGGACTGCTGGAGCGGTTTGGATTGCGCCGGCCGAAGCCGTTTGGCGAGCGTGAGGAAACGCTGGTGAATGTCGTCGCCCGAAAACCACTGGCAGAGGCTTCCTGATGCAACACTTAACCTGTGGGAGCGGGCTTGCTCGCGAAAGCGGTGGGTCAGTTGGCATTGATGTCGGATGTGCCGACGCCTTCGCGAGCAAGCCCGCTCCCACAGGGGTTGTGGTGTGGCTGGTATTGTTGCTAACGGCCCTGCTAAGTGGATGCGCCAGCCAGGCCCCGCTGCCTGCGAGCAACCCTACGCTGCCGTTACCGCTGCAATTGCACATCGAGCGCGAGCAAGCCGATCAGCGTCAGGACTGGCTGCTGGTGATCCAGCGCGAAGGTCCCGGCATTCGCTGGTCGATGATGGACCCGCTGGGCATCCCCCAGGCGCGTCAGCAACTGATCGACGGGCGCTGGCAGGCCGACGGGCTGCTGCCGCCCAACCCGGAAGCCCGGGAGCTGTTTGCCGCGTTGCTGTTCGCCCTGACCCCTGCCGGCGAACTGGCGCGCAATTATCCCGCCGCGCAGCAGCAGGGCGAGCAACGCACGCTGGCGCCGCGCTGGACGGTCCGTTATGCACAACCGTTGAGCTTCCAATTGAATCTGCCCCAAGGCCCGCACTATCGGGTTTCTCCCCTCGGTGAACCGACGCCATGACTGCCTACCTCAATGCCCTCGGCGTGATCTGCGCGCTGGGCCGCGACAAGCACCAGGTCGCGCAGAATCTGTTTGCCGGTGACTGCTCAGGCATGCGTCGCGAGTCCGGCTGGGTGGCCGGGCGGGAGTTGCCGGTGGCGGCAGTGCACGCTGAGCTGGCGGCGATTCCGGCCGAACTGGCCGACCAGAGCAGCCGCAACAATCAACTGCTGCTGGAAGCCGCGCTGCAGATTCGCGAGGACATCGACCGGGCGATCCAGACCTATGGTCGCGCGCGCATCGGCGTGGTGCTCGGCACCAGCACCTCGGGGATCGACGAGGCCAGCCGAGGGCTGGCGCACTATCTTCGCGAGCAGCAGTTCCCTACCGAGTACGACTATCGGCAACAGGAACTCGGCGCCCCGGCGAATTTTCTCGCCGACTGGCTGCAACTCAGCGGCCCGGCCTATGTGATTTCCACCGCCTGCACGTCCAGTGCGCGAGCGTTGATGAGCGCGCAGCGCCTGCTCGATCTGGGCCTGTGCGACGCGGTGCTGTGCGGCGGCGTCGACAGCCTGTGCAAACTGACGCTCAATGGTTTCAGCGCACTGGAAGCGGTGTCCGACGAGCGCTGCAATCCGTTCTCGGCCAACCGTAACGGCATCAACATCGGCGAAGCGGCGGTGCTGTTCCTGATGAGCAAGCAGCGCAGCGACGGCCCGGCCATTGCCCTGCTCGGCAGCGGCGCCAGCTCCGACGCGCACCATATTTCCGCGCCGGAACCGAGCGGCCGCGGCGCCCTGCAAGCGATGCAGAAAGCCTTGAGCCGCGCACAGCTGCAAGCGGCGCAAATCAGCTACCTGAACCTCCACGGCACCGCGACCCAGCACAACGATGCAATGGAAAGTCAGGCGGTCGCCACGCTGTTCCCCGACGGCGTGGCCTGCTCGTCGACCAAGCCGATGACCGGGCACACCCTCGGCGCTGCCGGCGCCCTCGAAGCGGCGTTCTGCTGGCTGAGCCTGAGCGCCGACAACCCGCAGCAAACCTTGCCGCCACACGTCTGGGACGCCCAGCCCGACCCCGACTTGCCGGCGCTGAAGTGGGTGACCGCGAGCGCACGCCTGTCGTCCATTGCACCCCGCTACCTGATGAGCAACTCGTTTGCTTTCGGCGGCAACAACGTCAGCCTGATTATCGGAGACGCCCCATGAACGACTGGCCGCTCGCCGAACTGCTGCCCCACGCTGGCGACATGATTTTGATCGACCGCATCCTCAGCTTCGACGAGGAGCAGATCCACACCCGCCTCACGGTCAAGCCCGACGGCTTGTTCAACCTGCCCGACGGCAGCTTGCCGGCGTGGGTCGGCATCGAGTTGATGGCGCAGAGCGTCGCCGCCTTCGCCGGTTGTCATGCCCGCGTGAACGGCAATCCGGTGGAACTGGGTTTCCTCCTCGGCACCCGCAAGTTCGAGTGCAACGTCGAGGCGTTTGCGGCCGGCAGCGAACTGACCATCCACGGCATCCGTTCGCTGGAAGACGACAACGGCATGGGTGTTTTCGAATGCCACATCAACGCCCCCGGCATTGAGGCCAGCGCCCGCTTGAACGTGTTCCGCCCGCCACAGCCCAGCCAATACCTTGAACAAAACAGAGAGTCGAACGATGACTGAATCCGTACTGGTCACCGGCTCCAGCCGTGGCATCGGCCGCGCCATTGCCTTGCGTCTGGCGCAGGCCGGGCACGACATCGTCCTGCATTGCCGCAGCGGCGTGACTGAAGCCCAGGCCGTGAAAGCCGAAGTCGAAGCGCTGGGCCGCAACGCGCGCATCCTGCAATTCGACGTCGCCGACCGCGAAACCTGCAAAACCATTCTCGAAGCCGACGTCGACACCCACGGTGCCTATTACGGCGTAGTGCTCAACGCCGGCCTGACCCGCGATGGCGCTTTTCCGGCGCTGAGCGATGACGATTGGGACGTGGTGTTGCGCACCAACCTCGACGGTTTCTACAACGTCCTGCACCCGGTGATGATGCCGATGATCCGTCGTCGCGCCGCCGGTCGGATCGTCTGCATCACTTCGGTGTCGGGTTTGATCGGCAACCGTGGCCAGGTCAACTACAGCGCCTCCAAGGCCGGGGTGATCGGCGCGGCGAAAGCATTGGCGATCGAACTGGGCAAGCGCAAAATCACAGTTAACTGCGTCGCGCCGGGTCTGATCGACACGGCGATGCTCGACGAAAACGTGCCGGTGGAAGAACTGATGAAAATGATCCCCGCACAACGCATGGGCACCCCGCAAGAGGTCGCTGCTGCGGTGAATTTCCTGATGTCGGCGGAAGCCTCGTACATCACCCGCCAGGTCCTGGCGGTCAACGGAGGCCTGTGCTGATGAAGCGCGTCGTCGTCACCGGCATGGCCGGCATCACCTCGCTGGGCAGCGACTGGCAGACCATCGCCGGTAACTTCGCGGCCAACCGCAGCGGCATCCGCCGGATGGACGAGTGGGACCGCTTCAGCGAACTCAACACGCGTCTGGCCGGGCCGATTGATGATTTTGTCGTACCGCCACACTGGACCCGCAAGCAACTGCGCAGCATGGGCCGGGTCTCGCGGCTGGCCGTAGGCGCGGCGGAACAGGCACTGGCCGACGCCGGGCTGCTCGGCGACGAGTCGATCAAGGACGGACGCATGGGCGTGGCCTGCGGCTCGTCCACCGGCAGCACTGACGAGATCAAGGCGTTCGGCAACATGCTGCTGAACTCGGTGGCCGAAGGCCTCAACGCCAACTCCTACGTGCGGATGATGCCGCACACCACCGCGGCCAACATCAGCATCTTCTTCGGCCTCACCGGGCGCCTGATTCCGACGTCCAGCGCCTGCACCAGTGGCAGCCAGGGCATTGGCTACGCCTACGAGGCGATCAAGTTCGGCCGCCTGCCGCTGATGCTCGCCGGCGGTGCCGAAGAGCTGTGCCCGACCGAAGCCATGGTGTTCGACGCGCTGTACGCCACCAGCCTGAAAAACGATGCGCCACAGACCAGCCCACGTCCTTACGACAAGGGCCGCGACGGTCTGGTGATCGGTGAAGGCGGCGGCATGCTGGTGCTCGAAGATCTGGAGCATGCGCTGGCTCGCGGTGCGCGGATCCATGCGGAGATCGTCGGTTTCGGCAGCAACGCCGACGGTCAGCACACCACCCGCCCCGAACAGATCACCATGCGCCGCGCGATGGAACTGGCGCTGGAAGACGCCGGACTGTCGCCGGATGCCATCGGTTACGTCAATGGTCACGGCACCGCTACAGAACAGGGCGACATTGCCGAAACACTGGCGACCAGCAGTCTGTTCGGCGAACACATGCCGATCAGCTCGCAGAAGAGTTTCCTCGGCCACACGCTGGGGGCCTGCGGCGCGCTGGAGTCGTGGTTCAGCATCGAAATGCTCAATCGCGACCTGTACGTGCACACGCTCAACCTCGATGAGGTCGACCCGCACTGCGGCAAGCTCGATTACCTGCGCGGCGAATTCCGCCAGATGCACCACGAATACGTAATGAACAACAATTTCGCTTTTGGTGGCGTCAACACCTCGTTGATTTTCCGCCGCTGGCACTGACCGCAACACGTTTGGAGTGAAGGGAATGACTCAGTTTCACCGCATCGCCGCCCTGCTGGCCCTGGCCTTTGTGCTCGGCGGTTGCACCAGCAAACCGGTTTACAACGCCAAGGAAGAGTTCTCGCCCAACCTCGGCTTCACCCAGGCGCAAATGAGCCGCGCCATCGTCACCGCACTCAATGATCGCCAGTGGGTGGTGCAGTCGGTGCGTCCGGGCATGATCAAAGCGGCGATTACTGTACGCGGCCGTCACCACGCCGAAGTCGACATCCCGTTCAGCCCGACCTCGTTCGAAATCGACTATCGCAGCAGCTACGGCTTGGACGCCAAGGACGGCAAGATCCACGGCAACTACAACCGCTGGGTCAACCGCCTGCGCGACAACGTCCTCAAGGAGCTGTCGATCAACCCGGACATCGAGTTCGTCAACGACCTGGGCATCGTCAAGCAAGGCGCCGACGAACCGACCTACCTGAGCTTTCGCGAGGGCGTCAAACGCGCCACCGACGCCGGCCTGCTGGACGGCAGCGTGAAGTTCTACCTGGCCGGCGAAACCCTGCCAAAACAGGTGCGCAAACTCGACACCGTGAGCAGCAGCCGCAAGACCAACGGCTCGAACAAATCCGATGCCGACGCCTGCTTCTGGGCCCTGCAATCGGCCCTCGCGACCCTGCAGAACGCCGCGAAAAAAGCCGACGCCAACGCCGTGATCAACATCGCCAGCGTCGACCAGCGCGACCTTTACAAAGACACCGAGAAATTCCAGTGCCGCGCCGGCCTGGTGGTGTCGAGCGTGGCGTTGCGTGGAGACCTTGCGCACGTTGACTGACTGAGTGAATCCAATCCTGTGGCGAGGGGATTCATCCCCGATGGGTCGCGTAGCGGCCCCGAAACCTGAGAACTCGGAGCATCAGACCTACCGAGTTCACTGGTTTTACGACGGCTGCGCCGCCGATCGGGGATAAATCCCCTCGCCACAAGGCGTTGTCTCCATTTCTGCATCTACACTCGCTCAACAGGCCCTCATTCAACGCCTGCCTGAACGGCGAGCCCACTGTTCGAACACTCGCGGTTCTCTTTCACCGTCAAGGAGATGACCATGCAAGTGAAAGCCCTGATCGCCGCCACGCTCCTCGGGCTATTGCCCAGCACCAGCCACGCCACCAATCTGATGTACATGCCGTTCGAAACCGTGCTTTCGGATGCGATTCGCGCCGGGCGCCTGGATGGCAGTGTGAAGTTCTATCTGATCGGCAATGGGCCGCAGGGCACGCAGCAGTTGTTGCGCCGGGATGTGGTCAGTGATCTGAAGACCAATGGCTTCAACAAGAGTGACCATGATTCCTGCGAGTGGGTGCTGCAGTCGAACCTGATCAAATTGCAGGCCGATGCCAAGCGGGTCGGGGCAAATGCGGTGGTCAACATCGTCAGTTATTACGACCAGCATGTGCGCAAGGATTTGAATACCTATGAATGCCGGGCCGGGGTGTTTGTGACGCGGGTGGCGCTGAAGGGGGATTTGGTGCGGTTGCCCTGAGGGGCGTTGGTGTTTGAGTTGACGCCTTCGCGAGCAGGCTCGCTCCCACCTTGGAATGCGTTCCCCTGTGGGAGCGAGCCTGCTCGCGATTTGATTGCGCAGCAATCAAGCTTTTGAAGGCTCGACCTTGCGCGTCAGCAGTTCGACGAACGCCTTGGCCATCGGCGATTTCTGATCCTTGCGCTGCACCAACCACACCGCCGACACCGCCTCCGGATCGAGCAGCGCTCGGTAGACCACGCCGTCGATGCGCATCCGCTGATACGACGCCGGCAGTACCGAAACTCCCAGCCCCGCTGCGACCAGCCCGATGATGGTCATCGCCTCACCGGCCTCTTGGGCGAAGTGCGGGCTGAACCCGGCATCACGAGCCAGACTGAGCAGTTGCGCATACAGCCCGCTGCCGTAGCTGCGCGGAAAGAACACGAACGGCTCCAGCGCCAGCGCCGAGAGGAACAGGCCTTCCTCGCTGCCCTGCGCCAGCGGATGTTTGGAGCCGAGCACCGCCACCAGCGGCTCACGCATCAGTTCCACCACACTCAACGAATCCGGCAGACCCAGCGGGCGCATGATCCCGACCTCGATCGACTCATCCACCAGCCCTTCGGCGACTTGCGTGCTGCTCATCTCCCGCAGGTTCAGGTGCACCGCCGGAAAGCGCTGGCGAAAGGCAAAAATCGCCTGGGGAATGGTCGAGTTGAACGGCGCCGACGAGGTGAAGCCAATCTTCAATTCGCCGAGTTCGCCGAGTTGCGCACGCCGGGCGACGTCCGCCGCTTTGTCGACCTGCGCCAGCACCAGTCGCGCCTCCTGCAGAAACAACCGGCCGGCCTCGCTCAGCTCGACCCGACGATTGGTGCGCTCGAACAAGCGCGCGCCGACCTCTTGCTCCAGCGCCTGAATCTGCTGGCTCAGCGGTGGCTGGGAGATCCCCAGCACCTGCGCCGCGCGGCCGAAATGCAGTTCTTCGGCGACGGCGATGAAGTAGCGCAGATGACGCAATTCCATGGAAACCCCATTAGGTCGTTAAAGCTATCAAACAGGTCGAACAATATATTGGATAGAAACATTAGCCAGCTATATGATTTTTTCATTGCCTGCCTGGCCGTGCCCTCCGAGGTCTGATGTGAAAACCGCCGCCGCCCCTCTTGCCCATGAAGTTCCGCCTGCCGCGGCGGAGGATGTCATCGCCGAGCTGCAGGAGATCTACATCGAAAAAGGCACGCCGATGTTCATGCGCACGGTGCTCGCGCTGTTCAGCGGCGGCTTCGCGACCTTTGCCCTGCTGTACTGCGTGCAGCCGATGATGCCGCTGCTGTCCCACGAGTATGGAATCAACGCGGCGCAGAGCAGCCTGATTCTGTCGGTGGCGACCGGCATGCTGGCCTTCGGTCTGTTGATCACCGGGCCGATTTCCGACCGGGTCGGACGCAAACCGGTGATGGTCGCGGCACTGTTCGCCGCCGCGCTGTGCACCATCGCCAGTTCGATGATGCCGAGCTGGCATGGCGTGCTGATCATGCGCGCGCTGATCGGGCTGTCGCTGAGCGGTCTGGCGGCGGTGGCGATGACCTATCTGAGCGAGGAAATTCATCCGCAGCACATCGGTCTGGCGATGGGCCTGTACATCGGCGGCAACGCGATTGGCGGGATGAGCGGCCGGTTGATCACCGGGGTGTTGATCGACTTCGTCAGCTGGCACACGGCGATGCTGGTGATCGGCGGTCTGGCGCTGATCGCAGCGGCGGTGTTCTGGAAAATCCTTCCCGAGTCGCGCAATTTCCGCTCGCGCTCGCTGCATCCGCGCAGCCTGCTCGACGGCTTCACCATGCACTTTCGCGATGCCGGTCTGCCGCTGCTGTTTCTTGAAGCGTTCGTGCTGATGGGCGCGTTCGTCACCCTATTCAACTACATCGGCTATCGCCTGCTCGCTGCGCCGTACAACCTCGATCAGGTGTTCGTCGGCTTGCTGTCGGTGGTGTACCTGTCGGGCATCTACAGTTCAGCGAAGATCGGATCGCTGGCGGACAAACTGGGGCGGCGCAAGGTGCTGTGGGCGACGATTGCGCTGATGTTCGCCGGCCTTGCGCTGACCCTGTTCACCCCGCTGTTGCTGGTGATCGTCGGCATGCTGATCTTCACTTTCGGCTTCTTCGGCGCGCACTCGGTGGCGAGCAGCTGGATCGGCCGTCGGGCGCTGAAGGCCAAGGGCCAGGCGTCGTCGTTGTACCTGTTCAGTTATTACGCAGGGTCGAGCATTGCCGGGACGGCGGGCGGGGTGTTCTGGCATTTGGGCGGCTGGAACGGGATTGGGTTGTTTATCGGCGCACTGTTGCTGGTGGCGCTGCTGGTGGCGTTGAAACTGGCGAAGTTGCCGCCGTTGCAGGGTGTCAAAGCCTGATACAAAACCCTGTAGGAGTGAGCCTGCTCGCGATAGCGGTGTGTCAGCCAATACATCGGGCGACTGACTTACCGCTATCGCGAGCAGGCTCACTCCTACAATTGATCCGCGTCCGACGTTGAATTGTGGAAACAAAAACGCCCGGCATAAGCCGGGCGTTTTCTATTGGGCGTCGATCACTCGTGATACTGCGCCGACAACTCGTGCACCGCACGCAGGAACGCGCCCGCGTGCTCCGGATCGACCTCAGGGGTAATGCCGTGGCCGAGGTTGAACACGTGGCCGCTGCCCTTGCCGTAGCTGGCCAGAATGCGCCCGACTTCAGTGCGGATCGCTTCCGGTTTGGCGTAGAGGACGGTCGGGTCCATGTTGCCTTGCAGCGCGACTTTGTCGCCGACACGGGCGCGGGCGTTGCCGATGTCGCAGGTCCAGTCCAGGCCCAGTGCGTCGGCACCGGCCTCGGCGATGCTTTCCAGCCACAGGCCGCCATTCTTGGTGAAGAGGATCACCGGCACTTTGCGACCGTCGTGCTCGCGGATCAGGCCGCTGACGATTTTCTTCATGTAGGCCAGGGAGAATTCCTGGTACGCCGCCGCCGACAGGTTGCCGCCCCAGGTGTCGAAGATCTGCACCGCTTGCGCGCCAGCCATGATCTGGCCGTTGAGGTACGAGGTCACCGACTGCGCCAGCTTGTCCAGCAGCAGGTGCATGGCTTGCGGGTTGTCGTAGAGCATCGCCTTGGTTTTGCGGAAGTCTTTCGACGAGCCGCCTTCAACCATGTAAGTGGCGAGGGTCCACGGGCTGCCAGAGAAACCGATCAGCGGCACACGGCCGTTCAGCTCGCGACGGATGGTGCTGACCGCGTCCATCACGTAGCCGAGGTCTTTGTGTGGATCAGGGATCGGCAACGCTTCGATGTCAGCGAGGGTGCTGACGACTTTCTTGAACCGCGGACCTTCACCGGTCTCGAAGTACAGGCCCTGGCCCATGGCATCGGGGATGGTGAGGATGTCGGAAAACAGGATCGCCGCATCCAGTTGTGGGTAGCGGTCGAGCGGTTGCAACGTGACTTCGCAAGCGAATTCCGGATTCATGCACAGGCTCATGAAATCACCGGCCTGGGCACGGCTGGCGCGGTATTCAGGCAGGTAGCGGCCGGCCTGGCGCATCATCCACACCGGGGTGACGTCTACGGGTTGCTTGAGCAGGGCGCGGAGGAAACGGTCGTTCTTCAGGGCAGTCATGTCGGCATCCGGAAAAAAAGTGCGGGCATTTTCTCAGAGCGCGAGGCAAAAGGCACGGATGCAGGTCAGCCTTTTGTCTATCGGGTCAATTTATTGCGCTGTATTGAGCGCACAGAAACCAATGTGGGAGCGGGGGGGGGGGGGGGGGGGGGGGGGGGGGGGGGGGGGGGGTGTGGGGGGGGGGGGGGGGGGCCCCCCCCCCCCCCCCCCCCCCCGCGGGGGGGGGGGGTTGGGGGGGGGAGGGGGGGGGGGCCCCCACGA
>NZ_JBIUVO010000028.1:0-58772 GCF_044742995.1 Pseudomonas sp. NPDC087803
ATCCAGCAGGGCAATGTCGTCACGCAGGACATGATAGACCAGTTACGCCCGGGAATGACCCGTCGGCAAGTACGGTTTATCATGGGTAACCCTCTGCTGACCGACACGTTCCATGCCGATCGCTGGGATTATCTGTACAGCCTGCAACCTGGTGGCGGTGAACGCCAACAGGAACGCATGAGTGTTATTTTCAACTCTAACGACCAGCTAGTCAGCCTGTCCGGTGACTTCATGCCGGGCGTGAGCCGTGACGAAGCCATTCTCGGCAAAGACAGTGGCACCAGCGTGAGCGCCCCTGCTGAAAACGCCGAGAAGCCGAAGCCGGAACAACCAGCCAAACCTGGCTCCTTGCTGGATTCGATCCAGAAGGACGTGGATGGTGTTGAAACCGTTCCGGTTCCGACGCCTGAGCCGCTGGACACCTCGCCGCAGTAATGCGCGAGGCAATAAAAAACCCGGAAATTCCGGGTTTTTTATTGCCTGCGATTTGCTCAACCTAAAGATTTCGTGCTTTGGCCTCAGCAGCCTTGGCCGCCCGCAGGCGTCGCACTTCTTTCGGATCCGCCAGCAACGGCCGGTAAATCTCGATGCGATCCCCCGCCTGAATCAAGCGAACCTGTGGATCAGCAACCACCTTGCCGAAGATCCCCAGTGGACATTCGCTCAAACCCAGCTCCGGGAATTCATCGCCGATACCTGACTTGAGCACCGCTTCACGCACTGTCGTCCCTTCAGGGACGCTAAAAGTGCGCAGGACCTGACGATCCACGGCGGCATACACCACCTCAATCTCGATCACCGGCTCAACCATGCATCTGCTTGGCACGCTGGCAGAACGCATCCACCAGCGTATTCGCCGCCTGATTGAACAGCGGACCGAGTGTCGCACGCACCAGCGGGCCGGCGTAGTCGAAAGACAGGTCAAGACTGATTTTGCAGGCCCTCTCGTTCAATACCTTGAACACCCAGACGCCATGCAGCTGGTTGAACGGGCCTTCTTCCAGGTTCATCTCGATCGACTGCCCGGGCACCAGCGTATTACGCGTGACGAAGTGCTGACTGAGGCCGCCCTTGGCCACGCCAACGCTGGCGCGCATGTGCTCGGGCGAGCTTTCCAGCACCTCGGCGGACGAGCACCATGGCAAGAATTCCGGGTAACGCGCGACGTCGTTGACCAGGTCGTAGAGGAATTGCGCCGGGTATGGCAGCAACGCCGAACGTTGAATATGTGTCGTCATGTAAGCGTTACTTCCAGAGCTGAGCGGCAAACACTACAAGAATGCCGATAGGCGCCACGTAGCGCATCAAGAACAAGGACAGGGCAAACAGCGCCGGGCTACGAATCGACAACTCGTCACGCACCGCATCACGCCCCATCACCCAACCGGCAAACAGCACGAAGCACAGGCCACCGAGCGGCAACATGATCCGCGAGGTGAAGAAGTCGATCACGCCGAAGAAGTCCAGACCGCCCGCCGCACCCCATTGGTAGAGATGGAACAGCCCGCCTTCGTTCACGAAAAATTTGGCTTCCTTCCAGATATTAAAGGAGAAAACCGTACCGAGACCGACGAACCAGCAGATGAACGCCAGCCAGAAAGTCACCCAGCCACGACTGATTTTCGTGCGTTCAACCAGATAGGCAACCATCGGCTCGAGCAGGGAAATCGCCGAACTCCAGGCAGCAATCGCCACCAGGACAAAGAACACCACGCCCATCAACTGACCGAAAACCACGTTACCGAAGGCAAATGGCAGACTGACGAACATCAGGCCGGGGCCTTCGCTAGGGTTCAAACCGCCGGCGAACACAATCGGAAACAATGCCAGCCCGGCCACCAGCGACACAAAGGTATCCAGCAGCGCGACACCGACCACCGTGCCGGACAGCGAGGCTTCCTTGGTCATGTAAGCACCGTAGATCATGATCGAGCCGACGCCCACGCTCAGGGAAAAGAACGCGTGGCCCATGGCGGGCAGCAAGCCGTCGAGGACTTTTTCCGGGTGGAAATCGAACATGAAATGCACGCCTTCCATGAAATGCCCGGTGGTCATGCTGTAACCCAGCAACACCAGCACCATCACGAACAGCAGCGGCATCATGATGCGCAAACTGCGCTCAAGCCCGGCAACCACGCCTTTGGCGATCACCACGGCCGACAGCAGCATGAAAACTGTGTGCCAAAGTGTCAGACGCCATGGATCGGAGATGACATTGCCGAAATAAGCGCCGACCTGCTCCGCGGTAGCGCCCTGGAAGTCCCCGCGCCCCATGTCGATGATGTAATCCAGCGACCAGCCGCCGACCACACTATAGAAAGACAGGATCAGCAGCGCCGTGATCATCCCGGCAAATGCGCCCCATGACCACTTGCTCGAATGCCCGGCTTCAAGCGCCAGCACCTTCAAGGCGTTCGCCGGACTCTGCCGCGCGCGGCGGCCGATCAGGGTTTCAGCCAGCATGACCGGGATTCCGATCAGCGCAATGCACGCCAGGAACATCAGCACAAACGCGCCGCCACCGTAGACCCCGACCATGTAGGGGAATTTCCAGATGCTGCCCAGTCCCACGGCCGAACCGGTCGCGGCGAATATGAAAACCCAGCGGCTAGCCCAACTGCCGTGGACAGAAACCTTGTCTGTCGACATTGAATATCACGCCCAAGCGTTAGAAAAAGAGGCCGCATTGTCCGGGATTCACTCAACCTGCTCAAGCACGCAGCATCACCGTAGCCGAGGACCGTTTATCTCCATATAATGCCGCCCCTATGGCTAAACAGAAGAAACACCCAACAGGGACCATCGCGCAGAACAAAAAGGCGCGACACGATTACTTCATCGAACATCGTTTCGAGGCTGGTCTGGTCCTGGCCGGCTGGGAAGTAAAAAGTCTGCGGGCAAGCAAGCTGCAACTGGTCGACAGTTACGTGCTGCTCAAGGATGGCGAAGCGTGGCTGCTCGGCAGTCACATCACGCCGTTGATGACCGCCAGCACCCACGTCATCGCCGACCCGACCCGCACCCGAAAACTGCTGCTGAACAAACGCGAGCTGGAAAAACTCGCCGCTGCCGTGCAACAGAAAGGCTACGCCTGCGTGTGCCTGTCCTTCTACTGGAGCAAGCACATGGTCAAGTGCGAGATTGCTCTGGGCAAGGGCAAGAAGGAATACGACAAGCGTGACACCGAGCGCGAACGCGACGCCGGTCGTGAATTGCAGCGCGCCGTGCGCAACAAGGGCAAGGAAGAATAATTTCTTCTGCCTGAAAAGATCGCAGCCTGCGGCAGCTCCTACAGGGAAAGACAGATTCCTGCGTAGGAGCTGCCGAAGGCTGCGATCTTTTCGCTTCTAAAGCTACATTCCTTTACGCCGCTCCGCCCGAGCCATGCGCTGAACTTCCTGGCGCACCTCTTCCAGCACTTCCTGCACATACAGAATGTGCCGACTGGAAACCTCGCGCGCCTGCTCCGCACGCCCCTCGATAATCGCCAGATACAGTTCCCGGTGCTGAGCGATCAGCATGTCGCGGGTCTCCGTGCGCTGCTTGTACATGCCGCCAATGTTGGTCACCACGTTGCGCTTGAGCAGGTCGAACAATCCGCGAATGGTGTGCAGCAGCACCGCGTTATGGCTGGCTTCGGCGATCGCCAGATGAAACTTCGCATCCGCCGCGCCCTCCTCCGCCCGACTCACTTCGTCATGCCGCGTGTAGCAATCCTGCAGCTCGTTAAAGGCTGCAGTCAGACGCTCACGATCCACATCCGTGGCGCGCAATGCGGCGTAATAGGCACACGATGCCTCCAGAGTATGCCGAAATTCCAGCAAGTCGCGCTGCGCTTCCGGGTTGCTCTCCAGCAGCAATAGCAGCGGATCGCTGAAGGTCGAGCCGAGCGTTTCCACCACATAATTGCCGCCGCCCTGGCGACTGACCAGCAAGCCCTTGGCCGCCAGTTTCTGAATCGCTTCGCGCAACGACGGACGCGACACGCCGAACTGTTCGGCCAAAGCGCGCTCGGCCGGCAGCCGCTCACCGGACTTCAGCGTGCCCTCAAGGATCATCCCCTCGAGTCGCTCGACAATATCGTCAGACAAACGGCGCTGACGAATCTGATCAAACCCCATAACTCATTTCTCCACGATCCCGACCGCTCGCCGGGCTCTCTATTCTGGCCTATCGGCGCCCCGCCGACACCTGTCAGCGCACATTCGACCGACCGGATCAGATGCCCTCTGCACCGCTTATTCGACAAAAGTTTCAGGGCGACAAATTGACACACCGACATCAAGGCTTTTACCCTAGCCAACAGCGATTGTAAATTGGTATTACCAATTAACCAAGAACGCTGACAGTGCCTGACCAACAACAATTAGGGGCCACCCCATATGCAAACCTGGCAACAGCTCTATACCCCGCTCGGCAGTCTCGGCGTCTCCGCCCTCGCGGCCGTCATCCCCATCGTTTTCTTCTTTCTGGCTCTGGCGGTGTTCCGCCTCAAGGGGCATGTGGCCGGCAGCATCACGCTTGCCCTGTCGATCGCCGTAGCTATTTTTGCCTTCCACATGCCGGTCGACATGGCCTTCGCCGCTGCCGGGTACGGCTTTGCCTACGGTCTGTGGCCGATTGCCTGGATCATTGTCGCGGCGGTGTTCCTCTACAAACTGACGGTCAAGAGCGGTCAGTTCGAGGTCATTCGCAGCTCGGTACTGTCGATCACCGACGACCAGCGTCTGCAGGTGCTGCTGATCGGTTTCTGCTTCGGTGCGTTTTTGGAAGGTGCCGCCGGTTTCGGCGCACCGGTGGCGATTACCGCCGCGCTGCTGGTCGGCCTCGGGTTCAACCCGCTGTACGCCGCCGGCCTGTGCCTGATTGCCAACACGGCACCCGTGGCGTTTGGCGCACTGGGCATTCCAATCATTGTTGCCGGGCAAGTGACCGGCATCGACGCGTTCAAGATCGGCGCCATGACCGGCCGCCAACTGCCGCTGTTGTCGTTGTTCGTGCCGTTCTGGCTGGTGTTCATGATGGACGGCATGCGTGGCGTGCGTGAAACCTGGCCGGCCGCGCTGGTTGCCGGCCTGAGCTTCGCCGTGACCCAGTACTTCACCTCGAACTTCATTGGCCCGGAGCTGCCGGACATCACCTCGGCGCTGGCCAGCCTGGTGGCGCTGACCCTGTTCCTCAAAGTCTGGCAGCCAAAGCGCACCGCAGGCGCGCAGATTGCCGGCGCCACCTCGAGCACGGCGGTGACCGCCAGCGTCGGCGGTTTCGGCCAGAAGCGCACTTCCGTGGCTTCGCCTTACAGCCTCGGGGAAATTTTCAAGGCGTGGTCGCCGTTCCTGATCCTCACGGTACTGGTCACGATCTGGACCCTCAAACCCTTCAAAGCCATGTTCGCCGCCGGCGGTTCGATGTACGCCTGGGTATTCAACTTTGCGATCCCGCACCTTGATCAACTGGTGATCAAGACCGCGCCGATCGTCGCCACCCCGACCGCGATTCCGGCAGTGTTCAAGCTTGACCCGATCTCGGCGACCGGTACCGCGATTTTCTTCTCGGCGCTGATCTCGATGCTGGTGCTGAAGATCAATTTCAAAATTGGTCTGACCACCTTGAAAGAGACCTTCTACGAACTGCGCTGGCCAATTCTGTCGATCGGCATGGTGTTGGCGTTCGCCTTCGTCACCAACTACTCGGGCATGTCTTCGACCATGGCCCTGGTATTGGCCGCGACCGGCGCAGCCTTCCCGTTCTTCTCGCCGTTCCTCGGCTGGCTCGGTGTGTTTCTGACCGGCTCCGATACTTCGTCGAACGCCCTGTTCAGTTCGCTACAAGCGACCACCGCACACCAGATCGGCGTCAACGACACCCTGCTGGTAGCCGCGAATACCAGCGGCGGCGTGACCGGCAAAATGATTTCGCCACAATCAATTGCAGTGGCCTGCGCCGCCACCGGGCTGGTGGGCAAGGAATCGGATCTGTTCCGCTTCACTCTCAAGCACAGCCTATTCTTTGCGACGATTGTCGGCTTGATCACCCTGGCCCAGGCTTACTGGTTCACCGGCATGCTGGTGCACTAAACCTTCAAGCAAAACGGAAATAACCGACGCCGGTTCGTGATTCCGGCGTCAGCAATTCACCACCCGGTCTGTAAGGCTGCTGAAAGCAAGGCTCTTTATATTCAGCAGCCTCAACAGACGGATAACCGGGCCCACCCGGAGACACGCCTGATGAGCGAGCTTTTTTACAACGCTGTGCCCAACGCCACCCGCGTTGCACCGCCGCTGCCCGAGCCTCGGCAATACCCCAGCGAGAAACCGGCGCGGGTTTACCTGTTCGGTACCTGCGTGGTCGACCTGTTCTACCCCGAAGCCGGGATGGACGCGATCCACTTGCTGGAGCGCGAAGGCATCCGCGTCGAGTACCCGCAAGGGCAGAGCTGCTGCGGGCAACCGGCCTACACCTCGGGTTACACCGAGCAGGCGCGGACGGTCGCGCGCTCGCAACTGGCGTTGTTTGCCGGGGATTATCCGGTGGTGGTGCCGTCGGGTTCCTGCGCGGGCATGCTGCGCGAGCATTACGCCGACTTGTTCAAGGACGAGCCGGCAACGCTGAAACAGGTGCAGGCCCTCGCGGCCCGCACTTATGAACTGGCCGAGTTTCTGCTGTTCGTCTGCAAGGTGCAGCTCAAGGACAGCGGCGAGCCGGTCAAAGTCGCGCTGCACACCTCGTGTTCGGCACGGCGCGAGATGAACACCCACCTGCACGGCCGCGAGTTGTTGGCGCAGTTGAGCAACGTGGAACGGGTCAACCATGACCATGAAAGCGAATGCTGTGGCTTCGGTGGGACATTCAGCGTCCGTATGCCAGACATTTCCGGCGCGATGGTGGCTGACAAGACCCGGGCGTTGAAGGAATCCGGCGCGCATCAGGTGTTGAGCGCCGATTGTGGCTGTTTGATGAACATCAACGGCGCATTCGAGAAACAAAAAGAAGCGCTGCGCGGGCAACATCTCGCCAGCTTTCTGTGGCAACGAACCGGAGGTGCGCAATGAGCACCTCGACGATTATTCCTACGGTCGCCGTAGAAGAAGATTTCCGCACCCGGGCGCACACCGCCTTGGGCGATCAGCAGCTACGGAATAACTTCCGTACTGCGATGGATTCACTGATGACCAAGCGGGCCGCGGCTTTCAGCGATGCCCACGAAAGAGAACATCTGCGCGCCCTGGGCAACTCGATCAGGGCGCGTGCGCTCTCCAAGTTGCCCGACCTGCTCGAGCAACTGGAACAGAACCTGACCCGCAACGGTGTGACAGTGCACTGGGCGGAAACGGTGGACGAGGCCAATGGCATCGTCTTATCGATCATCCGCGCTCACGAGGCGCGGCAAGTGATCAAGGGCAAATCGATGGTCAGCGAAGAGATGGAGATGAACCATTTCCTCGAGGCTCAAGGTGTTGAATGCCTGGAGTCCGACATGGGGGAGTACATCGTCCAGCTCGACCACGAGAAGCCTTCACACATCATTATGCCGGCGATCCACAAGAATGCCGGTCAGGTCGCGTCCTTGTTCCACGACAAACTTGGCGTGGAGTACACCAAGGACGTTGACCAACTCATTCAGATCGGTCGCAGAGTCCTGCGGCAGAAATTTTTCGAAGCGGACATCGGCGTTTCCGGCGTCAACTTCGCCGTGGCCGAGACCGGCACCCTGCTGCTGGTGGAAAACGAAGGCAACGGCCGCATGACCACCACCGTGCCGCCGGTGCACATCGCCGTCACTGGCATCGAAAAGGTTGTGGAAAACCTGCGCGACGTGGTGCCGCTGCTGTCGCTGCTGACTCGCTCGGCGCTGGGCATTCCGATCACCACTTACGTCAACATGATCTCCGGCCCGCGCAAGGAACATGAACTCGACGGCCCACAGGAAGTGCACTTGGTCTTGCTCGACAACGGTCGCAGCCAGGCCTTTGCCGACAGCGAACTGCGCCAGACCCTGAACTGCATCCGCTGCGGCGCCTGCATGAACCATTGCCCGGTGTATACCCGCGTCGGTGGTCACACCTACGGCGAGGTGTACCCTGGGCCAATCGGCAAGATCATCACGCCGCACATGGTCGGTCTGGCGAAAGTCCCGGATCACCCGAGCGCTTCGTCGCTGTGCGGCGCCTGCGGCGAAGTGTGCCCGGTAAAAATTCCGATCCCCGCTCTGCTGCGACGCCTACGCGAAGAGAACGTCAAAGCCCCGGACAGTCCGCATCAAGTGATGCGTGGTCAGGGCAGCAAATATTCGCGCAAGGAACGCTTTATCTGGAACGCCTGGGCGAAACT
Organism: Pseudomonas sp. NPDC087803; assembly: GCF_044742995.1. Classification (NCBI taxonomy): domain Bacteria; kingdom Pseudomonadati; phylum Pseudomonadota; class Gammaproteobacteria; order Pseudomonadales; family Pseudomonadaceae; genus Pseudomonas; species Pseudomonas sp. NPDC087803. Next base: position 8,332 of record NZ_JBIUVO010000028.1, read on the forward strand.
CAACAGCTCGCCGACGCTGTATCGGTTGTTCGGTTTCTTCGCCACGCGCCTGCGCGCCCTGACCCCGAGCAATGTCGGCCCGTGGACGCAAAACCACAGCGCACCCAAACCCGCCGCCCGCTCACTCCACGACATGGCCCGCGAGCATCTGGCCAAACAGGGGGACCGCTGATGAGCGCCAAGCAAAATATCCTCGCCAAGCTACGGAAAAGTCTGACCGGCGCCACACCGATTGCCGACGACTTCGACGTCGATCTGGTGACCCAGCCTTACACCTACAGCGCCGAGCAACGTATCCCGCAGCTGCGCAAACTGATGGAAGCGGTACACACCGAAATCCATCTGACCTCTGACGCAGACTGGCCGACGCTGCTCGCGCAACTGCTGCGTGACCGTCAACTGCCAAGCCTGCTGATCGCACCGACTACACCCCACGGGCAGCGCATCACACAGCACTGGGCGAACAGTCCTGATCTGCCGACGCTTAAGTCCTACGACCGGCCGATGGAAGAATGGAAAGCCGAGCTGTTCAACGACACCCCAGCCAGCCTCACCGGCACCCTCGGCGCCATCGCCGCGACCGGCAGCCTGATCCTTTGGCCAACCCGTGAAGAACCGCGGTTGATGAGTTTGGTGCCGCCGGTGCATTTCGCCCTGCTCAAGGCCAGCGAAATCCGCGACAACTTCTATCAGGTGCAACAGGAATTCGAGTGGGCTCAAGGCATGCCAACCAATGCGCTGCTGGTGTCCGGCCCGTCGAAAACTGCCGACATCGAACAAGTGCTGGCTTACGGCGCCCACGGCCCGAAAGATCTGGTGGTGCTGATCCTGGAGGACCAATGACACTTCCGGTGAATTTCCTGCGCGATGCGCAGCAACTGATTCCAGCGGAGCGCCGTTTCGACGATCCGCTGTCGACATTGGCCTTCGGCACCGACGCCAGTTTTTATCGGCTGATTCCCAAACTGGTGATCCGCGTCGAGTCCGAAGACGAAGTGGTGGCGCTGCTGAAACTGGCCCAGCGCGATCAAGTCCCGGTGACCTTCCGCGCCGCCGGCACCAGTTTGTCCGGGCAGGCGATCAGCGATTCGGTGTTGATCGTACTGGGGGATAACTGGAACGCTCGCGAGATTCGTGATCAAGGCCTGCAAATCCGCCTGCAGCCTGGCGTGATCGGCGCGCAGGCCAATGCGTGGCTGGCACCGTTCGGACGCAAGATCGGCCCGGATCCGGCGTCGATCAACGCCTGCAAGATCGGCGGCATTGTCGCCAACAACGCCAGCGGCATGTGCTGCGGCACCGCGCAAAACACCTATCACACCTTGGCCGGAATTCGCCTGGTACTCACCGACGGCACCTGCCTCGACACCGAAGACGCCGCAAGCGTCGCCGCTTTCCGCGTCAGCCACAGCGATCTGCTGGAGCGCCTGGCGACATTGGGCCGCGAGACCCGCGCCAATGCCGAACTGGCCGCGAGAATCCGCCACAAATACCGTCTGAAAAATACCACCGGCCTGTCACTCAATGCGCTGGTGGATTTCGACGAGCCTGTGGATATCTTGAGCCACCTGCTGGTCGGTTCCGAAGGCACGCTCGGCTTCATCAGTGCGGTGACCTACGACACGGTGATCGACCACCCGAACAAGGCCTCGGCTCTGATCGTGTTCCCGGATGTGGAAACCTGCTGCAACGCGGTCACCGTGCTGAAAAACCAACCGGTGTCGGCGGTAGAACTGCTGGATCGGCGCAGTCTGCGCTCGGTGCAGGACAAACCGGGCATGCCGGATTTCGTACAACACCTGTCGAACAACGCCTGCGCGCTGCTGATCGAATCCCGCGCCGCCTCTTCCACTTTGCTGCAGGAACAACTGGCGCAGATCATGGCTTCGCTGGCCAGTTTCCCGGTGGAAAAACAGGTCGACTTCACCGAAGACCCGGCCGAGAACGCCAAACTCTGGGCGATCCGCAAGGACACCTTCCCCGCCGTCGGCGCGGTGCGCAAAACCGGCACCACGGTAATCATCGAAGACGTGACCTTCCCGGTCGAGCAACTGGCCATCGGCGTCAATCGCCTGATCGCGCTGTTCGACAAACATGCCTACGACGAAGCGATCCTTTTCGGACACGCACTGGAAGGCAATCTGCACTTCGTCTTCACCCAAGGCTTCAACAGTCCGGAAGAAGTCGCACGCTATCAGGCGTTCATGGACGACGTCGCGCAACTGGTGGCGGTGGAGTTCGGCGGTTCGCTGAAAGCCGAACACGGCACCGGGCGCAACATGGCCCCGTTCGTTGAGCTGGAATGGGGCAGCGATGCCTATCAACTGATGTGGCAGCTCAAACGCCTGCTCGACCCCAACGGCATCCTCAACCCGGACGTGGTGCTCAGCGAAGATCCGCAGATCCATCTCAAACATCTGAAACCGCTGCCGGCGGCGGATGAGATTGTTGATAAGTGCATCGAGTGCGGTTTCTGCGAACCGGTCTGCCCGTCGAAAGGACTGACCCTCAGCCCGCGCCAGCGCATCGTGATCTGGCGTGATATTCAGGCGAAAAAACGCGCCGGTGTTGACACCACCGAGCTGGAACAAGCCTACGAGTACCAAGGCATCGAGACCTGTGCGGCGACCGGGTTGTGCGCACAGCGTTGCCCTGTGGGCATCAACACCGGCGAACTGGTGAAAAAGCTTCGTGGCCGACACGCGACGCATCAGAAAACCGCTGACTGGATCGAAGGAAATTTCGCCAAGACCCTGCAAGGTGCACGCTTCACCCTGCACGCGGCCAATGGCGCACGGATGCTGCTTGGCGCACCGCGTCTAGCCAAGCTTTCGGCGACGCTGACGCGCTTGTCCAAAGGCCACGTGCCGCTGTGGACCAATGCGATGCCGCAACCGGAAAAAGCCATTCGCTTCAGCCCGAGTGTGTCGGACGAGCGCCCGCGCGTGGTGTATCTGGCGGCCTGCGTATCACGGGTGATGGGCCCGGCGGCGGGTGACAAAGAGCAGATGTCGCTGTACGACAAGACCCGTGGCCTGCTGGAAAAGGCCGGTTACCAAGTGGTGTTCCCGGACAATCTGGACAACCTCTGCTGCGGTCAGCCTTTCGCCTCCAAAGGCTACGCCGAACAGGCTGAGCACAAGCGTCAGGAACTGATCAGCGCGCTGCTCCACGCCAGTCGTGGCGGGCTTGATCCAATCTATTGCGACACCAGCCCCTGCACCTTGCGCCTGGTGCAGGACGTAGGAGATGTTCGTCTGGATCTGTACGACCCGGTGCGCTTCATCCGTACGCATCTTCTCGATCGTCTGGAGTTCACCCCGCAAGAGGCACCGATTGCGGTGCACGTGACCTGCAGCACCCAGCATCTGGGCGAAAGCCAGGCACTGATCGATCTGGCGCGCAAATGCAGCAACTCCGTGGTCATCCCGGAGGGCATCCATTGTTGCGGGTTTGCCGGTGACAAGGGCTTCACCACCCCGGAGCTGAACAGCCATTCGCTGCGCACACTCAAGGACGCGGTGCAGCATTGCAGCGAGGGGATTTCCACCAGCCGCACTTGTGAGATCGGCCTGACGCAACACGGTGGCATCGACTATCACGGGCTGGTGTATCTGGTGGATCGGGTGACCCGCGCCAAGGCCTGCTGAAGAAAAATAGAACCCTTGCGCGCGACCGTAGTCCACAGAACAGACCCCGAAAATCGGGGCTTTTCTTCCACTCGGTTGCCCGTCCTGACGGCCAGCGAAGTCTGGATCCCTCAGTTCAAGGAGATACACATGAAACGTTCTGTACTGTTAGGTCTGTTCGTTACTGCCTCGATGCTGGCCTCCACCTCGTTCGCCGCCGACAAGCCTGCCGACCTGTGCGATGCCAATATCCAGACCATCAACAATGCCAAGGGCCAGCTGTCATCGTCGCCAGAACTGAGCCAGCGCGCTGAAGCCAGTGTCAGCAAGGCTCAGGCACTGAAAGCCCAAGGCAAGATCGATGACTGCGTTGCGGAAACCTCGCAAACCATTCTGGAACTGCGCAAATCCACCGGCACCAACAACTGATTCACCTCCCGGCCAACCTTCGGGTTGGCCTCGGGGGCCGTTTGGCGTACACTGCACAGGCTTGTTGCCTCACCTGATGTACGAGGCAATGAGTTCGGGGCCGATTAGGATTCGACGCCGGTGACGAAACTTTAGGTGCATGCCGACTTGGTAACAGAAGTCGTAAATCCACTGTTGCAACTTCTTATAGTTGCCAATGACGACCAATACGGTGCTGCTCTCGCTGCTTAATTGCAGCTGACATGCACTCCTGGTGCCTTCGGGCCCAGCAATCATCAGGGGATGTCTGTAAACCCGAAATGATTGTCATATAGAACAGAATCGCCGTGCAGTACGTTGTGGACGAAGCGGCTAAAACTTACACAACTCGCCCAAAGCACCCTGCCCGTCGGGTCGCTGAGGGTTAACTTAATAGACACGGCTACGCATGTAGTACCGACAGCGGAGCACTGGCGGACGGGGGTTCAAATCCCCCCGGCTCCACCAACTCTCAACGACAAAGCCCGCCTTGTGCGGGCTTTGTCGCATCTGGCGTTCCCCCAACCGGAACACCACCTCCAACGCAAACCGCACTCCCGCCGGATCCGACTGTCACAGTGACTGGAAGCTCCAAGCTACGGTTTGAACATCACGGAGATTGCCCACCATGAACACCTGGATCGCCGCCGCCCTGGCCTCGTTGATGTCACTCCCCGCCATCGCCGCAGACGCACCTCCCCCACGTGTGCAACAGGTCACGTTCAAAAGCGAAGTCGGCAGCGTGCAGTTCAAACAGAAGATCAAGGGCTATCAGACCGCCGAATACAAACTCGTCGCAAAGGCTGGTCAGACGCTGACGGTTGATTTCAAATCTTCCAACACGTCCGCGTATTTCAACGTCGCCGCCCCGGGTGCTGACGAAGCGCTGTTCAACGGCTCGATCATGGGCGATCACTTTGCCGGTGCGGTGCCTGTTGATGGCGAGTACACGGTTCAGGTGTATCTGATGCGCAACGCGGCGCGGCGGCAGGCGGTGGCCAGTTATTCGTTGTCGTTGTGGCTATCCGACAACGCCCCGGCGGACGCGAAAAAACCGGCAACAAAAAGTCCCTGACAGACATCAACGCCTTGCCAGATAAACCCCAAATCCCCTTCTACACTCACAGCGCCCCTTCACAGAGCGAGCGCTGATGACCACCCTCCAAACCCGCATGAAGCAAGGCAAGGACGCCCGCAAGAATTGCTCGCGCAGCGCCCACGCCACCACCGGAAAGATGAACCGCGATCCGATCCCACTGATCAAGGCCTCCAGTCAGGGCCGTGTCGCCTCACTGGTGGAATTGCGTTACGGGCGGATGCTGGTGTCGCCCTTCACCTTCTTCCGTGGCAATGCGTTGCTGCAGGCATACGATCTGTCGAGCACCGAAAACATGGGGCTGGTCGGGCCGATTTGTGGGGATGCGCATTTGATGAATTTCGGCGGGTTTGCCACGCCGGAGCGCAATCTACTGTTCAGCGTCAATGATTTCGACGAGGCGCATCCCGGTCCCTGGGAATGGGATGTGAAGCGGCTGGCGGCGAGTTTTGTGGTGGCGGCGCGGGATTTGCGCCATGGCGAGTCGGTTGAGGAAGACGTGTGTCGGCAGATGGTCGGCGCCTATCAGGCGACGATGCTGGAGTGCGCCGAACAGAGTGCGCTGGAAACCTGGTATGAATCGATCAAGTACGAAGACTTGCTCGATCAGGCGCGCAAGAGTGCGCTGGAGCATGTGCAGCGTGCCGTCGATAAGGCCGAGCGGCGCACCCACGCCGAGTTGCTGCCGAAGATCAGCGAGCGCGACGCCAACGGGCGGCTGGTCATTCGTGACGACCTGCCGGAAATTTTCCACCTGCACAAGAACACCACGCTGCTCGACGCCGATGATGACTGGTTGCAATTGGCGGACTGGCGGCCGTTGTTCGATACGTTCATGCGTGACTATCGCACCACACTGCAGGCTGACCGGCGGGAATTGCTCTCGCGGTTTCACGTGCAGGATCTGGCGTTCAAGGTGGTTGGAGTGGGCAGTGTCGGCACGCGGTGTCTGGTGGCGCTGCTGACTGACGATCAGGAGTTTCCGTTGTTTCTACAGTTCAAGGAGGCGCGGCGCTCAGTGCTCGCCGACTATGTGAAGGCCAAGTCCCGCACGCGTCATGAGGGCCAGCGGGTGGTCGAAGGGCAGCGCCTGATGCAGTCGGCGAGCGATCTGTTTCTCGGCTGGACGAGCGGCCCCAACGGCCGGCAGTTTTATGTGCGGCAGTTGCGCGACATGAAGATCTCCGCCGAGCTGGAAAACTTCGACGCCGAAACCTTCGCCGCCTACGCCCGGGTCTGCGGCCGTGCACTGGCCCGGGCGCACGCCAAAGCCTCGGGCAATGCGGCGGTCATCAGCGGTTACATCGGCAAGGGCGATGCCTTGGCTGACGCCCTGTTCAAATACGCCCGCAGTTACACCGCGCAGAATGAACGCGACTTCGAACGCTTTCAGCAGGCCTGCCGCAAGGGCCGGCTGACGGCGCGTTCGGAAGCCGATTTCGCCGCGGATCACTTGCCCTGATGCGTTGCAGAGCGGTCGCTGCCGAGATGAATTTTTCTTCACTGCTCCGGGTCGATCAACACGGTACAGTCCGCTCGCTCATTCAAGAAACTACGGTTCGCCCGCGCTCTCCCGCGGGCTTTTTTTTGCCTGGCGTTTAGTGCCGAAGCGATACACCCAAGTGTCCTGCACACCGTGCTGCTGCGATTGCCGCGCCTGCGGGTGAATCCTGATCAGCGCAAACCCCGTCGCTTCAGCCAGACGCTGACTGCGGGTGTTGGCCGACGATGTGGTCAGGTAAAAGGTGAACTCAGGCAGGCGCCTGACCAGTTGCTGCAGTACTTCACGCATGTAGCCCTTGCCGGCAAACGCGCTGCTGGCCCAATAACCGACGACATAACGCTTGCGCCGACGCGGCACCAGGCCGATGCAGCCAACGACGGTTTGTCCGTCTTCAGTCACGATGAATAAGCGCCGCTCACCGGTCTCGCTGGCGAAATCATCCCGCGCTTGCAGCATGGACGACAACGCCTGCTCCTCACCGGTGTGTTCAACCGCCCACCCTAGAAAAGGCGCATGCTCGCGGTAACTGGCGTTCAGCGCCTCCCGCACCGGAGCGACCAGCGCTGGGTCCGGCGCCCGAACACGCAGTGCCAACCCATTTACCATCAATGCAAATTCCATTGCTTGTTCCCCAATCCCGGAAATGCCGCAGTCAATAACCCTGTGCACTCAACCAAAGAAATTTACAGGGCGCCAGCGCGGTTTGTTTTTTTCCGCCCCGTGATCAATCCTGTCCCTCAACCTTGCCCACCGGAGCCGCCGATGTCGCTGCTGACTTTGCCCTGCCAACGCCTGACGCTCGCCATCCTCGCCCCGGAACAGGCCGGACTGGAAAGTGATTTCTATGCACGCAACCAGCGCCACCTCGCCCCGTGGTCGCCGATTCGCACCACCGAGTACTTTTCCACCGAGCAGATTCGCCGTCGGCTTGAAGTCCAGGCCAGTGCTTTCGAGGCCGGGCTGGCGATGCATTTCGCCTTGTTGACGCCGGACGGCCAGCAGATGATCGGCGCGTGCAATTTCAGCGGGATCATTCGCGGGGCGTTTCAGGCCTGTTATCTGGGTTATCACATTGATCACGCGCATCAGGGTCAGGGTTTGATGCAGGAAGGTCTGGAGGCCGGCATCGGCTACATGTTCGACACGCAGAACCTGCACCGGATCATGGCCAACTACATGCCCGGCAACGAGCGCAGTGCGCGCCTGCTGGAGCGTCTGGGTTTCGAGCGTGAAGGCTACGCCAAGGCCTATCTGAACATCGCCGGGCGCTGGCAGGATCATGTGCTGACGGCGCTGGTCAATCCGTTGTTTGAAACGCCGGAGAAGCGTTGGTCGCGCCAACTGGCGTGAGTTTCACAATTTGTTAAGCAATGGCGAAGTATGCTCAAGGCTCCTGCCCTTTCCGGTTGCCTGAAATCCATGCCGCGTGCCGCCACTTCGCTGTTTCTACTCGCCGCCCTGCTGTTTTTTTTCGCTTTGGGTAACCACCAGTTGCAAGGCTCTACCGAGGCCCGGGTCGCCGGGATCGCCATGGAGATGCATCTGGACGATGACTGGGTGACGCCGCGCCTGTTCGGCGAAGCGTTTCTGGAAAAACCACCGCTGAGCCTGTGGCTGGATGCCGGCGCCATGCGCGTGTTCGGTGTTTCGCCGTGGGCGGTGCGGCTGGCGTCGGCGGTGGCCGGGTTGCTCAGCGTGATGCTGCTGTATGGCATGTTGCGCCGCTTCGGACGGCCGAAAGCGGTGGCCTGGACCGCAGGGATTCTGCTGGCGACCATGGCCAGTTACTGGAGCAACGTGCGCGGGGTCGGTGAGGATGCGCTGCTGGCGCTCGGCGTGACCACAGCGTTGCTGGCATTCTTTCAGGCGCAACGCGCACCGAACGCCGCTAACTCGCTGCTGTTTATCGTCGGGATCGCCATCGCCACTTTGAGCAAGGGCGTGCTCGGACTGGCGATGCCGGGGGTGGTGATTTTCGCCTACTTGTTGGCCGACAACCTGATCGACAAACGCCTGAAGCTCGGCGCCTGGCTGCGTCCCGGCCTGCTCACGGCCGTCGGTCTGATCCCGTTGCTGATCTGGCTCGCCGTGCTCTATCAGCGCGGTGGCTCGAGCGCGGTCGCGGAGGTACTGCTGACCAACAGCGTCGGGCGCTTCAGCGGCTCGTTCGTCGAGGCCGGACATTACGAGCCGTTCTATTACTATCTGGCCAAACTGCCGGAAGCGTTCCTGCCGTGGAACATTCTGGTGTACCTGGGCCTGTGGCATTTCCGCAAGGAACTGAAGGCCAACCGTTATCTGCTGTTTTTCAGCCTGTGGATCGTCGCGCAGTTCATCATGCTGACCCTGGCTTCGAGCAAGCGCACGGTGTACCTGATGTCGATGACCCCGGCCGCGGCGGTGATCGCCGCGGAGTACGCGCGCGTGTTGTTCGAGCGCTTGCAGGCGCGTGAAACAACCGACCGCTTCATCGGAAAAGTCGCCCGTCATCGTCAGGCGATTGCCGCTGGCTTGCTCACGGTGGTGATCGCCAGCTACCTCGGCGCGGCCCAGTGGGCATTGCCCAACGCCGACAAGGAGTTGTCGTTCCTGCCGCTGACCGAACATATTCAGACCCTGCAAGCCAACGGTCAGCAGGTGGCGCTGTTCCAGGCCAATGAACGGGTCGGCGGTGCCAGCGTGTTCTACACCCAAAGCGTGCTCAAGGGCCTGGACACCGACGCGCAACTGCACGAATTCCTCAGCGCCTCCCCCTCGAACGTCGCGGTGATCTCGGCAGACAGCGAACCCGCCGCACCGCTCAAAGTGCTCAAGACCATGATGGTCGGGCGTCAGGCGTACTACTTCGTCGGCTACTGACACCCCTCGCGCCAGACAATAAAAAACCCGCCGGACTGGCGGGTTTTTTATTGTCTGGCGCTTTGCACACCTCAGTTCATCGAGTGCTCACTGAGTGCCAGTCGGAGGCTTCGATGAAGCCAAGCACGCGCGGGTCCGCTTTGTTTGCGGCAGACACAAACAGTGACGAGCCGTAGCCGGGGTCAGAAACCGGTTTATTCAAGTCCTTTTCCAGCTCCGCCATGCACTCGCTGTGAGTCACCAGGATCAGATTGCGCCCCGGGAGCTTGTGCGCCAGCGCTTCCTGCAGGATGTGGCCCTTGCAGCTGATCAGCCAGTCTTCACTGGCCGCGCGATTGAACATGTAACCGGCGGTCTGCACGGTGCGCAGCATCGGGCTGTTATAGATATCGGCGTGGTCCAGGCCCAAATGCTCGAACCGTGCGCCGACACCCACCGCGACACTGCGCGAGCGGTCGGTGATGCCGTCGTCGCCACTCAGGCACGGCGCCGGTGAGTGATCGCAGCGCTCGACGTGCCGCACCAGCACGATCATCTCGCCCTTGGCCCACCCGGCTGCCAGCGCGCGGGCGCCGGACACATTGCCATGCGCCAGATCCGGCACCGCCGCCGGGGCGAGCAGCCACAGGGTCAGCGGAATCACCAGCAGCGACGCGCCGAGCACCACCCAGGTATTGCGATAGCGGGCCAATCCGCTCAGGGAGAGCGAGCGTTTGACGCCGAACAGACTCAGTCTCAATTCCACATCGGGCCGCCTCGTCGGCATCCATCACAGTCAATTCGATGTGGCGAGGGTAGAGAAGCGCGCGTAAGCAGTCGGTGAAACGCATGTGAAAAAAGTCTTGAAGTGCCCTTGTTACAAATTCCGTAGGACAAAATCCTTTCAGCTCTCGTGTTTGCGGCCGATACAAATCTGCTAACACCCTTGCTGGCTCAAAAAAACAACAATCTTCCAGCCTGACCGACGATCAAGTAGCTCTACGTTCCTGGAGGAATTGTGATGAATAGCTGGTTCGGCAACATCAGCGTGAACATGAAATTGGGTCTGGGCTTCGGCCTGGTCCTGGCCTTGACCTGCGTGCTGGCCCTGACTGGCTGGACCAGTCTCGGCGGCCTGATTGACCGCAGCAACTGGATGAGCGACATCACCCAGCTCAATGCTGGTCTGACCAAGCTGCGTGTGGTGCGTCTGCAATACATGCTGACCAACGGCGACGAAACTGCCGCGCAGAATGTACAAACCACCCTCGAAAGCTTCGCCGCGCAACAACAGGCGCTGATCAACAAGTTCAAGAGCCCGGAAAACGTCAAACTGCTCAAGGAGCAGGCGGCGACCATCGCCGAATACCAGGCCTCGCTGAACAAGATGCGTAACGCCTACCGCACCGGTAACAGCGCCCGCGACGTGATGGGCACCAACGCCGACACCGCTTATAACCTGATCGAGTCGATCAGCAACCGCGTTCAGCAGTTGCCCCTGAGCGACGAGCGCTTCGCGCAGTTCCAGGCCATCACCGAAGCCAAGGAAGCGTTCATCCTCGCGCGCTATGAAGTGCGTGGCTACACCGCCACCACCAATAACGAAACCGAACAGAAAGCCGTCGGCCAACTGAACGTGGCCATCGACAGCCTCAAGCAGTTGAACACGCACTTCTCGGCGACTCAGCAAGACACGCTTCGTCAGCTGGAAACCGCCCTGACCAACTACCGCAGCGCATTGCAGGCGTATAAAAACGCCAACAGCGAAGCGGTGCAGGCGCGTAAAGAGATGACCGATCAGGGCACCGCGATCGTCAACACCAGCGAGCAGCTGTACCAGATCCAGCTCGACCGCCGTGACATCGAAAGCGCCCAGGCCCGTACTTTCCAGTTGATCAGCACCCTGCTGGCGCTGTTGGTCGGTGTGATTGCCGCCGTGATCATCACCCGTCAGATCACCCGTCCGCTGCAAGAAACCCTGGCCGTGGTCGAGCGCATTGCCAGCGGCGACCTGACCCAGAACGTCACGGTCACCCGCCGCGACGAGCTCGGCGTACTGCAACAAGGCATCGCACGCATGGGCGTGACCCTGCGCGACCTGATCAGCGGTATCCGCGACGGCGTCACTCAGATCGCCAGCGCCGCCGAAGAACTCTCGGCCGTGACCGAACAAACCAGCGCCGGCGTGAACAGCCAGAAGGTCGAGACCGATCAGGTGGCCACCGCCATGCACGAGATGACTGCCACCGTGCAGGAAGTCGCGCGCAACGCCGAAGAAGCCTCGCAAGCCGCTGCCGCCGCTGATGGCGAAGCCCGTGAAGGTGACAAGGTGGTGAATGAAGCCATCGCGCAGATCGAGCGTCTGGCCAGCGAAGTGGTGCGTTCCACCGAAGCCATGAGCGTGCTGCAACAGGAAAGCGACAAGATCGGCAGCGTCATGGACGTGATCAAGGCCGTGGCCGAACAGACCAACCTGCTCGCGCTGAACGCCGCAATCGAAGCAGCACGTGCCGGTGAAGCCGGTCGCGGGTTTGCCGTGGTTGCCGACGAAGTCCGTGGCCTGGCCCAGCGCACGCAGAAATCCACCGAAGAAATCGAAGGCCTGGTCGCCGGTCTGCAGAACGGCACCCAGCAAGTGGCTGCCGTGATGAACAACAGCCGCGCCCTGACCGACAGCAGCGTGGCCCTGACCCGCAAGGCTGGCGACTCCCTGGAAAACATCACCCGTACGGTGTCGAACATCCAGTCGATGAACCAGCAGATCGCCGCCGCCGCCGAGCAGCAAAGCGCCGTGGCCGAAGAAATCAGCCGCAGCATCATCAACGTCCGCGACGTGTCGGAACAGACAGCCGCTGCCAGTGATGAAACCGCAGCGTCCAGCGTTGAACTGGCACGCCTGGGTGGCCAGCTGCAGCAGATGGTCAGCCACTTCCGCGTCTGATCTTCACCTGTGCGCTGAACGAAAGATCGATTCGCGAGCAGGCTCGCTCCCACAGGTAACCGGTCGAACACAAAATATGTGAACGACCGAAAAACCTGTGGGAGCGGGCTTGCCCGCGATGGCGTCCGACCAGTCAACCCAATGTCACAGACAACCCGCCTTGTGTAGGAGCTGCCGCAGGCTGCGATCTTTTGATCTTGTTTTTAAAATCAAAGTCAAAAGATCGCAGCCTGCGGCAGCTCCTACAGAGGTTGTGATACGCCTCTAGCGTGTGCCGCGCTGGCGCAACGCCGACGGCATGAAATACGCGTCTTCCGGCACCGGTTGCGAGAAGTCGACGGTGGAGGCTTCTTCGTTGTCGAGGTTCTGCACGTAGTAACGGCGGGCCTGCAGGTCGTGGAACACGTCCAGTGCGCTCCAGGTGGTCGGCAGGTCGTAGAAGTTTTTCAGGTAGGCCATCGACACCCGCCACAACTCCCCTCGCCCATCGTATTGATCAACCAGCGCCGCGCCCCAGCTGTCCTCGTCGAGAAACAGCACGCGCTTGGAATAGATATGCCGCGCGCCCGGCTTGAGGTTGCCTTCGACCACCCACACACGGTGCAGCTCATAGCGGGTGAATTGCGGGTTGAGGTGGCCCGGGGTCAGCAATTGTGCGTACTTCACGTCGGGGCTGCCGACCTTGTAGTTGTTGTAGGGGATGTAGATTTCCTGCTTGCCCTTGAGCTTCCAGTCGTAGCGGTCCGGCGCGCCGTTGAACAGGTCGGTGTCGTCGGCGGTGCGCAGGCCATCGGATGAGGCGATCGGCGTGTCGTACGCGAGGTTCGGCGCGCGGCGCACGCGGCGTTGGCCGGCGTCGTAAACCCAGGCTTGGCGCGGGTCCTTGAGCTGATCGAGCATCTCGTGCACCAGCGCCGCGCCACCGGCCAGTCGCGCCGGGCTTTTCACGAAGGCGAGGTAGTAGAACAGGATGTTTTTCAGGTCGGCGTACTGCCCGCCCGGACGGTAGAAGTTGAACAGCGCTTCCTGCTGCGAGGTGACCAGCGCAAAGCTGCCGTTGCGCTGCACCGGGGCCTCGGAGGCGCGGCGCACCACGTAAATCCCGCGATAACGAGTGATGTGGTTCCACAGCACTTCGATGCCGTCCTTGGGCACTGGGAACGGCACGCCACCGTAGGCATCGGCAAATCCGCTACCGCCCTCCAGCAGCTTGGCCGAGGTCGCGTTTTTGAGAGTGTTGTCATACAGCCATTGCGGCGCCGAACCGGAGCGACGCGACGGATAGACCGGCATCTGGAACGTGTCGGGGTAGCTGTTGAACAGCGCGATCTGACCGGGGCTGAGGTGGGCCTTGTACTGATCGAGGTTGGCCTTGGTAATGGTGAACAGTGGCTTGTCCGCCGCATACGGATCCGGGTGATGCTGGCCCGGTTTGTAGCCGGCGGGCGCCTGGGTGATGCCGCCGGTCCAGGCCGGAATGGTGCCGGCGGCATTGCCCGCACGCTCGGCGCCCATGGGCGTGAGGGTGGTTTTCAGTTGTTCGGCTTGTTGGGGGGTGATGGCGGCGAAAGCGCTGCCGGCGCTCAGGCCCAGAACCAGTGCCAGCCTTGTCTTCGTCAATCTTGAAATATGAAACATGTTCTTCTCCAGAATGCTTACCCTGTGGGAGCTGGCTTGCCAGCGATAGCGGTGGGTCAGCCACCATTGATGTCGAATGTGCTGCCGTCTTCGCGGGCAAGCCCGCTCCCACAGGGGGGATGAGGTGTTGCTGAAATCTCGTGCAGAACTCACAAGAAATACTTGAGGTTGAACCCGACGTTGTCGCGGTCGCGAATCCCGTTGTTCTGCCCGCCGCCCCAGAAGTTGGTGTATTGCACCTCGGCTTCGAGCTTGTTCTGGTAGTTGGCCTTGATCCCCAGGGTGTAGGCCTTGCGCCCGTCGATGGTGTTGCCGGCCTGATAGCTGTTGCCCTTGAAGTCATCCTTGTAGACGACGTAAGGCGAGACGTTGACCCCGGCGTACACGTCGTTCCAGGTGCCGTTGAACATCACCGTGTAGCTGTAGGAGTTGCGGTTGACCTGATCGTCACGATCACCGCCGGACACATAAGAGGTGTTGCCGGTGCCTGCGTAATAGCGCGTGCTGCCGTCGTAGGCGGTGTACTGAAGGCTGCTGCCGCGCAAGTGTTCGGAGGCCAGTTCGAAAATGCCGAACATCGAGTCGAACGACAGCGTCGGGCCGAAGTTGTAGATGCTGCCCAGCGAGGTGTTGAACGCTTCGACGCGCTCGGCGTTGTTGATCTCGCTGTCGAGCGTGACCATCTGCCCGCCGACGTTGACCGGCTTGCCGGTCACCGCCACAGCGGCACCGTTGGCCAGGTCGCCGATCAGATCGTTGGTGGCAGCGACACCGATCGGCAGGTTCGGTCGATAGGCGATTTCGCCGAACACCGAAGCCTGGCCCAAAGTGGTGTTGAAGCTGAACCCATACATGCGAATGTCTTCGGCATAACGCCGATGCGCCTGGATGTTGCCCATCACATCGGCCGTCGCCAGACCGTTGGCCAGCGCCCCGGCCTGACTGCCGGCCACACCGGCGAGCATGTTGGTCAGGGCATTCATGTCGATGCCCTTGTAGCCACCCAGATCAGCGGCGATGGTCGGCTCCTTGGCGTGGTAGTTGACCAGGTACAGGCCGAACTCGGTGCTGTTGAGTTCTTCGGCGATGTAGCGGAAGGCGAAGCCGAACTGCCCATCGTTGCGTGCGTTGTAGTCCTTGCCGATCGACGCCACTTTCAGCGTGTTGCCGTAGGCCGGGGTCACGCCGTTGGCGTACAGGCCGGTGCTTTTCAGCGCCGGGCCGAGCAACGGGTTGTTGCCCAGTGCGCTGTACAGGCCGATGACGTTGCCGAAGCCCGGCACAGGGGTGTCGAGCGCGGTGCCGCTGAAGTTGTTGTAACCGGTGTTGCCGCCATCGGTGAACAGGTCGGTCTGCGAGTAGAAAGTCCCGACCGGGTCGATGCGGGTCTCCTTCCAGTTGGTCTGGTAGAAGCTCTCCAGGGTCAACGAATCGCTGAGGCCGATGTTGAAGCTCACGGCCTCCACCGGCATCAGCACTTCCTTGACCTCGGCCCCCGGCAAACGGTATTTCGCCGCGTCCACCGGGTTGGTGGTGTTGATCCCGCCGCGATAGAAAATTCCCTCGCCCCAGTTGAACACCTGACGCCCGACCCGCGCGGTGACCGGCATCTGCGCCACGTCCCAATTGCCGTAGACATAGGCGTCGAGCATTTCGATGCGGCTGCCGGCGATGTCGCGGGTCTGGCTGGTGAAACGGTCGTCCTGCGGGTAGCTCTGGCTCGGCTGCGCCGGATTGTTGTTGCGGTAGTAATCGTTGCGTTTGTCCATCAACTGGGTGTCGTAGAACGCGGTGCCGCGCAGGAACATCCCGTAGTTCTGATAGTTGGCCTCCAGCTCCGACGTGATCTTGTACACCTCGGAAACCAGCCCGGTGTCGAAGTTGCGATTGCCGTCGTTGGTGTTGACGTCATCGTTGTTCTTGTCGCGGCCCTGCACCCGCCACAAACGGCCATAGGACAGGGTCGTATCGATCGAGCCGCTGACTTGATTGTCCAGCACGCTGAACTCGGCAGCCTGCAACGCATCCACCGCGCAGAGTTGCAGCAGCCCTGCCAGGCCGACACCGGGAAGTGCCACGCCGGAGAGGCGCAATCGAGTGTTGATCATGGGTTCCTCCTTCCTTGTTCTTATTGTTTTTTACGTGGCCGCGATGGCTACGGTGCCAGTCCAGCGCGGACATAAATCCGGCTGTGCGCGCCGAAATGCCCGAGCAGTTTGAACAGCTGTTGATTGAGTGCCGGATGGTCGAAACGCTCGCGCTGCAACTGATTGCCGCTGCTGAAATCGCTGGTCACCGGGGCCGTCTCCAGCCACTGGCCGATGGCTTCATCGAACGCCGCCGAGTCCTCGACCGACTCGGCGCTGACCACTGCGCGCAAGTAGTCCACCGAGTACGGCGGATACTGTTGGTCTTGAGCGACATCGGCGTAGGCCGCGAGCATCGGATGCGCCTGACCGGCGCGTAGCACACGGCGCAACCAGGTCGATTGATACTTTTCGATTTCCATATGGCGGGTGGCGACGCGTTCGATCGACGCCTGTTTATCATCGGCAAAACCGGCCAGCGCCTTGCCCTCCAGCAGCAACAGACTCGGCAGCTCGACCCCAGGCAGTGGCTTGGCGTGATACGGCTGGGTCAGGTCCTGCACGTGGTGCGCGCCCCATCCGAGAAAGCGGTACCCCCAGTAAGGATGGCCAGAGGCGAACGCCAAACGCGCCAGGCCCAGGTACTGATAGGCGCGCCAGTCCGGCCAACTGCGCTGAAGAAATCCGGCAGCCGCGTACACCACCGGGCTTTCATGGAAGAAGCCCATGTGAAACGGCGCCTGCGAGCTGTACTGAAAACGCGCATCGCCGAACGGCTGCGGGCCGAAGCCATACAGCGCGCCGACCTCGCCGGGGTTATCGCTGAACAGGTTGATGTCGTGACCGTAATCCGGCTCGTCGGCGGCGCTCGCCAATACCGCCAGCGCGGCGACTTTTTCGCCGTCCGCCACACGAATGAAACGCTGACGATTCCATGGCGAAAGCGTCTGCTCGACCATCACCTGATCGGCGTTGAGATGTTCGCGTTCGGGCAGGTCTTGACCCGGCAGCGGCTGAATGACCATCGCCAGATGGATGCGCGGATTGAGCCGCAACGCCGTGAGAAAATCGTGGCGCAGATTGTCGCTCGGTACGGCGGGCAGCTTCAGGTTGTCGGGACGCGGCGGGTACTGGGTGAAGTGTTCACGGGCGAAGCTTTCCTGTTGCTCCAGCAGCGCGACCACGGCTGGATACTGCTCGGCGAGAAAACGCTCCAGCGGCTCGACCTCAACCGGCGACGCATCGCGCAGGGCCGGCAGTTCCTGCAACGCCAGATAGCTGCCCACCGTGTGGTTCGACCAGCCCCAAGCCGTCGGGGCCGTTGCACAAAGCAGCAACAGGAGAAATGTCAGCTTCATTGCTTTTAATTCTTATTGGAGGTGCTGTGGGGGTTGAGCCTAACAACCGCCTCCGGCGCTGACACTGTCCGATCTCACCAGAAAAAGTCTCCGATAGCGCCACAGAAGGCTCACCCCCCACCCTGTGTAGGAGCTGCCGAAGGCTGCGATCTTTTGACTTTGATTTTTAAAAACAAGATCAAAAGATCGCAGCCTTCGGCAGCTCCTACAGGGGGTTCTGCGGTGTTGTTTCAGGCGGGGTAACCAGTGATTTTGCGGATGCTCTGGTACAACGGTTTGAGCTGGCGGTACATGCGCAGGTACACCTCTTTGTACAAACGCTCATAGATCTGCTGCGCCTCGGGCTGCGGTGTGAACACCGCGCCCACCCGCGTCATCGCCGCGATAGCCGTGGGGAAATCCGCATACAAGCCCAACCCCACCGCACAGCAGATCGCCGCGCCCAGCCCGGACGCTTCGTACACATGCGGACGCTCCGCCGGCAGGCCGAAAATGTTCGCCGTGAGCTGCATCGCCGCATCACTCTGCGAGCCGCCACCGGCCACCCGCAGACGCTTGATCGACACCTTCGAACGCCTCTCGATGTTCTCTAGGCCTTGGCGCAACGCATACGCCAGCCCTTCGAGAATCGCCCGGTAAATGTGCGCGCGGGTGTGCACGTCGCCGAAGCCGATCATCGCGCCCTTGGCCTCGACACCCGGCTCACGAATCCCCGGCGACCAGTACGGTTGCAGCGTCAACCCCATCGACCCCGGTGGCACCGCATTGACCAGCGCATCGAACAGTTGCTCGGGTTCAATGCCCTGCTCTTTTGCCTGCTGCATCTCGCGCAGGCCGAACTCGTTCTTGAACCAGCTGACCATCCAGTAACCGCGATAAATCATCACCTCGCAGTTGTACTGATCCGGTATCGCCGAGGGGTACGGCGGGATCAGTGGGACGATTTCCAGATAGCGCGAGCGAGTGCTGGTGATCGTCGCGGTGGTGCCGTAGGACAGGCACACCGTGCTCGCATCGACCACGCCGGAACCGACCACCTCGCAGGCCTTGTCAGCGCCCGCGGCAATCAGCGGCAAGCCCTCGGGAATCCCCGTGTGACGGCTGGCTTCAGCACTGATGTAGCCGAGGGTTTCACCGGGTTTGTGCAAGGTCGGCAATTGCTCGGGACGCACCGCCAGCGCCTGCCATTTCCAGTCGCTGGGTGCGGCCCATTTCAGGCGCTTGAAGTCGAACGGCAGATAGCCGACGCAACAACCCACCGAGTCGACAAAGCGCCCACACAAACGATGGGTGAGAAAGCCCGAGAGCAGCAAAAACTTGTCGGTCGCCGCCCAGACTTCTGGCTGGTGTCTGGCGATCCAGTTGGCCTCGGCCTGCGCGCGAAAATAATCCACGGTGGCCTGCGCGCCGACCAGTTTGAACAACCAGCCCCACGGCCCGTTGATCCCGCCCTCGACTTCGCTCTGGCGCTGATCGAGCCACAGAATCGCCGGGCGCAGCGGCTTGCCCTGAGCATCGACGTTGATCACCGTGCCGCGCTGGGTGGTCAGCGACACCCCGGCAATCTGCGAGCGATCAATCCCGGTTTGCGTCCACACCTGCTGGCAAGCCTCGCCGAGTTTCGCCCAGTAATATTCCGGGTCCTGCTCGGCCCAGCCCGGTTGCGTCGAGTAATACGCCTGCAACTCGACCTTGCCTTTGCCCAGCAGATTGCCCTGCAAGTCGAAGAGCAATGCGCGCACGCTCTGGGTGCCGTTGTCGATTGCCAGCAGGTAACGCTTGTTCGGGGGGGTGTCCATGGCGCTCTCTTCAAGGGGCCTCAAGGCGTGGCATCCGGCAGACCGTGATGGCGTTGCCACAACGCCCGGTAACGCTGCAGCTCTTGCTGCCAGTGTGCATCGTCCCAGCCCAGGCGTGGCTGGCAGAGTTGGCGGATGGCAGCGAAATGTTCTTCGCCACCGCGCGCCAGCAACAGGCCCAGTCGGGTGCGGCGCAGCAATAGATCATCGAGGTGCAGCACCATTTCCGCCTCGCAAGCAAAGGCCAGTTCTGCCCACAAGGTGTCGGTGTTGCCGACCGTTGCGTGACCCAGCTCGGCGATCAGTTGCGCCAGTCGCGGCAGATCACGGCCGTGTCTGCCGGCCAGCCGTCGCCACTGTTGCGGGCTGAGTCCGGGAATGATCAGTGGCGGTACGGCTGCGAAAACGGCGGCGCCGTGATCTTCGAAAGAGCGGCCAAGCATGTCGGCACAGGCCTTGAGCACTTCGATGGCTTGCGGGCGAAATGTCGTCAGCTTGCCGCCGGCTAACGTGACACAACCCGGCTCCTGCCACAGCACATGCTCACGGGTTTCATTCGACGGTTTGCCCTGCTGTTCACCCGCCGCGCTGCCGACCACCGGACGCACGCCGGACCAGGTCGACAGCACATCGCTCGCCGTCACTTCGGCACCTGGAAATTGTTGCGTGCAAGCCGCCAGCAGATAGTCGAGTTCGTCAGTGCTGATGCTCGCGCTCTGATCCAGATTCTCGCGATGATCGAGGTCGGTGGTGCCAACCACCGTTGCCCCCTCCCACGGAAAAACGAACACTGGCCGACGGTCGCGCTCATGCAAAAAAGTGAAGGCCTGCGCCACCGGCAAGCGCCAGCCCGGCAGCAACAAATGACTGCCACGCAGCGGGCGCAACTGTCGTGGTGCCTCGGGCAAACGCAGGCGCTCAGCCCACGCCCCGGTCGCCACCGCCAGCACGCCGCAACGCAATTGCAGCGAGCCACCCGCTTCGCAATCTTCGACCTGAACCCCGCACACCCGGCCGTCTTCGCGTAGCAAATGTTCGACGCGCACCCCGTTGAACACCGCCGCGCCATCGGCCCGCGCTTCGCGCAACACGCGCATCACCAGCCGTGCATCATCGGTCAGCGCATCGACAAAACAGGTGCCGCCGAGCAGGTGGTTTTCCTTCACCCCCGGCGCGAGAAAACGCAGTTGCTGCGCATCATGAAAACGATGGCTGCGGCGTCCCGCCAACGCGTCGTACACCGACAACAAGCCACCGAACACACGCGGCCCGGGAAAGCCGCCGCGATAGTGCGGCATCATGAAACTCATCGGCTCCACCAGCCCCGGCGCTTCGTCGAGCAGACGCTGGCGCTCGCGCACCGAATCACGGGTCAGGCGCCACTGACCCTTGGCGATGTAACGCAAACCGCCGTGGACCATTTTCGATGATCGGCTGGAGGTGCCCCAGGCGAAATCCCGTTGCTCCAGCAGCAGACAACGCCAGCCCCGCCGCGCCGCTTCGCGCAGGATACCGGCACCGCTGATGCCGCCGCCGATGACGATCAGATCCCAGGTTTCGTCGGCCAATGTCGGCAAGGTTTGCTGGCGCCACGCGGCGTTCCAGTCCGGGTGCATGATCGTCACTCCTGCAACAGCGTGCCGGGGTTGAGGCGCCCGGCCGGATCAAAGTGCTTGCTCAGCGCCTGCAAGGTGTCGATCGCCAGTGCGCCTTTCTCGCGCGGCAGGTACGGCGCGTGATCCTTGCCGACGCCGTGCTGGTGGCTGATGGTGCCGTGGTTGTCGACGATGGTCTGGCTGGCCGCGTGCTTGAGTGCCTGCCAGCGCGCCAGCGTCGCCGGATAATCCGCCGCCGGGCGAAACACGTAAGTGGTGTAGATGCTCGAGCCTTCGCCGTAGACATGGGATAGATGGGTGAACACGTGCACCCGTTCGCCCTGCGCCGCCAAGGCATCGCGCAGGCTGTTTTCGATCAGGTTGAGCAGGTGGTCGACGTTGCTCCAGTCGGTGGCGGTTTCCAGGGTGTCGACCACGTAACCGGCGTTCCACAGGTTCTCGCGCAGGTAGGGGAAACGGAAGCGGTTCTGCGCCCATTTCTTGCCAAGCAAAGTGCCGGTGAACACGCCACCGAAGGCTTTCAGATGCTGGCGCGCCTGGCTCAACGACAGCGCATTTTGCCGACGGTTGCCGGTTACGCCGAAGGTCAGCAGGCACTTGCCTTCACCGGCGCCGCGCAGGTTCAGATACTTCTCCAGCCAGGCGATCTGCTGCGGATGGCCGGCCAGCGCCAGTTGGGTTTCGGTCTCCACCGCGTTCGACAGGCGCAGCATCGACAGCGGCACTCGCGCCTGGGCCAATTGGCGGATCGCTTGCAGCGCCTTGCTCCAACTGGGCAGGAACACTCCGTAAAACCGCTCATCGGCCGGCAGCGGACTGACCCGCACCTTGACTTCGGAAATGATCCCGAAACGTCCCTCGCACCCGAGCACCACTTCGCGCAGATCAGGTCCCGCCGCCGAGGCTGGAAAGGTCGGAATTTCCAAGGGCCCGGCAAAGGTTTCCAGGGTGCCGCCAGCGAACAATTGCTCGATACGCCCGTAGCGCAACGACTGCTGACCGCTGGAGCGACTGGCGACCCAACCGCCCAGCGTCGACAACTCCCACGACTGCGGGAAATGCCCCAGCGTGTAGCCGCGAGCGCGCAGCTGACTTTCTACCTGCGGGCCACTGGCGCCGGGGCCGAACGTCGCCAGTTGGCTCTGCTCGTCGAGGTCGATCAGACGATTCATCCGCGCCAGCGACACGGTCACCACCGGCCGCGCCGAATCCGGCGGATTGATGTGCCCGGCCACCGAGGTGCCGCCACCGTAGGGAATCAGGCACAGGTCCTGTTCATGGGCGAGCGCCAGCAATTGGCGGATCTGCTCAGCCGTTTCGGGAAACGCCACCGCATCGGGATAGTTGCCCAGCGCACCTTCGCGCAGCGCCAGCCAGTCCGGCAGGCTCTGGCCTCGGGCGTGCAGCAGACGGTCATGGGCATCAACGCTGTACAAGGTGTGCGCCGCCAATCGCGAGAGCGGCACCCGCGCCAATGCCGACTCCAGCGTGGCATCGGGCAACACCTGCCCGGCCCCCAGTCGTTCATGGAGAAAACTCGCGCCCTGGGCCGGCAGTTCGACCACCGTGGTTGCATCTCCCCAGCCGTTCCAGCGTCGCATGCGTGTGTCCTTCTTATGCAGTCTGATCAGTGATGTGGCAGGCCTCCATACTAGTCAGCGGCCAAAAAGTGTCACGGTCGCATCCGGCCAGTTCGAGTAGCCAATTGAGTCAAACGTCGCGCAAGTGTCAGCCATTTACTTTAGTCGGGGTTTCAAATTACCTTTCAGGCATTCATTCGCTCACGCAGGCCTTGATCAAGGGATTCGGATCATGCAATCGCTCGGCTTCACCTCGGTTCCGCCGCTGCTCAAATACGTGCGCCATGCCGAGCAACTGGGCATGGCCATCGAGCCGGCGTTGGCGGCAGCCGGATTGCAGGCGCAGCAATTGAGCGACAACAGCCTGCGCCTGCCGGGCGAAACCCATGAGCGCCTGCTCGATTATTTCTGCGAGCACTCGGGCGATCCGCTGTTTGGTCTCAACGCGGCAAATTTCGTCCTGCCCAATTCCTGGAGCGTGCTCGGTTACATCACCATGAACTGCGCGACCCTGGGCGATGCCATGAGCCGGATCATGCCGTTCGAAAAGCTGGTGGGCGACATGGGCGTCAGCCGCGCCGAGGTGCAGGACGGTCATGTACACCTGATCTGGACTTGCCGCTACGAGCGTCCGCGGATTCGCCGGCATCTGGTGGAAAACGTTCTCGGCTCCTGGCTGCAATATGCGCGCTGGATCGCCGACACGCAGCTGTCGCCCGCCGCCGTGTGGCTGGAACATCCATGCCCGCCAGACGCCAGCCAGGCGCAGTACGAAGCGTTTTTCGATTGCCCGGTGCTGTTCGAGCAGGCGTATTCGGCGCTGATCGTGCCGCTGGCGTATCTGCAATTACCGCTGCGCCAGGCCGATGCGCAATTGCTGCGTACGCTGGAAGAGCACGCGATGGGCTTGATGGCGACGCTGGAGGATGCATCGCTGCAGCAGCGGGTCAAAAGCATCCTGCGCCAGTTGCTCAAGGAAGGCTTGCCGCGCAAGGAACAGGTGGCCGAACAGCTCGCGGTGTCGGTGCGCACGTTGCAACGCCAGCTGCATCAGGCGGGGACGTCGTATCAGCAGATATTGGATGATTTGCGTCAGGAGCTGGCGGAGCATTATTTGCTCAACAGCACCTTGCCGATTCAGGACATTGCGCAGTATCTGGGGTTTACCGAGCCGCGGTCGTTTCATCGCACGTTCAAAAGTAGGCGAGGGATGCCGCCGGGGGAGTTTCGGCAGATGCATCGCGGGTGACGGGACTGGCCTCTTCGCGAGCAGGCTCACTCCTACAGTGAGTTGTGCGGAACACAAAATCTGCGCTCACTGAAGATCATTTGTAGGAGTGAGCCTGCTCGCGATGAGGCCCGCCGCCATAACGCAATAAACATTTTTAGCGCAAATGTTTAAAGACACTCAGTGTTACGCCCTGCTGCCTACAAATCCTTGCGCCGCTGCCTACGGCTAAGCCAGAATCCGCCGGCTTGTGCGCCCTGGAGGCCGTCGGTAACTTGAGTCCGTCACTGATTTCCAGTGATCGGGTTTAGTAGCCCGTGGTAATTCGGTTGGTCGTACATTCATCACAGGTGCTCTCGTACCTGAGCTTGATGGTGGCTGTACGTAGGGCGCTTCGGCGCGCCGGCTTAAGCTGAGTTCCCCGGTCTACTAACCTGCGTACAGCTGCCACCCTTTCGTTTAGTAGCAAAGGGGCTGGCGCTCAATGACGGGAACACAGCCTATGTTCAAAGTTACCCCCAACCCTCCGCCCACCGACGCGGCCTCCCCCTACGAATCCCCCGATTCAAGGAAATTCCACGAAGCCGCCGAGCGCGCCCTCGACCACTATCTCGGCCCACCGACGCCCGCCATCATGGCCACCCCGTACCAGCCCAACCGCCTCTACATGGCCAACCCGGCCAGCGGCACCGAACCGTTGCTGGCCGACGCCTGCGAAAGCCTCGGCTCGGCCACCGTGATGCTCAACGACTTCGCCGGTCTGCTAGAAGGCTCGCACCGCAAGACCCTGCAAGGCATCGCGCAAGTAGTGATGGTGGCGGAGATCGCCGTCAACCGCGTGCTGGATAAATTAGTGCCGATCGAATAACGAAAAAGCCCGCGGCCAGACCTTAATGGTCTGGCAGCGGGCTTTTTTGTCTGGCTCGACTCAGACACTGATCGCGTTGGTAAACACCAACCGATTACCAAACGGATCAGCAATCGTCATGTCCTGACTGCCCCACGGCATCGCCTGAATCTGTGGGTGCGAGAACTTGTAATCCTTGGCCACCAGTTGCTGCTGAAACGCCTCCAGCTCATCGGTCTCGATACGCAGTGCCGAACCCGGCGTCGCGTCGCCATGATGCTCGGACAGGTGCAGCACGCATTCGCCCCGGGACACCTGCAGATACAACGGGAAGTTCGCTTCGAAGCGATGCTGCCAATCGACCTTGAAACCGAGGAAATCGACGTAAAATTCCAACGCCTTGGCTTCATCGAAGATCCGCAGGATCGGGGTGGTTTTGCCGAAGCTCATGGGGTGCTCCCTGACTGGTTGGCCCAAGAGTGTAGCCGGGCTGGATGTCAGCAATTCGGCTTGGTTTCGACATTCTTTAATCTCACAGTGCCACTATGAGACGCAGATCAAAAGATCGCAGCCTTCGGCAGCTCCTACAGGGGCTTTGCGATCAATTGAAACCTTCGTGCAAATCCCCGTCCCGCGCCAGAAACCGCCCTTCCCGGCGACCATTCGCCTGCCCGTCGCGATAACTCAACACCCCGTTGACCCACACCCCATCAATCCCCTGCGCCGCCCGTTGCGGATCAGTGAAGTCCGCTACGTCGCGCACCGTCGCCGGATCGAACAACACCAGATCCGCCCAATAGCCTTCACGAATCTCGCCGCGCTCTTTCAGGCCAAAGCGCGCCGCCGACAGACCGGTCATCTTGTGCACGGCGGTGTGCAGCGGAAACAGCCCGACATCACGACTGAAATGTCCCAATACCCGTGGGAAGGCGCCCCACAGGCGCGGATGCGGGAACGGGTCTTCCGGCAGTCCGTCAGACCCGACCATCGACAGTGGATGCGCAAGGATTTTTCGTACATCGGCCTCGTCCATGCCGTAGTACACCGCGCCCGCCGGTTGCAGGCGTTTGGCGGCGTCGAGCAGTGGCACGTTCCATTCGGCGGCGATGTCGAGCAGGTCGCGGCCGCTGACTTCCGGGTGCGGTGTCGACCAGGTGATGGTGATGCGGTGAGCATCGGTGACTTGCTTCAGATCCAGCGTCGAAGAGCTCGCCGCGTAGGGATAGCAATCGCAGCCCACGTGCTGGGTTTTCGCGGCTTCCTCCAACGCCGCGAGCAACTGCGGACTGCGCCCCCAATTACCGACACCGGCGCATTTGAGGTGGGAGATGATCACCGGCGATTGCGAGTGACGGCCGATGCTGAACGCTTCGTCCATCGCCTCCAGCACCGGTTCGAATTCACTGCGCAGGTGCGTGGTGTACACCGCGCCGAATGCCGTCAGTTCTTCGGTCAGTTGCTTCACTTCATTGGTGGAGGCGTTGAAGGCGCTGGCGTAGGCCAGCCCTGTGGATAACCCGAGCGCCCCGTCTTCAAGGCTTTCACGCAACTGCGCGCGCATCAAAGCGATTTCGCTTGGCGTCGCAGTGCGGAACAAATCATCAAGGTGATTGCTGCGCAGTGCGGTGTGGCCGATGAGTGCGGCGACGTTCAGCGTGGTATTCGCCGCTTCGACAGCCGCGCGGTAATCGCTGAAGCGCGGATAGACAAACGCCGCCGCCGTGCCGAGCAGGTTCATTGGGTCCGGGGGATTGCCTTTCAGACTGACCGGCGACGCGCTGATCCCGCAGTTGCCGACGATCACCGTGGTCACGCCCTGGCTGAGCTTGGGCAGCATCTGCGGCTGGCGGATGACCACGGTGTCGTCGTGGGTGTGCACGTCGATGAAACCCGGCGCGAGCACGCGGCCGGCAGCGTCGATTTCTTCCGTGGCGCGGGCATCGTGCAGGTCGCCGATACGCTCGATGCGCCCGTCGAGGATCGCTACATCGGCGCGGTAGCCGGGCGTGTTGCTGCCGTCGATGACGATGGCGTTGCGGATCAGCGTGTCGTACAGCATGTCAGTCTCCCAGCGGCAGGTGATCGTCGCCGCCACGGTATTCGTCGAGGGCGAGTTTGATCCGCCGCAGACGCTCTTGATTGTCTTCAGGATTGGCCAGCGCCAGCTCGGTCGCAAGCACGTCGATGGCCAGCAGCATGCCGTAGCGCGCCGCCGTCGGTTTGTAGATGAACGAGGTTTCCGCGCCTTGCAGGGGCAGGACGAGGTCGGCCAGTTCGGCCAGCGGCGAGTCGGCGCGGGTGATGGCCAGAATGCGTGCGCCGTAGTTGCGTGCCAGTTCGACGGTCTCCAAAAGCTCCGGGGTGATGCCGGTCAGCGAGCAGACGATCAGCACTTGCTCGGCATTCAGGCTGGCGGCGGTGACGCGCATCATCACCGCGTCGTGGCACACCGCAATCGGGTAGCCCAGGCGTACCAGACGCACCTGCAATTCATCGCTGCACAGGGTCGAGCAGCCGCCCATGCCGAACGCATGAATCATCCGTGCCTGGCCGAGCATTTTTACCGCATCGGCGAAGCGTGATTCGTCGAATCCGGCCAGATGCTGACGCAGCGTGGTTTCGATATCACCGACAATCTGCCCGTAGAACGCCGACTGTTCAGGCGTGCCCGCCGGGTCGAGAAAACGGCTGCCGACGCCGCTGGCCTGGGCCAGTTGCAGGCGCAGATCACGCAGGTCGCGGCAGCCCACCGTGCGGGCGAAACGCGACAGCGTGGCGGTGCTGACTTCGGCCCGTTGCGCCAGATCTTCGAGGCTGGCGGAGGCGGCAAAACCGACGTCGTCGAGCATCAACCGGGCGATGCGGCCCTCGCCGGCGCTGAAGGCGTCCTGACGGGCGCGGATCTGATAAAGGATGTCCATGGCGACTGGCTCCGGTTACAGCAGGTAAGAAAGGCCGACGGTCAGCCCGAAAGCGACCAGCGAGATCAGGGTCTCAAGCACGGTCCAGGTCTTGAACGTCTGCGCGACTGTCATGTTGAAGTATTCCTTGATCAACCAGAAGCCGCCGTCGTTGACGTGGGAAAAGATCACCGAGCCGGCGCCGGTCGCCAGCACCAGCAATTCCGGGTGTGGATAACCCAGCCCCATGGCGACCGGCGCGACCACGCCGGACGCGGTGGTCATCGCCACCGTCGCCGAGCCGGTGGCGACTCGCATCAGCGCGGCGAACAGCCAGCCCATGATCAGCGGCGACAAGTGAAATTCATGCGCGAGGCCGACGATCTGATCGGTGACGCCGGCATCCACCAGAATCCGGTTCAGACCACCGCCAGCACCGACCAGCAAGGTAATGCTGGCAGTCGGTGCCAGACACTCGTTGGTGAATTTGAGGATCGATTCACGATTGAAACCCTGAGCGATGCCCAACGTCCAGAAACTCAGCAAGGTCGCCAGCAACAAGGCGATCACCGAGTTGCCGATGAACAACAGGAACTGGTTGAAACCACTGCCCGGCGTGGAAATCAGATTGGCCCAGCCACCGATCAGCATCAGCACCACTGGCAACAGAATGGTCGCCATGGTGATGCCGAAACCCGGAAGTTTGTCGCGGGGCTCGCGGTCGAGAAATTGTTTTTCCAGCGGGTTATCTGCCGGCAGTTGAATGCGCGGCACGATGAATTTGGCGTACAGCGGACCTGCGATGATTGCGGTGGGAATGCCGATGGCAATCGCATACAGCAAAGTCTGCCCGACCGAGGCCTGATACGCCTGCACCGCGAGCATCGCCGCCGGGTGCGGCGGCACCAGTGCATGCACCACCGACAGACCGGCGACCATCGGCAGACCGACCATCAGAATCGACACACCCACCCGCCGCGCCACGGTGAAGGCGATGGGTACCAGCAACACAAAACCGACTTCGAAGAACAGCGGCAGCCCGACCAGAAACGCAATGCAGACCATGGCCCAGTGCGCGTTCTTCTCGCCGAATTTCTCGATCAAGGTACGGGCCATCTGCTCCGCACCGCCGGACTCGGCCATCATCTTGCCGAGCATCGTCCCCAGCGCCACCACCAGCGCAATATGCCCCAGCGTCTTGCCCACCCCGGCCTCATACGCCCCCACCACGCCCGACGGCGGCATCCCCGCCACCAGCGCCAGGCCGATGGAAATCAGGGTGATGACAATGAACGGATTGAGCCGGTAACGGGCAATCAGCACGATCAGGGCGATGATGGCGACCGCTGCATAAATCAGCAGCCAATAGCCGAAGGAAGGCGTCATGCGGTACTCCTCGAAAGGGTCACGTTCGAATGGGTTGTGAAACTCATAAATCATTTCGAGATCGAGTTTTCAAACGCCATGAAAGTAATTTTCGTGGAGAGGTAAGGCGTGTCGCTGATGGGTATGTCTTGTCGTGATCAATGAAAATCAGGGGGCGGGATTTACATAGCTTTTCGGTGAGCGAGAAAGCAATGTGGGAGCGAGCCTGCTCGCGAAGGCGGCTTCACATCCAACATCTCTGCCGACTGATCCACCGCTTTCGCGAGC
This sequence comes from Pseudomonas sp. NPDC087803, assembly GCF_044742995.1. NCBI lineage: Bacteria > Pseudomonadati > Pseudomonadota > Gammaproteobacteria > Pseudomonadales > Pseudomonadaceae > Pseudomonas > Pseudomonas sp. NPDC087803. Next base: position 37,493 of record NZ_JBIUVO010000028.1, read on the forward strand.
AGGCTCGCTCCCACAGGTTGAGCGCATTCCTTCGGCCAGAATGCGCTTCACTTGTGGGAGCGGGCTTGCTCGCGAATGGCTTCACTCGGTGCAGTTTAGGCTCACACCATTTCGTTACGAATCCAGTCCACCACCGACGTGCGCTTCGGTGCCCAGCCCAGCAGTTCGCGGGCGTGTTTGCCGCGTACGCGGCTGTTGGAGCCGAGGCCGTAGTTGGCCATTTCGTAGCCCCATTCGGCTTCGGCGTCTTGCAGCGGCCAGTCTTGTGGCTCGCCGAGGTTCAGCGCCTGGGCCATGGCGGTGGTCATGTCGATAAATGAGGCTTCGCCGCTTTCGACAAAGTAGAACGTGCCGGGCACGTTTTTGGTCAGCGCCAGCAGGTACAGGGCGACGACGTCTTCGATGTGCACGTTGGACCAGATGTTCTGGCCAGTGCCGACATGGCGCACCACGCGGCTTTTGCGCGCTTGTTTGAGCAGACGCGGCAACTGCACGCTGTCGCGATTGACGCCCAGGCTGTGGCCGTAGATCAGGGTGTTGCAGATCACTGCCGAGTTCACGCCGTCCTGTGCGGCAGCGAGGATCAGATTGTCGATGGCCACGCGGGCAGCCTTGTCGACGGTGGGTTCCGGCAGGTTGTCTTCGTAGTAGATGACGTCGCTGGACTTGCCACCCGAGGCATCGCCGACGATGCTCGAACCGCTGGTGTGCAGGAACACTTTGTTCGAACCGCGCAGGGCATCGAGCAACGCTTCGACCGCGCCGCGATGGTCACTGCTGGCGGCGTTGATCACCGCATCGGCGGCGCGGGCCTGTGCGGTCAGCAGCGTGGTGTCTTCGAGGGTGCCGATCACCGGGGTGATGCCCAATGCCTTGAGTTCCTCGGCCTGTTCGGCGCTACGCACCAGGCCCGTGACGGTGTGGCCGGCCTGGACCAAACCAGTGGCGATGGAACCGCCGATGAATCCGGCAGCGCCGGTGACGAATACGTTCATGGAGAAACTCCCTGCGTGAATAAGTGATGCCGCGAGTATCGACCGCTAACCCCGGTGGAAAAACCCGCGACCAGCCAAATCACTGTTGCGCAGGGATCACGAATCAGCCCTTGAAATTGGCGCTGGCGTAGGCCGCGAGTTTGCTCTGGATGAAATCAAGGAAGCACTGAATGCGCAGCGCCAGTTGCGAGTTACGGTAGTACACCGCGTTGATCGGCTGGCGATAACCGCTGTTGAATTCCGCCAGCAGCACCTTGAGGCGCCCGGCGCGGATATCGTCGATGGTCATGAAGTGCGACAGGCAGGCGATGCCCTGGCCTTCCAGCGCCAGATGGCGCACGGTCTCGCCGCTGGACGCGCTGATTGCCGGGGTGATCGGCCAGCGGTCACCGTGCACGTAGCGCAGCGGCCATTGGTTGAGTCCTTCGTTCTGGGTGAAACCGAGCAGGGTGTGTTCGCTCAAGTCAGCGACCTGCTGCGGCGCGCCGTGCTGCTCCAGATACGCCGGACTGGCGACGATCAGCAACGGGCTGCAACCCAGCGAGCGCGCATGCAGCGTCGAGTCGGCAAGAGTGCCGATGCGGATGGCGACGTCGGTGCTTTGTTCCAGCAGGTCAATGATCAGGTCGTTGCTGTTGAGTTCGAGCTGGATGTCCGGGTACAGGCCTCGGAACTCGTCGATGTACGGCACGATGGCGTGCAGCATGAACGGCGACGCGGCGTTGATTCGCAGGCGTCCGGACGGGGTTTGCTGGCGTGAGGATAGACGCTCTTCGAGGGCGTCCATCTGATCGAGAATCAGCTTGGCCTGCTCGAAGAAATACTTGCCCTCCTCGGTCAAGTCCATGCGCCGCGTGGTGCGGTTGATCAGCGTGGTGTCGAGCTTGGCTTCCAGTCGCGACAGTGTGCGGCTGACCGCCGAAGGGGTCTGGCCGACCTGCTCGGCAGCGGCGGAAATCGAACCGCATTCGATCACGCAGACGAAAATCTGCAACTCATCGGATCTGGCTTTCACGGAAACTCTCTAATCGAATGCGTATTCATCGTGGCGAGGGAGCTTGCTCCCGCTGGAGTGCGCAGCGCTCCCCTGCGATTCAGGTAGAAGCGAGGGCCGCTGCGCAGCCCAGCGGGAGCAAGCTCCCTCGCCACAGGATTTGGCCAAGCTATTCGATAGTAGCTTGATTCACTCAAGCCTTGAGAGCGAACACCTCAGTCAGATGCTGCTCATACCGCGCCACATCATTCTCGATGTTCGGGCGCTTCATCACGTCCACACAGAGGAACGTCGGCAACCCGGTCATGCCCAAAAACTCGTTGGCCTTGTGGAACGGAAAATAAACCGCGTCGACACCCTTGGCTTCAAAGAAATCTGTCGGGTCATCAAACGCCTGCTGTGGTGCGTTCCAGGTCAGCGACAGCATGTACTGCTTGCCCTGAATCAGACCGCCGCTGCCGTACTTCTGCGACGCATCGGAACGGGTACGACCATCGCTGGCATAGAGGCTGCCGTGGCCTTCGGTGAAGACTTCGTCGAGGTACTTTTTCACGGTCCACGGCGCGCCCATCCACCAGCCCGGCATCTGATAAATGATCACGTCGGCCCAGAGGAATTTCGCCACTTCTTCGGCGACGTCGTAGCCCTCGTCGATGAAGGTGGTTTTGACGTCCAGGCCGCCGCGATCCAGCACGCTCAGCGCGGTTTCGTGCAGGGTGGCGTTGTAACGACCGTCGGAGTGGGCGAATTTTTTGCCGCCATTGAGCAACAACACTTTTTTCATCAGAAAGCCTCGCGCAGCCATTGGGCTGGAGAAAGATGGGAAAACGAATGGCGGCAGGTTAACCATCCATCTCGCGCGGAATAAGCCGCGTCGGCGCAAAATACATTTGATCAAAAAGCACGAATCGAATGCCGATTGTTGCAATAGCATTCTTGGCCATCTGCATTTGAGGAGTTGTTTCGATGAGTAAACGCCACGGTTTCATCCTGCACGCCAAGACCCGCCCGGAAAAAGCCGAGGCCTTCGAAGCGCTGTTCCGCGCCTACGTCGAGCCAAGCCGCGCCGAGCCCGGCTGCATCGAGTACCACATGCTGCGCGACAAGGAAGATCCGACGCTGTTCATCTTCTACGAGATCTGGGAAAGCCAGACGCACCTCGACGTGCATTCGAACCTGCCGCACATGCGCGAGTTTTTCGACAACCGCATGACGTACCTGGAACGCGATTTCGATATCCGTCGGATCGACATGCTCAGCGCCTCGTCGGCTAGCCGCTGATCAGCAAATGGGCGCCGAGTGCGCCCAGTCCGATAAAGAACACCCGCTTGAACAGCATGGCGCTGATGCGCTGACGCAGCCATTGACCGAACCACATGCCCAGCATCGCCGGGATCAGCACCAGCAGCGAGGCAGTCAACTCGCCAGTGCCCAGTGCGCCATGCCAGAACAGGCCGCCGGCCAGCGCCAGGGTCGAAACCGTGAACGACAGGCCCAGCGCCTGCACCAGCTCATCGCGACTCAAACCCAGCGCCTGCAGGTACGGCACCGCCGGAATCACGAACACGCCGGTGGCCGAGGTGATGACCCCGGTGATCAGCCCGCACAGCGGACCGAGCCAAGGCTCATGCCGAGGATTGACCTGCAGCGTCGGCAGCAACAACCCGCTCAGCGCATACAGCAGCAGCGCCGCGCCCAAGCCGCGCACCACCCAATGCCCGCCTGCCATGCCGATCGACAACGTGCCGACGGCGGTGCCGAGGAAGATCATCAGCAGCAGCGGCCACAGGCGTTTGAGCAGCCCTTTCAGATGCCCGCCAAAGGCCAGTTGCCAGACATTGGTCAGCGTCGCCGGAATGATCAGCAGCGCGGCTGCCTGTGACGGTGCCATAGCCAGACCGAGCAGGCCCATGGCGACGGTGGGCAGGCCGAGGCCGATCACGCCCTTGACCAGGCCGGCCATGATGAAGGTGGCGACGACCAACAGGGACAAGGTCAGGCCGAGGTTTTGGTAAAAATCTGCGAGTGTGTTCATGGCGCTACTGTGCGCTTTGGCGGGTGCGCTGAAAATCTGCCATATACTGAGGCTGCCTCTGCCAATGCAAGAGGCTAAGTATTTGTTACGACTTCTGGCCTCATCGCTGGCAAGCCAGCTCCCACAGGTTTCAGTGTGGACCACAGGATTTGTGCACAACACAAATCCTGTGGGAGCTGGCTTGCCAGCGATAGGGCCAGCCCAGACACCACAGAAACCAGAGGCTGCCCCATGCACTTCGACCTCACCGACCTGCGCCTCTACCTGCACATCCTCGACACCGGCAACATCACCGCCGGCGCCGCCCGCAGCCATCTCTCGCTGGCTGCCGCCAGTGCGCGCATCCGTGCCATGGAAGCCTCGCTGGGCACCGAGTTCCTGCAACGCGGTCGTCGTGGGGTGAGCCCGACACCCGCCGGCAAAGCGCTGGCGCACCACGCGCGGATCCTTGTGCAACAGGCCGAACGCCTGCAGCAGGATCTGGCCGAGTACGCCCAGGGCGTCAAAGGTCAGGTACGGCTGTTGTGCAATACTACGGCGATCACCGAATACCTGCCGGAAGTGCTCGCGGACTTTTTGCGCGAACACCCCAACCTCGACATTGATCTGCAGGAACTGCCCAGCGCGCGCATCACCCACGCTTTGCGTCAGGGCGCAGCCGATATTGGCATCGTCTCCGATGCAGTGGACACCACCGACTTGCAGACCCAGCCGTTTCGCGACGATCCATTGCGGCTGATCGTGCCGCTCGGTCATCCACTGGCCGACGCCGCCGAAGTCAGCTTCAGCGAAGCCCTGCTCCACGATTTCGTCGGCCTGAACGCAGACAGCGCGCTGGCAATCTACCTCGAAGAACAGGCACTGCACTGCGGCTCGCGCATGCAGGTACGCATCCGCGCCGACGGTTTCGACGGAGTGCTGCGCATGGTCGCCCGAGGCGCCGGCCTCGCCATCGTGCCGCTGGCCGCCATCGAACGCGCGACGCCACGCACTTTCAACAGCATCGCCCTCAACGAGCCATGGGCGCGCCGCACCCTGATGCTCTGCGCCCGGGACTTCAGCGCCCTGCCCGGTTATGCCAAAGCCTTGCTGCAAGCCTTGACTCCTCCCGAGGGCAAAGCGCGTTTCTGAGCAGCTTGATGTCGAGCACAGACAACTGAGCGGCAACCGGGCGCTATAGGGTGCGAGTTGGTTTCTTTGCCAGCCGCCCACTGCCCGGAGTTCTCATGACCGCGACCGCCCCCATCACCGTTCTGCGCGACACCCACCCGCTGCCGGTACTCGATGCCTGCAAATGGGAAAAACTCGAAGGTGACCCGCACACCGTCAACCTCAACGCCTACACCAGCGAAGACGGCAGCAAGATCATGGGCACCTGGATCTGCACGCCGGGCAAGTGGCGGGTCGACTATGTGAAGTGGGAGTACTGCCACTTCCAGGAAGGCTACTGCATCATCACTCCGGACGGCATGGCGCCGATCCATCTGCGCGCCGGCGATATCTTCGTGGTTGAGCCGGGGATGAAAGGCACTTGGGAAGTGGTCGAGACCGTGCGCAAATATTTCGTCTTCGCCTGACAAGCAAAAGATCGCAGCCTTCGGCAGCTCCTACACGGAATTCACCTATCCCCTGTAGGAGCTGCCGAAGGCTGCCATCTTTTATGCCTTCTGTAAAAACCCGTGGCGAGGGAGCTTGCTCCCGCTCGGCTGCGCAGCAGTCGTAACTTCAGTCAATGCGGTTTTTCTGAAGAACCGCATTGACCGGGTTTGGGTCTGCGATGCAGACCAGCGGGAGCAAGCTCCCTCGCCACAGAAGCTCACCCCACCATTTGATGCGTGGTTACTGCGGCTTGCGATAGCTGTTGATGATCGCCGAGAAGTCCTTGCCCCCGTCTCCTCGCTGGCTCATCGCCTGATACAACTGCTGCGCCACCGCGCCGAGCACCACCGGTTGATGCGCCTGACGTGCCGCTTCGGTCGCCAGCCCCAGATCCTTGAGCATCAGTTCGGCACCGAAACCACCGGTATAACCGCGCGAGGCCGGTGCCGTTTCGACGATGCCCGGCCACGGGTTGTACATTTCCGAACTCCAGCAACGCCCGGTCGAACTGTTGATGATCCCGGCCAGCACCGAAGTGTCGATCCCCAGCGCATCACCCAGCGCCATGGCTTCACTGACGCCAACCATCGAAATCGCCAGCAGCAGGTTGTTGCAGATCTTCGCGATCTGCCCGGTACCGACTTCCCCACAATGCACAATGTTGCGGCCCATCTGCGCCAGCACCGGTTGCAGGGTGGCGAACAGTTCCGGGGTGGCGCCGACCATGAAGGTCAGCGTGCCCGCGGTCGCGCCACCGGTGCCGCCGGAAACCGGTGCATCGGCCATCGCCACGCCTTGTTTGGCCGCTGCGGCCGCCACATCACGGGCGGTCTGCGGATCAATGGTGCTGCAATCCACCGCCGGCACGCCTTTGCCGATACCGGCCAGCACCCCGTCCCCACCGAGCCAGACGCTGCGCACATGCACCGCCGCCGGGAGCATGGTGATCACCAGTTCGGCGTCTTCGGCGGCTTCACAGGCCGAGGCGCGGATAGTGCCGCCCAGTTGCTCGAGTTCCGCCAGCACAGTCTTGTTCAGGTCCACCAGGTTCAGCGAGTGGCCGGCCTTGATCAGGTTGCGCGCCATCGGCGCGCCCATGTTGCCCAGACCGATAAATGCGATTTTCATGGCCAGTCCTCAGCGCAGGTTGATGGTGGTGTTCACGCCGTCGTTGACGCTGTCGTCATCGAACCAGCGCGCCGTGACCGTTTTGGTCTGGGTGTAGAACTGCACCACTTGCTTGCCGTACGGGCCGAGGTCGCCGAGTTTCGAACCACGGGAACCGGTGAAGCTGAAGAACGGCACCGGCACTGGAATCGGGATGTTGATACCGACTTGGCCGACGTCGATTTCACTCTGGAATTTGCGCGCCGCTGCACCGCTCTGGGTGAACAGGCCCGTGCCGTTGCCGAACGGGTTGGCGTTGACCAGCGCGATGGCCTGATCAAGGGTGTCGACTTCCAGCACCACCAGCACCGGGCCGAAGATTTCCTGGGTGTAGATCTGCATGTCGGTGGTCACGCCCGAGAACAGGGTCGGGCCGACGAAGTTGCCTTGCTCGTAGCCCGGCACCTTGATGTCGCGACCGTCGAGTTCAAGCTTGGCGCCTTCCTTGATGCCGCTTTCGATCAGCTCGAGAATCCGCGCCTTGGCTTTTTTCGAGATCACCGGGCCGACATCGGTGCCCGCCTCGCTGCCGGCGTTGACCTTGAGTTTCTGCGCCAGCGCTTTCAGATCCGGCAGCCATTGTTTCGCCGCTCCGACCAGCACCACCACCGAGGTGGCCATGCAGCGTTGCCCGGCCGCACCGAAACCGGCGCCGACCAAGGCGTTGAGCGCTTGCTCGCGATTGGCGTCCGGCAGCACCACGGCGTGGTTCTTCGCGCCCATCATCGACTGCACGCGTTTGCCGTGCTTGCCGGCCAGGTCGTAAACGTGGGTACCGACCGCCGTCGAACCAACGAACGATACAGCTTTGATGTCCTTGTGAGTGCACAGGCCATCGACGACTTCTTTACCACCATGAACCACGTTGAGCACACCGGCCGGAACACCCGCCTCAATCGCCAGCTCTACCAGCAGCATGGTCGACAGCGGATCCTGTTCCGACGGTTTGAGCACGAAGGTGTTGCCGCAAGCGATGGCCATCGGGAACATCCACAGCGGAATCATCGCCGGGAAGTTGAACGGGGTGATGCCGGCGCACACGCCGATCGGCTGGCGCAGGGTGTAGGTATCGACGCCGCCCGCCACGTTTTCGGCGAACTCGCCCATTTGCAGGGTACCAATGGAGCAGGCGTGCTCGACCACTTCCAGGCCACGGAAAATATCGCCCTCGGCGTCGGCAATGGTCTTGCCCTGCTCGGCACTCAGCACCACGGCGATGCGTTTGGAGTGCTCGCGGATCAGTGCCTGCAGCTTGAGCATGATGCGCATGCGCGCGCCGATCGGGGTCAGTTTCCAGGTCTGGAACGCGCGGTGCGCGGCACTGATGGCGGCATCGACTTCAGCGGCGGTGGCGAACGGGACTTTGGCCAGCACTTGCTGGGTCGCCGGGTTGACGATGTCGTGCCACTCGGTGGTCTGCGATTCGACCCACTCGCCGTTGATCAGCAGCTTGACCTTCTGGACCGTGGTTTCGTTGGGCGTAAGCGATGCGTTCATGCTGGTCTCCGAAACTTGTTTTTATCGTAGGAGCCAAGGCGAAGGGGTTCGCCTTGAGATGAGGCGTGTGTCACGAATTGGTTGTCGGACTGTTTTTGGAGTATAGATGTGCAAACTTCTAATAAGAACGCACATATAAGCCCGTCCATCATGCAAAAAAACATCACCTCCCTGGGGTCGCTGAACTGGGACGACCTGAAGTTTTTCCTCGAAGTCGCCCGCACCCGCAAGGCCAGCACCGCGGCCAAACGGCTCGCCGTCGACTACACCACCGTGTCGCGGCGCATCAGTTCGCTGGAAGCGGCGCTGGGGACATTGCTGTTCGAAAAATCGCGCACCAGCGGTTTCGTGCTGACCACCGAAGGCCAGCGTTTGCTGGGGTATGCCGAGTCGATTGAAAGCACGTTGCACATGGCCTGCGAGCAGGTCTCGGGCTCCGGTGTGGCACTTTCCGGGCACGTGCGCATGGGTTGCACCGAAGGTTTCGGCAGCTTTTTCATCACCCCGCAACTGAGCCACTTCGTCGACGCCTACCCGGCGATTTCGGTGGACATCCTGCCGCTGCCGCACTTCATCAGCCTGTCCAAGCGCGAAGCCGATATCGTCATCGCTTTGGAACGCCCGGAGCACGGCCCGTACGTGTGCTGCAAACTCTGCGACTACCGCTTGCAGCTCTACGCAACCCAGGACTACCTCGACCAGCACCCACCGATCCGCCGCCCGGCCGATTTGGGCAAGCATCAATTCATCAGTTATGTGGATGACCTGGCGTTCAGCTCGGAGCTGCTGTACCTGGCGAACGTGCTGCCCGGCGCCAGCGCAAACCTGCGCAGCACCAGTGTGATCGCGCAGTTCGTCGCCGCGCAGCAAGGGCGTTCACTGGCGATTCTGCCGTGCTTCCTCGCCGCGCAGGATCCGCGCCTGCTGCCGGTGCTGCCCGAGGAAATCGACATTACCCGGCAGTTCTGGATGTACTGCCGGGAGGATCTGCGCAAGTTGAAGCGGATCACCCTGTTGTGGGATTACATCCGTGAGGTGACCGAGTGCAATCAGGGTCTGCTGATGGGGCAGACCCGCGAGATGCGGTTTGCCGATTAATCGGCGCTGACCACAATCGACACCCGACGATTCTCGGTTCGTCCGGCGGCAGTGTTGTTGGACGCCACCGGCTCGCTGCTGCCCAGTCCGCGCAACTGGATGTTCTCTACCTTCATGCCGACGGTGGTCAGCACCTTGGCCACACTCTTGGAACGGCGCAGTGACAGTTGCTGGTTGTAGGCCTCTTTGCCCGAGGCGTCGGTATGACCGTCGACTCGCACCCGCTCAATGCCGACACCCACCAGCGCCTTGCCGATGCGTTCGACGATCTCGGTGCTCTGCGCGTTCAGGCTTTCGATATCGCTGCCAAACAGCACTTTGCCCGACAGGCCGAATGCCCAACCCTCGTCGGTCGGCTCGAAGCCCTGTTGTTTGAGTACGGCAATCTGTGCCGGGGTCAGGCCTTTTTGCGGTGCGGTCTGGCACCCGGTCAGCGCCAGTACGGCGATCATCAACAAGGCGGAAAACAGTCGAGCGGGAAATCTGAACACGGAATCAGCTCCTGGTTTGAAGATTGACGACCGGGCTCTCCGTCCCGGCAGTGGATTGAGCGCCACGCGACAGGCGCTTGGCCTGATACATCGCCGCGTCGGCAGCATTGAGCAAGGCACCTGGGGTGGCACCATGATCGGGGAAAACCGCAATGCCGATACTGAGCGACGTCACCACACTGGTGTCACCCGGCAGCGCGATGGGCATGTCCATGCTGGCGAGAATCTTGTCGGCAATGCGTTCGGCGTCTTCGATCTTGTGCAATGGCGCGAGCAGCACGGCGAATTCATCGCCGCCCAGCCGCGCCACCAGATCTTCTTCGCGCAGTTGCGCGCGCACCCGATTGGCGACCGCCACCAGCACGGCATCGCCAGCGGCGTGGCCGAAGTTATCGTTGATGCCTTTGAAGCGGTCGCTGTCGAGAAACAGTACCGCCGCCCGCTCGTTGTGCTTGCCGGCATTGCGCAAGGCGCGAATCAACCGGCCCTCGAAAAACGCCCGGTTCGGCAGGCCGGTGAGGCTGTCATGGCTGGCCTGGTGGGCGAGGGTTTCGTTCTCGCTTTGCAGATGGGTTTGCCAGGATTCGAGTTCGTCGAGCAGGGCATTGAAGTCGTTGCCGAGGTTATCCAGTTCGGCGATCTGCGCCGGCGGTACCCGTCGATCCAGCGCACGCTCGCTGCGGGCGGCGTGGGCCACCGCCGCGAGGCTGCGAAGTGGGCCGGTAATGCTGCGCAGCTGTCGGCGCGCCAGATACAGCGCGACCCAGGCACTGATCGCGGTACAGAGGACGATCCCCGCCAGACCGCTGAGCAAAAAGCGCATGAGGCTGCCGCCGTGGCCGACCAGCAGGATGCGCCCGATTTCACGATCCTGATGCAGGATCGGCAGGCTGATCGGCTTTTCCAGAATAGTGCGGGCGGCCTGCATTTCCATTTCGGAGAACAAGCCGTTCTCGGGCCGCTGCCAACGTGCCAGCAGCTTGCCCTGCGCATCGAAAACCTGTGCGTCCGCCACTTCCTCGGTGGACGCGATCAACGCCAGCGCCTCGGTGGCGGCAGCCTTGTCGTTGAACACTACCGCCGCTTCCACGGTGTAGCTGATCGAGCGCGCAATCAGGTGCAGATTGTGATCGGCGTAGACCCGCAGCGCGAGAACCCCCAGCAGGGTCAGCGACACACTGGCCATCGTCACGGCCACCAGCGCGACAATCAAATGCCCACGGCCGATGACCGAGCCCAGTGTCGGGCGGGTTCTGGAACCGAACAGCTTCATGGCGCCGCCGGTTTGCGGCGCGACAACTGCAGCACGCTCGGGTGGATGCGTACGCCGCTGCGGGCGACGGAATCGAGATTGACCTCGAAGGACACCTGCTCATCGCCGACGCGCAGGCAGAACAGGCTGCCGACCGTGCACTGGTCGCCACCTTCACTGATGCTCAGCACTGGATGGCCGATCAGTGAAGTGAACAGCCGACTGCGTTCATCTGCGGTGAGTTTGCCGATGTACACCGCATCGCATTCACTGACGATGGCCGGATTGTCGGCCAGCAACCGGCGCACAGTGACCGGACGACCAGTGGCTTGCGTGGTGCCTTTGACCAGATCATCGGTGTACTCGGTGGGGCCGACGATACACAGGCGCAACTGCGCAGGTTCGACCGGCCAGCGTGCATAGCTGAGGATGCCAAGCACAACCTGCGTCACCGATTGGGCGCGTTGTTCGGCCATGCCTGCGGGCGTTTGTGGCTGCGCAACGGCAACGCCCGTCAGCAAACAGAGCAGACCGACAAGCAATGCGTGTTTGCAGCGAACCACGCGCTCTGTCGCCCAGACTGCCACCTTCATGCAGGGATTCTCTTGGATCGTAGCGAAATGATGCCGCAACGATAGCACAGCGGAGTAACACCAGCGAGACAGTGCCTTCTGACCGGCTGGTCAGTAACCGCCGCCAATCGCCAGATCTTTCATCCCCGAGCCTCGCTGCCCTCCTCCAGTTCCAGCATCAAGCCGCTCAGCCGCTTGACCTTGCGTTGCACCGCCTCCTCGAACACCCCTGGCCGGGGTTCGATCAGGGTGAACCAGTTTTTCGCGCGAGTGATTCCGGTGTAGATCAATTCCTTGGTCAGTACCGGATTCAGGGCATCCGGCAGGATTAGCGCGGTGTGGGCGAACTCCGAGCCCTGGGATTTGTGCACGGTCATGGCGTACACGGTTTCAACGTCGTTGAGCCGGCTCGGCAACACGAAGCGCACACCGCCCTGCCCGTCATTGCGCGGAAAGGCCACGCGCAATACCGGTTTGCCAGCCTCCGGACCTTCACGCTCGGGCAACTTGAGGGCGATGCCGATATCGCCATTCATCAAACCCAGACCATAGTCGTTGCGGGTCATCAACACCGGGCGGCCTTCGTACCACTGCTGGTCATGTTCGATCAGGCGCGCCTTGAGCAATGCTTCGGTGATCCGCAGATTCAGCCCTTCAACGCCCCAAGGTCCCTTACGCACCGCACACAGCAGCTGGAAGGTGTCGAACGCCTGCAGCACATCCCGTGCCCAGTGGAGCCAGTCCGGATGCTCCAGCGGTCGGCCCGCTGGCGGGCGCTGATTGCGCAGCACGCTCAGATAGTGGCGATAACCTTGTGGACCGTCGCCATGACCTTCGAGCAGCAGTCGCTCCAGCTTGTGATCGTGTTCACCCTTGAGTGGCAGGGAAAAAACATCGTCGTAGTGCCCGGCCGTCAACAACTGGCGCGCCTCATCCGGCAACTGCTGATTGACCCGCCGCGCCAGTTGACCGATGCCGCTGCCTTCACCGAAGCGCCGCGAATGCCGCAGCATCACCAACTGCTGGGCCAGAGGGTGTTCGCCGTCGCTGTCTTCGTGCAGGCCACTGTCCTGCAACGACTCGCCACTGACCGACTCCAGCCACCGCCGGGTCTGCGGGTCATACCTGCCGGCTTCGGCGTCGCGGCACAGATCGCCCAGCACCGCCCCGGCCTCAACCGACGCGAGCTGATCCTTGTCACCGAGCAGTACCAGGCGCGCATGCGCCGGCAACGCGTCGAGCAGATTGGCCATCATCTCCAGGTCGATCATTGAGGCTTCATCAACCACCAGCACATCCAGCGGCAAACGGTTTCCGGCATGGTGACGGAAGTGGCGGGTGCCGGGACGACTGCCGAGCAGACGGTGGACCGTCGTCACGTCGCAAGGGATTTTTTCCCGAACCGCATCGGCGACCTTCAGCGATTGCACCTGCTGGCTGATGGACTCGGTCAACCGCGCAGCCGCCTTGCCGGTGGGCGCCGCCAGACGAATGCGCAACGGCTGACCGGCCTCCACCGCCGGCGCCTGCAGCAGCGCTAGCAAACGCACGACCGTGGTGGTCTTGCCGGTCCCCGGGCCGCCAGTGATGATGCTGAAGGCGCCACGGGTGGCCAGGGCGCAGGCGAGTTTCTGCCAGTCGATCACCGCACCGGGCCGGACGGGACCGAACAACTCATCGAGCCGCTTGGGCAAGTCGTCGGGCGGTGTTTCACCCTGAGCCAGACGTATGCGTAATGCCATGTCGATACGGCGTTCATAAGCCCAGTAGCGGCGCAGATACAGACGCTTGCCAGACAACACCAATGGACGCTGTCGTGCCGCCTCGCTGCTGTCCACGGCCAGTGCAACCAGAGAGCTGTTCGCCAGCGCCTTGCACCAATGCCCGCCATCCAGCGTTTCCAGCAACTGTGATGGCAGCAGCAACGCGCCATTCTGCACATCCCCTTCGGGCGGCAACGACAGGGCGAAATCCGGCGCCTTGAGGGTTTCGAACAGGTCCAGACAGACATGCCCGTGACCCAGCTGATGACTGGTCAGTGCGGCGGCGAGCAATACCAGCGGATCGGAGTCGGGGGCGAGTTCGTGCAGGAAGGCGACGAAGGCCTTGTCCAGCGAGCGCAGCCAGCCGCGCTCGACCCAACGACCGAGCAACAACAGCAAATCCGCGGCATTCGTCAGCGGTGCAAGGCTCGACTGGCTGGCGGTTGCCAGGGACTCGGGCACCAAGTCGGCGAATGTACGGTTCATAGCAACACCCCCTGTTCCCATGCGGGTTCGGCCTTCGGTTCCGGCTTGCCCTGAAACAGGCGATCCAGACGCTCGATCAGTTCTCTCGACGGACGAGCGAAATACACGCCGCGACTGTCTGCCCGGGTGCCGCGCAGGAACACGTACAACGCTCCGCCGACATGCCGGTCGTAATCGTAGCCGGGCAACCGCGCCTTCAATTGCCGATGCAATGCGAGCAGATACAACACGTATTGCAGGTCGTAACGGTTGTCGAGGATCGAGCGCTCCATGGCCTGCTCGGTGTAGGCCGCATCGTCGTCACCCAGCCAGTTGGATTTGTAGTCGGCTACGTAGTAGCGACCGTCGTGCTCGAACGTCAGGTCGATGAAGCCTTTGAACATGCCGTTGAGTTGCACCGGCTCGGCGGCCACACGGGCCACGCCGTTGTGGGTGGATTCGCGTACCCACTCATCGAGTTTGAGAACATCGACCTTGTGGCTGGCAAACCAGAATTCCATCTCGACGCGGTATTGTTTCAACTGCTCGAGTACCACCGGAGGCTGTCCGCGACCGGCTGGCAGTGGAGACTTGAGCAGATGCTGCAGCCAATCACTCAGGGTGGTGATCCAGCCCTCCCAACCGCGCAGGTTGCAGCGCCGGCCAATGGCATCCTTGATCGACTCGCAGGAAACGGCAAAACCTTCCTCGCCAGCCCATTCCAGCAGGCCATGGAGAAAGGTCCCCGGGTTCGGGCCGCGGGGGAAACGATGGATATCGGCGCCGCCGGCCACGATCTCGCGCGGCGAATCCGGGTCGAGGCGCTCATCATCAAACAGCTTTTGCGCTTGCGGACTGTCCGGTGCCTCATCGCTGCCAACACTCAACACATCACTGATACGCAAGGCGCTGTAAGAGGCGATCCACCAGTTCTCGCTGGCCTTGCGCGTGGGCACCAATGTCGTACTGAGGACCGCTTCATGACGTTCCGGACGGTAAATTTCCTGGGTAGCCTGAGGCATTTCGCCCAGACTAATGGCCAGACAGTTCTCTTGCAGATCCAGCAACCAACGACTCAGACCGGTTGATTCAGCAAGCGTTTGCCCTCCCCCCAACAGATAGCCAAGCGCCGAAAGATGCAGCACCGAACTGTTGTTATTGCCGCGCTTGAGGTCCGTTACACCCAGCCAGCACGCATGCTGCGCGCGAGTCAGAGCGACGTAGAGCAAACGCAGGTCTTCGGCCAGACGCTCATCGTCCGCCAGGGCGATCAATTCGGCGGTCGGTTTCAGCGTCACCTGCGCCTTGCCCGAGACATCGTGGTAATGCAGCGGCAGGCGACTGCCGTCCACTGGTTTTGCCGAGCAGATGAACGGCAGAAACACCAAAGGATACTCAAGCCCTTTTGACTTGTGGATGGTTACTACCTTGACCAGTTGTTCGTCGCTCTCCAGACGTAAAATCTGCTCTTCGCCAGCCTGGCCGGACAACGCCAGAAGCTCGGCCAGATGACGGATCAGCGCTTGCTCGCCATCGAGTTCCGCGGCGGCCTGCTGCATCAGCTCCGACAAGTGCAAGAGGTTGGTCAGCACCCGCTCGCCATCGCTACGCGCGATCAGGGTCTGTGGCAGGTGAAAGTCGTGCAGCAGACGCCGCAACATTGGCAGTACACCCTGCTTGCGCCAGAGTTCACGATAGCCACGGAACTGCATGACCCGGGCTTCCCAGACCAACTCGTCCTGATTCAGGCGTTCCAGTTCAGCCAGCGGCAGATTGAGGGTGATGCAGGCCAGCGCAGCCTTCAGTGAACGCTCGACATCCGGCTCGGCACAGGCCTTGAGCCAGGACAGCAAATCGTGGGCCTCCTGAGCGGCGAAGACCGAGTCCTTGTCCGACAGATAAACGCTGCGTACCCCGCGCGCAGCAAGCTCTGTGCGCACCGCTTGGGCCTCTTTGCCGTCGCGCACCAGAATCGCAATGTCGGAAGGCCGCAAGCCTCTGAAATCCTCACCGTTCTGGACAAATCCCGCCGAACCGGTTTGCCCGCCATTGAGTAATGCGGTGATTTCGCTGGCGCAGGTCGCCGCCAACTGCTGGCGATAAACCGCACCTGACAACGGCTGATCCGAGGACAGTTGCCAGACGTTCAGCGCCGCGACATCTTGCCCGGCGATCTGCAACCGCTCTTTACGACCTTGAGACTCAACAGGCTGGAAGGGCACCGGGTTTTCTCCGGTGCTCTGTCGAAACAGAAACGCGCCACGTCCCTGTTCACGGGATTCGGCGCGTTCGAATACATGGTTGACCGCGCTCACCATACCGTGGCTTGAGCGGAAGTTGGTGCCCAGCGTATGCAGACGGCCGGTGGTGGCCTGACGCGCTCGCAGATAGGTGTAGATATCGGCGCCGCGGAACGCGTAAATCGCCTGTTTGGGGTCGCCGATCAGGAACAGGCCGGTATCCGAGCTGTTGTCTTCGATGCGGTAAATGCTTTCGAAGATCCGGTATTGCACCGGGTCGGTGTCCTGAAACTCATCGATCAGGGCCACTGGAAACTGTTCGCGGATCACTGCCGACAAGCGCTCGCCGCTATCGGATTGCAACGCAGCATCGAGGCGCAACAGCATGTCATCGAAGCCCATTTCTGCACGGCGACGCTTCTCTTCTTCAAAGCGCGCACCCACCCACTTCGCCGCATGCAACAGCACCGCGGCATCAGGTGTCGGCAGTGAGTCCAGGCTCGACTTGAGCCCCGGCATCGCGTCCAGACCAGGATGGCTCGGCGCCTGGCCTTTCCAGGCTTCGGCCATCCCATCGGGGGTCAATCGAGTGAAGCCGGTGCCGATGTCCAGTTGCTCCATGGACTCGTCTTCAGCCCAGGCCTTGAGCTTCTCGAACCAGGGTTCGAAATAGCGTGCCTGCAT
Source organism: Pseudomonas sp. NPDC087803 (assembly GCF_044742995.1). Lineage (NCBI taxonomy): Bacteria > Pseudomonadati > Pseudomonadota > Gammaproteobacteria > Pseudomonadales > Pseudomonadaceae > Pseudomonas > Pseudomonas sp. NPDC087803. Next base: position 54,345 of record NZ_JBIUVO010000028.1, read on the forward strand.
CTTGCGCCCGTCGACAGCTTTGCTCGCCACGCCCTCGTGACAGATCACCAGCAGTTCATCCGCCCACTGCCGCCAAGGCATTTTCAGTTCGAGCAACGCCGCACGGCGTTCCTGCAGACATTCTTCGATCAGCTGCGCAGGGGCTTTGCCTTCATCGCTGTCGCGCTCACTGCCAAACAGACCGCGCACCCGCGGCAACAACGCTGCCGGTCCGCCCCAATTATTGCGAACCCAGTTCAGAGCATCGCCCTGCATCGGATAACAGAACAGGCGCCAGTAATCGCGCAGCACTTCGCCGAGCAGATCACTGTGATCGGTTTCCAGGGATTGGGTAAACAGGCTGCCGCTGTCGAACGCATGTTCGCGCAGCATGCGTTGACACCAACTATGGATCGTCGACACGGCCGCTTCATCCATCCACTGCGCGGCGATGTCGAGGCGATTGGCGCAACCTGGCCACTGTGCCGGAGCAAACTGCTCACGCAGTTCGGCGATCAACCCGTCGGGCGCGGGGGTTTCTTCACGGAAAAAGCGCGCAGCCTCGGCCAGTCGCGTACGGATTCGTTCACGCAACTCTTTGGTGGCGGCATCGGTGAAGGTCACTACAAGAATCTGCGGGGGCAGCAGTTCACGGCCAAAGCCGTGCGATTCACCGCCGTGGCCAAGTATAAGACGCAGATAGAGGGCCGAGATGGTGAAGGTCTTGCCGGTGCCGGCACTGGCTTCGATGAGCTGACTGCCGTGCAGCGGGAATGCCAGGGCCAGTGGTGTCTTGGTGCTCATGCGCGTGCCCCTTCGCTGCTCAAGGAACGCCATGGCGCTTCGTATAAAGGACGGTATAACGCATCGCACCAACCGGAGAATGTTTCCTCGGCCATCAACGCATCAAAGTCGGCAAATTGACGGGACAACGCAGGACTCTCACGGCGTTCACCTTCGCTGTTCTGGCCGTCACCTTCGTAGGCTTTGCGAGCGGCAGCTTCGGCCTTGAGCGGGTCAGGTTGAGCAAGCCAGGCGAAAGCCGTCTTCACCGCGATCGGCAGTGGCTGACGCATGCCGGCCTGCCATGCAAGCAGCAAATCGCCAAGGAAACGCACGGCTCGGTCCTGCTCCATAGGCTCAAGCAACAGCGTATCGTCACTCGCAACCAACGCGGTGGTCAGCAAAAGTCCGCTGGCGCAGGCCACCAGATGATTGACCCAGGGTTTGATCAGGCGATGCCATTTTCGACTTTTGATCGAGCCGATGCTGTTGGGAATGGTCGTGACTGACAACACGCCACCGTCAGCGCGTTGATGCAGCCCCGCGAGCCAGCCTTCAACACGCACGCCCTGCAAATCAAGACTGATAGGAATCGCACTCGTCAACGGTGTTGGCCAAAGCGCCAGTAGTTGCTGATAACGCTGCAACAGGTCCGGCAACGGTTCGATCAACTCTCTCTGAAGGCATTCACCGAAACCGGCCATGGGCAGCAATCCACTGTTCTGCAAACGCCGCGCGTGCTCCTCGAGCGCCTGAGCGATATTGTCCGGCTGTCTGAGTGCGGCCTCGAGCAGGCTGTCGCTCAGCGTGTAGCGCTGCAGTGCGTCCAGCACGAAAGGTTCTTCGTCTGCCAAAGGAGCCTCGGCGGCCTCGAAATAGACTTTGAGCCGTTGAGTGAAGAAATGCCGCACCGGATTACGCAGGAAGTCCTGCAGAAGGGCCAAGCTCAGGGGCTCCTCCTGAACATGAGGCGCGAGTAGTTCAGCCTCGTGCTCGGGCTCATGACTCTGGTGCAGAACCTGCCACTCGCGGGCATAGCTGAATAGCTGATCGCCTTCATGGAAATAGCGCGAGCTGAACGGTTGCAGGGGATGCTCCTCGGTCATGGCGCTCAATAGATCCTGATGTTCGTCGATGAGTCGCCAGCCACTGGCGAGGTGGTCGCGCAACTGGCCGATCAATACCGACGCCGGCCGCTCACTGTTGTCGCGGATGCTGCGCCCGACCCAACTGATGTACAGCTGACTGCGCGCGGACAGCAGCGCCTCAAGCAACAGATAGCGATCATCCTCGCGCCGCGAACGGTCCCCCGGTCGGTAGTCGCTGCCCATGAGGTCGAAGTCCAGTGGCGGTTGCGCCCGGGGGTAATCGCCATCGTTCATCCCCAGCAAACAGACCAGTTTGAACGGGATCGCGCGCATGGGCATCAGTGTGCAAAAGTTTACGGCGCCGGCAAGAAACCGCTGAGACAGACGCCCCTGATCCAATCCCGCTAGCCAGGCTTCTCGGACCACCGTCAACGGCAATTCATCTACCAGCCCGACGGACTCACAAGTCTGCAACCAGGTTTCGCGCAACTCTTCGAGTTGGCTCAGCAGATAATCGTCGTGCTCGTTGCTGGCCTTGAAAAACAGCTGCATAAGGACTTGCAGTCGCAGGCCCCACACCTGGGGTTGAGCGATCTGAGTGAGTTCGTGATGAGCCAGTTCCAGTGCGTCGAGCAGGGCAACCAGCGGGCCAATCAACGCTGCATCCAGTCCACCGATTTCGTCGTAGGGTTCGATACCGGCGCAGGCGCTGGAGCTGCCGACTGCGTAACCGAGCAACATCCGCCGCAAACCGAAATGCCAGCTGTTTTGCTCCAGCTCATCCGGCAAGCCCAGACCGGCGCGTTGCTCGGCATTCATTCCCCAGCGCACTCCCGCCCCTTCGATCCAGCGATGCAGCGTCGGCAAATCGCGCTCTTGCACGCCAAAACGGGCGCGTAATGCGGGAACGTCGAGCAGATCGAGGATTTCACTGACAGGGAAACGACTGTCCGGCAACTTGAGCAGGTGCTCGACGGCAATCAGCAAGGGATCGCGACCGCGCTGGCCCTGGTCGGCCAAGGTGAATGGAATGAAACGAGGATCATGTCGATCCAGTTGACCGAACACCGCCCGGATATGCGGTGCATAGCTGTCGACGTCCGGCACCATCACAATCACATCGCGTGGACGCAGATCCGGATTGGCGCTGAATCGTGCGAGTAACTGGTCGTGGAGGATCTCCACTTCGCGCTGGGCACTGTGGGCTATGTGAAAGCGGATCGACTCGTCCCGTGACAGGTCGACCACAGGCCAGTGCTCACGCGTTTCATTGAGTGGCCGCAACTCGAGGATGTCGTCCTGAAGTTGATTGAGCAGGTTCTTCGGCAGCGTTTCGCTGAACAGGTCGATACGCCCGTCCCGAAAAGCGGCGCGATAGCTGTTGGGGTCATCGTAACTGTCGAGCAGGTTGATGTAATCGCGACCTTGCTTGCCCCAGGCCGCGAGCAGCGGATGAGCGTGTTGGTGCAACGCTTCGGGATCGAGTACAACCGGCATGCCAGTCTTGCGACTCTGGCGCTTGTATTGATGGCGCAGCAGATCCTTGTCGGCGACGATATCGGCCCAGTGGTGACGGCAAGGGTTGTGAACACACAACAGCACCTGACTGAAACGTGCGAGCCCGGCCAATGCTTCCAGTACTTGGGCAGGCAATGATGAGATGCCGAACACGATCACTCTCGAGGGAAGCCCGGCAGGTACATGCTCAAGAGCGTTTATGCGCTCGATAAACCGCTGGTGCACGCCGGCACGGCTCTGCGCCATCCCCTGCTCTCCGACATCCTCCAACAGCGCACGCCACAGTTCAGCCTGCCAGCAACTGACCGGGGGCAGAGGCTTTACCTCGCCTCTTACATTGCGTAATTGATGCCGGCCTTCGGCCCAATCCTCAAGCCAGTCGGCCCGATACACCTGATACTGGTCGAAGAGGTCTGCCAGACGCTCGGACAACTGATAGCGCTTACGCAGATCGGTGTCATGAGTGAGAAAGCGCTGTAGCGGCTCGAAATGCGGGCGATCAATCACCTGCGGCAAGAGGCGCATCAGCCGCCAGGTCAACGGGGCTTTATCGAGCAGGGACTTGGCTGGAATTTCGTCTCGGCCCAATACCATACGGTAGAGCTGCCACATAAAGCTGCCGGGTAATTGCACGTCAATGGCGGCAGCAATTCCGCAACCGCCGAGATCATCGTCCTGGGGATCCTCAGCCAATGCCAACTTGAGCCATTGGGCGATGCCATTGCTCTGCACCAGAGCGATTTCATTCTCCAAGGGCGCCAATGGATAGCGCCGCATGATGCTGACCACCAGGCTGCGCAGTTCGTCCAGGCTATTGCTCTGAACCACCATGAATGCAGCGTTGAGGGACGAGGCGTCCGGCATAAAAGCTTCCTTGGAAAAGTACAAAAGCCAGGGCAGAACCTTAGCACTGTCGGCTGGCTGTGACAGCCGGAAGGAACCGTTGCATGCTGTAGGAACTTTCTTGCGGGCAAAACAAAACCCCAACTGCTTTCGCAATTGGGGTTTCGGAATTTAATCTTGACGATGACCTACTCTCACATGGGGAAACCCCACACTA
>NZ_JBIUVO010000029.1:0-44196 GCF_044742995.1 Pseudomonas sp. NPDC087803
AGCCATGCGTTCCGCGCGTTACATGATATTAGCCACTTACTCGGTGCTCATCGTGATGATGGAGGGCGCAGTCGTGCTGCCGCCAGTGTCGATCCTCAACGAAGAACAAGCGGCCTACCACTTCCTGTCCGGCTACACCGCGCTGGTGGGCTCGACTGAAATGGGTTCGGGCAGCGGCATCAAGTCGACCTTCTCCACCTGCTTCGGCGCACCGTTCTTCCCGCGTCCGGCTGGCGAATACGCCGAACTGCTGATCAAGCGCATCCGCGGCTTCGGCTCCAAGGTCTACCTGGTCAACACCGGCTGGACCGGCGGCGGCTACGGCGTCGGCAAACGCTTCAACATCCCGACCACCCGTGCGGTGATCGCTGCGATCCAGAGCGGCGCGCTGATCGGTGCAGCCACCGAGCACCTGGACACCATCAACCTCGATGTGCCACTGGCCGTACCGGGCGTTGAAACCAACCTGCTCAACCCACGCAACACCTGGGCTGACAAGGCTGCCTACGACGAAGCTGCCAAGGCGCTGGCCGGTCTGTTCATCGAGAACTTCAAGAAGTTCGAAGTGAGCGACGCGATCAAGGCTGCGGGTCCTAAGTTGTAAGATTGGTTTGTTGTGAACTAAAAAGCCGCCTCTTAGGGGCGGCTTTTTTGTGGGCATTAAAGGGGGCTAAACGCTGTTGCCATAAGGTCCTGTTCACGCTTGGATAGTCCCAATACACGTGCTACTTCCGGCCAGTTGCTGATCTCGGATTTAAAGTGCTCAATTATTTCTTCTGCATGTATCGAGCTCACTCGAAAATACCCCGCCACTTCCCTCGCCAGCTCCAGATCCAACGCGTTGTCAGCATCAGTGATGTTCAGCTTCAACCCATCTGCATGCGCTACGGGGTTCATGTCATACGCTGCCGACAAGCGCCATCCCCGACCGGGATCCAGAATAAATCCGTGATTACGCAGGTGGTCGTCGGTGTTGGATACCAGGATGTTGAAGACGATTCTCGACCATAACTCGCGAAGGTCTGCATTGGGCTCCGAACCGTGTTCCATGAGTACTTCCGCCAACTCAAGGTAGCTGGCGCCTGTTGAAGCGTCGTCGCCGTCGGTGCGGTTGGTCAGGGTCATGGCTGAGGCGAAGTGGTGGCGCCCACCGTGTTCGGTTCGGTCGAAGCGTTTGACCAGAAAACAGTGGTGGTCGCTCGCGTAACGTCGTGCCATGCCGGTTGCGACACGTAGCCCGCAGTTGACCGCCAAGGCGTTCACCAGCATTTCCCAGCCACCTACATCGTAGTCGTCTCGCGTACTGGGAAACTTGGCGATCCACAGTTGGCCATGCTCGTCGACCACACTGGCTTTTGGTCTGGCGCCGCCCAGTGAGCCACCCGGCGCGATGAGCATTCTTAGCCATTCGCGGCCATCGAGTGCGGTGTTGTCCGTGTCGTTTTCCAAGGCCAGACTCGCCTGTTCCAGCGCACGTAATTCAACAAAGGGTGGGGCAGCAACGCCATCGCGATCATCGAGAAAATTACCCTCGTCGTTGAGCTTGTAGCGGATGGCGCCGACGCGGAACTGGTCATGCACGCCAAGGAGATAGTCAGACTCGAATAGCTTGCTGCCCTTGGGAATCAAACCGTCTCGTGTATCCCTCTCCAGGCGCCGCTTCATTAGCAGTTGGCCCCAACGATCAGGGCTTGAGTCAGCGAAGACGCCAAAACGAGTCTGATGTTGACCAGGAAACTGACGTCCTTGAAAAAGTCCGATTCGTGGGTCCAGCTGTGTGAAGCTTAACTCGGGGTCGGCCAGCGCTACGGGATCGTATTCAAACTCGAATACGTTGGTATTGCGTGTCTTACGGGCATGCAGGAAGCCGAGACGCCTGGGGCCGTTCAACGATTCCCAATCTGCATAAACAGCGATCAGCGTCATTTTTCACCTGTCGTGGAGCGTGGCTTTTTCTTCTTCAACAGATTGGAGAGAGTGTGCGTGTTGATTGGAAAATCGTCCGGAAGTTTTGTTGTAGTAGCGGCATCGATGACGCTTGAAGTCTCGCTGTGATCGGATGCAGCTTTTTTTAACGCGCTGACTCCGCGTACTCGCTGTGGCTTTTTGATTGGGGATCTTGATGCAGGCATTAACTGAGCATCCTGTAGCTGTCGGCCCATTTCATCGGTCGCGGCAAGCTGATTCAGATCCTTTTCCAGGCCCAGCACCTGCATGACCGACAGATAAGCGCCGATGGTTACTCCTGATTCGCCTGACTCCAGATTGCGCAAGGTGGTCAGCGACATGCCTGACCGTTCAGCGACCTGCTTTGCCGTCAGCTTGCGGCGCAGACGAGCCAGCTTCAGCCGTTCGCCAAATTCCGACAGCAGTCGAGCGGAGGCGGGCAGAAGTGGCGCTGTTTTCTTGGCCATGTGGCAGTATTCCTTCATTTTTTTTCCTTAACTGCCAGAATAATAGCACTTAAGTAGAAGGTTGCCTCTTGGCGTGGAGTCGGCAATAACGGCTCCTGTTAACTGCCATTATTCAAGATTTTTTTCATGTAAACAGCCAGAATAATGCCACTTAAGCGCCGCAGATCACTCTCTGGGGTCAGCTAGTGTTGTGACGGTATCGATCAAGGATTTGCTGCCGAACAGGCAATGATTCAGCCGCATCGGCAGGCACCGTTTCAAAGCCTTCAATGCGTAAACTGGCGAGATAATTCGAGCGGTATACCTTGTCGTAATAGGCTTGTTTCTGCTGAAAAGTCAGCGTGTTCTTTTCAGATATTTTCGGAGCAAGGGGCGAGTTGCAGCGCTGCGCGTGCAAGATCTCGTCCATTTCCTGAACGCTTTCCATCAGTGCATCAAAAAACTCGCTCATGGTTGCTCCAATGTTTGATCACGTTTTTATTGATCGCTCTCAGGTGAGGCGGCAGAGCGATCCGAACATTGTCAATCTCAGGCCGGTTCTTTCCAGCCGAGCATCTGCTGCTGCGCGACCTGCAGCAGGTCACAGCCATCCTGCGTAAGCAGATACAGGGCGTGGGTGATGTGGGGAATGTCTTCGACGTCGGCTTGTTTGAAGCTGAGGCAGTAAAGGGTTTTCAGCAGGTCGCTGGAGGCGCGCAGGCGCTGGACGGCGCATTCGAGGATGTCTTGCGGGTTGGCCTCTGTGTCGATGATCAGGGGCTTGGTGTCGGTGAGGTTGGATTCGAGTGAGCGGTAGCGATCAGCGGGTAATTGATTCCATGTTTTCATTTTGTTGATCCTCAAATGCTCCAAGTGAAACCACCACATCGTGACCAAGCGACAGGAGGCGACTGTGTTCGGGTTGGTCAACCGGTGAGGATCGTGCACAGACCCGGCACACCCGAAGGTGTCCCAAACACAGCCACCATAAAACTGCAGGCAATTGAGTGCCGGCAGCATACAGCGGACGCGTCTGCACGATCCATTCAGGTGACCAAGCCCGAGCCGCTGATTGGCAGCGACAGTCACGACTATAGATTCGAGCTACCGGGTGGTGATAGGCGACAAGGTGTCTGTCCTTGTAGGAACGGGACGAACATCCGATAGGCAATGGCTGTAGGTTTTTTCGCTTTACGCCGATCGCCACCCAGTGCCTTCAACGAATATGCCGATACGCCGCCAGATCCAGCACGCTGGTGGTCAGTCCGCTGTCTGGTGCATAGATGCCACCCTTCACCGACGAGAACGGTACGCCCTTGCTGCCCAGCGATACGTAGCGTTCGCCCTGGTCCAGTTCGGTGAACCAGGTGTAGGAGCACTTTTCCATGGCCTTGTATTTCGCCGCGTCCCTGGCCATCGCGTCGCCGAAGTTTTTCAGGGTGGCGTCACTCAGGTTCAGGGTTTTGTTCAGTGGGGTGCCCCAGCGCTTGAGGCAGGTTTCCGCGAAGTGGCGTACGAACTGGCCGGGTTCGGCGAGTACTTTCGGACCGGCGTTGCCGTCAGCGGCAGCGTTGCCGACCAGGGTGGCGTGGCGACCGGGGATCGGGAAGATGTGTGTCCGGGTACCGGTGGCGGTTTGCGGGATGACGCAACTGAAACCTTTGGAGCGTTCGTCGCGGGCGTAGAAGCCGATGTACTCTTTGACGTTGCTGTTAAGTTTGACTCGATGCTCCTGAAAGTTGCCGATGCCCGGTACCGGATCAATTGCAAAGATGTTCACTGGAATGTTTTTCAATGCCGCGTCCTTGAACATGGCATTGGCCAGCATATGGCAACTGATGCCGCCGCGACTCCAACCGACCAGGTTCACTTGGGTGGGAATAACGCTGCCCTTGCGGAAAGTTTTAATGATCTGCTCCTGCAACTTCTGTTGGGTCACGCTGCGATCACCGTAGTTGTATTTACGCCAGAACCAGGTGCCTTCGTTTTTTACATCTTCGATGGGCACACCGGCGGCCTTGAGGCGGTTGTATTCGGCTTCGGTCAGTTGCTCACGCTGCCAGTCGCACTGGCCCTTGATGATGTTCATCGCGTGCAGCACGTTCTCTTCCCAGCCTTTGCCGAACAGGGTGCCGCTCATGCCGTAGTCGGCGGACTTGGTGAACAGTTCGTCGGCCTGCAGGTTGCTGGTGCCGGGGCCATCGACCACGATCCATTCGGCGAATTCGCGGCCGCTGTGGTGCGAGGCGAGTGTGGATACCAGTTCGCCGTCCCAATAGTTGGCGTTGGTGGTGTCGAACTTGGTAGAGCCGGTGCCACAAAAGAAAATAGTTACGGTTGTCATGATGTTGCTCTTGATTAATGTAAGAGCAAGCAGGCTAGTTTTAAACTTTCAATGTTTGAAGTTTTCAGTTGTTGCGTTATTTGTAGTTGTGGTTTTTACACGGGGTTGATTATTTGCAGTTTTGCTACTTCCAGTAGTTCACAGCCGTCCTGGGTCAATAAATAAAGCGCATTGACGATGTTGGGGATGTCTTTGACATCGGCCTGTTTGAAACACAAACAGTAAAGAGTCTCCAGCAGATCACTGGCTGCGCGCAGGCGCTGGTGCGCGGCATCCAGCAGATCACCGTGGCTGGCCGTGGTATCGATGACCAGCACCGGATTGTCGCTGTAAGTGGTTTTCAGGGGCTGGTAACGAGAGAGCAGCGGGTTTTGCCTGTTCATGGTGGGACGTGTCCTGTACGAAGTCGCTCCGGTGTTTTCAGTCGCGGCGGCCACTATAGAAGTGCGTGGCGAGCACTCACAAGAGCGCCGCAATGGACAGCGTTCGTAGGGGTTTTTCCGAGGATCGGGCATATGCCCTACAAGGTTTTGCAGCTTTTTCGAGGTGAAACCCCTAGCGCTGAAATTTCCCACGGGATTCACAGGCGTTTCGTGGCAAACCTCTGTATGGTGCGCGCCAGAATCCGTAGGACGTTTCCAAACGTCCGATACGTGCTTAAAGGGAATTGAGTATGCAGTGGCTACGTATGGCCTCGATTTTATTGCTGTGGGCCAGTGGTTGCCGTTTGGCCGTGGGGTCCGACGTCAGCAACGGCTGGGTGTTCGCTGACCTTGAACGCACCGGCTGGCCCGATGCGCTCTCCAGCCAGACCGGCATTGATACTGCCTCGCGTGCCGAGGTGTTGATGTTCGGCAAAACCCTGCTCGCCAGCGAAGCGCTGGATGAGGTCGGGCTGGAGCGGCGACTGGGTGTGCCGCATGTGCAGCTCAAGTCGATCCGGCAGGTGCGAGACGGTCTGTGGGATCGTTTGCTCAGCACCTATCGCCATGCCAGCGTGGACTGTGACGGGCAACCGTTCTGCCCGCGCGTGCGCAGTGTCGCGGAGCTGCGGCAGTTGGCGGCGGCCTTTACCGGTGACATCAGCCCGGCCCATGCGCTGTGGGCGAGCAAGAGTCAGGGCGTGCATGAGCAGGTGTTGAACGAGCAACTGCGGGTGGCGATTTTGCAACCCTGAGCCGATAAATTTGTATCGTTGTTGCGGGCCTCTTCGCGAGCAGCTCGCTCCTGCAGTGGAGCGAGTTGTCTGCATCATTGGCTGTATCATCCCGTATTGAATTGACCCCGGCCTTTTCTCGACTCGCTGCGATCGCCCGCTAGGCTGTTGGCATCACAGCGGTCAACGGAGTGACAGCGCATGCACAACACCCTGGAACAGGTTTTCGGTTATCCACAGTTTCGCCCCGGGCAGGAAACCGCGATCAGCGCGGTACTGGCGGGGCGCTCGGCGGCAGCGATTTTTCCCACCGGATCCGGCAAGTCGCTGTGCTATCAAGTGCCGGCACTGTTGCTGCCGCATTTGACCCTGGTGGTCTCGCCCCTGTTGGCGTTGATGCAAGATCAACTGGCGTTCCTCAAACGTCACGGCATCAGTGCCGGCAGCATCGATTCGGCACAAAGCCGCGATGACGCCAATGATGTGATGGCCCGCGCCCGTTCGGGTGAATTGAAGATTCTGATGATCTCGGTGGAGCGCCTGAAGAACGAGCGTTTCCGCAACTTTTTGCAGCAGGTGCCGATCTCGCTGCTGGTGGTGGACGAGGCGCACTGCATCTCGGAGTGGGGCCACAATTTCCGCCCCGACTATCTGAAGTTGCCGGACTACCAGCGCCAGTTCAACATCCCGCAAACGCTGCTGCTGACCGCCACGGCGACGCCGAAAGTGATCGCCGACATGCAGGCGAAATTCGCCATTGCCGCCGAAGATGTGGTGACCACCGGCTTCTACCGGCCCAACCTCAATCTGCTGGTGGAACCGGTGCGCGGTCAGGACAAGCGCAGGCGGCTGGTGGAGTGGATGAGCGAGCGCCCGGGCCAGCCGAGCATCGTCTACGTCACCCTGCAGAAAACCGCCGAGCACATCGCCGAGCACTTGGGGCGCAACGGCATACAGGCCGAGGCTTATCACGCCGGTTTGCCCAACGATCAGCGCGAGGCGATCCAGAAGCGCTTCATGGCCGGGCAGTCCAATTGCATTGTCGCCACCATCGCCTTCGGCATGGGCATCGACAAGAGCGACATCCGCAACGTGGTGCATTTCGACCTGCCCAAATCCATCGAGAACTACAGTCAGGAAATCGGTCGCGCCGGGAGGGACGGGCAGCCATCGGATTGTCTGGTGCTGGCCAACCGCGACAGCCTCAACGTGCTGGAAAACTTCGTCTACGGCGATACCCCGGAGCGCGAGGGGATTCGTTGTGTGCTGGAGGAAATGCAGGCGGCCGCGCCCGAAGGGCAGTGGGAATTTCTGCTCGGGCCGCTGGCTGATCAGAGCAACATTCGCACGTTGCCGCTGAAGACTTTGCTGGTGCAACTGGAGTTGCGTGGCCTGATCGCGCCGCGCTATGCGTATTACGCCGAATACCGTTTCAAATACCTGCTGGAGCCGCAAGCGCTGCTTGAGCGATTCGACGGTGAGCGCAGGGATTTTGTCGCGGCCATCATCCAGACCTCCAGCCGCGCACGGACCTGGGCCACGGTGAATTTCGAGGCGATGTACACGCAGTATTCGGCTGAGCGCAATCGGGTGGTGACGGCGCTGGATTATTTTCAGGAGAAGGGCTGGGTCGAGCTTGAGAGCAAGCAGATGACCGAGGTCTACAACGTGCTGCACAGCGACTTCGACAGCGCTGTTTTGAGTGCGGAGTTGCACGGGTATTTCACCCGGCATGAGCAGACTGAAGTCGCGCGGATTCACGCCATGCTCGAACTCTTCGCCACTGAACGCTGCCTGGGGTATCGCCTGGCCGAATACTTCGGCGACCACAACGCGCCCGAACATTGCGGGCATTGTTCGGTTTGCCACGGTGATGTTGCGCGGCTGCCGACGCCTCCCGAGTTGCCGGCGCTTGTGGATAAAAACTTCGCGACGCTGTGCGGTGATTTTATCCACAGGCACGAACAGCACACCGGCAATGTGCCGACGGCGGAGCGCCTGACGCGGTTTCTGTGCGGGATCAGTGTGCCGCTGTTTACCAAGCTCAAGGCGCGGACGATTTCCGGGTATGCGGCGCTGGAAGAGTATCCGTACGCAGAAGTCCGCAGTTGGGCTCAAGAGCATCTCTGATCTGTCTGTAGGAGCTGCCGAAGGCTGCGATCTTTTGATTTCGCTCTTGAAAATCAAGATCAAAAGATCGCAGCCTTCGGCAGCTCCTACAGGGTGCGGCTTCAGGGCGATTGGGGTTTATCCATGCGCTGAATGTCGCTCATCACGGTAATAAACTTCAAAAACGTCCAGTGCCTGACTATGGTGAAGGCTGTCTTCGGATCGCCAACAAGAGAACAACATGAGCCAGACATCCTTCGATATCCAGCAAGCTGCCGTGATCGGCGCAGGCACCATGGGCCGCGGCATTGTCATGTGCCTGGCCAATGCCGGCATCGCCGTGCAGTGGGTCGATAACAACCCACAGATGCTTGAGCAGGCGTTGACCTCGGTGGCCGACACTTATGCACACAACGTGCGCCAGGGCCGGATCGATCAGGCCGAGGCGGATGCGCGTATCGCGCGGGTCAGCGCGGCGGCGGATTATGCGGCGATCCGCAATGTCGATCTGGTGATCGAAGCGGTGTACGAAAACCTTGAGCTCAAGCAGAAGATCTTTCGCGAACTGGATGGCCTGCTCAAGCCTGAGGCACTGTTGGCGAGTAACACGTCGGCGCTGGATATCGACGCGATTGCCGCTGCAACAAAACGTCCGACGCAAGTGCTCGGCCTGCACTTCTTCAGCCCGGCGCACATCATGAAGCTGCTGGAAATCGTCCGTGGGGCGCAGACTGCGCCGGCCGTGCTGGAAGCGGCCCTGGCGCTGGGCAAGCGCATGGGCAAGGTCAGTGTGGTGTCGGGCAACTGCCACGGTTTTATCGGCAATCGCATGCTGCATCCGTATGTGCTGGAGGCACGCAAGATGCTGCTCGAAGGGGCTTTCCCGCAGCAGGTTGATGCGACATTGCAGGGCTTCGGGTTCGCCATGGGGCCGTTTCGCATGTACGACGTGGTCGGCATTGATCTGGAATGGCGTGCGCGCGAGTTGGCCGGCAAGGGCCAGGATGCGCCAGAGGTTCAGGTCGACAATCGCTTATGCGAGCTGGGGCGCTTCGGGCAGAAATCCGGCAACGGTTATTACCACTATGAGCCGGGCAGTCGTCAGGCCGAGCATGATCCTGAGGTGGATGCGCTGATATTGAGCGTCAGCGAAGGCCTCGGCTTTCAACGCCGGGAGATAGGGTCCGAGGAAATCCTCGAGCGGTGTCTTCTGGCGCTGGTCAACGAGGGCGCGAAAATTCTGCAGGAAGGCATTGCCGGATCGGCCCATGACATCGATCAGGTGTACCTCAATGGCTACGGCTTCCCGGCGGACAGAGGCGGCCCGATGGCCTGGGCGGACGATCAGGGGCTGGCAGACATTCACAAGCGCTTGCTGGCGCTGGAGACGCGCCAGGGCGATCAATGGCGGCCGGCGCCACTGATTGGCGAGTTGGCGGCGCGAGGGAAAGGTTTTTACCTTTAGACTGGGCGGAAACTCAAGGAATCGACACCGATGTCCAGCACCATGCCGCAACGCACCGATTACCCGCATTTCCAGCCGATCACCACCCGTTGGCACGACAACGATGCTTATGGGCACATCAACAATGTTACCTACTACAGCTTTTTCGATACCGCGGTGAACACTTACTTGATTCAGGTCGGTGGCCTGGATATCCACGATGGCGAGGTAGTGGGTTTCGTCGTGAGTTCATCTTGCGATTATTTCGCCTCGATCGCGTTCCCGGATCAGATCGAGATCGGTCTGCGAGTCGGCAAGCTGGGCAACAGTTCGGTGCAATATGAACTGGCGGTGTTCAAGGCTGGCGAAAGCGAGGCGTGTGCGGCGGGGCGTTTTGTCCATGTGTTTGTGGATCGGGCGAGCAATCAGCCGGTGCCGATTCCCGGCCGGTTGCGCCAGGCGCTGGAGCGTTTGCTGGTTTGATAACGCAAAAAAGATCGCAGCCTGCGGCAGCTCCTACAGGGTTCGACTGTAGGAGCTGCCGCAGGCTGCGATCTTTTGAACTGCTGCTGAAAAAGCTCAGCAATCAGCGGTGGTTGTAATACCGATGATGCTTGCGATGGCCGTAAGCATGGCCGCGACCACGGTGGTCGTCGCGGTAGTAGCGACGGTCGTCGCGACCACGATCGTAACGACGATCGTCTTCATTGCTCTTGTTGCCCATGTAGTTGCCCAGCGCGCCACCGGCGCCGCCACCTGCTGCCGCGCCGATCAGGCTGCCGGTGGTGCCGCCCATGCTGCGGCCGACCACGTTACCGCCGGCTGCGCCCAGCGCACCGCCAATGGCCGCTTCGCCACGGCTGTGTTTGTTGGCGCCAACCGCGCTACCACCCGCGCCGCCCAGGGCCGCGCCAATGGTTGAACCTGTGCTGCCGCCTAAAGACTGACCGACGACCGAGCCAAGAACCCCGCCCAATGCGCCGCCCACACCTGCTTCGGTGGTGCCTCCGGCAGAAGCGAAGCCACTGACCAGGCCAAGGGACAACAAGAGAATCGAGGAGAACTTCATAGAGGAGCCTCAAAGGGATGACGGCGCGATCCTGAGGCTCTGTATCAGGGCTGACAATCGAAATCCGACGAATAACACGACTTGTATACAATTCTGCAAGTTACTGTTTTGTATACGGAACTTAAGCGATTTTCGCCGGTCTTTAGCTACTTCGGACAGGCCGCTTTTGTGAAAAAGCGGCCTTTTTTGTGGGCGTTTGAAAGGTGCGCAGTACAAAGAATTTTGTTGAATGAGCCAGCGCTTTCGCGAGCAAGCCCGCTCCCACATTTGAAATGCATTCCAATGTGGGAGCGGGCTTGCTCGCGAAGGGGTCAGTCCAGGCACCGCATTACGCGGACTTGGCCATGATCAGCCCAGTTTCACTCGCCGCTTCAAGGCGAATCGCAATGAATTTCGAGGTTGGCGTATGGCTGCCATCCCCGGTGCTCTCCAGCGGTACCAGCGGATTCACTTCCGGGTAATACGCCGCTGCCTGCCCCGCAGGAATATCAAACGCCAGCAAGGTAAAGCCCTTGACCCGACGCTCACGGCCATCGTCCCAGATCGACACGATGTCGGCCTTCTGCCCCGGACGGAAGCCCAGGCGAATGATGTCGGCCTCGTTGGCGAACAGCACATCGCGCTGGCCCTTGACCCCGCGATAACGGTCGTCGAGGCCATAGATCGTGGTGTTGTACTGATCGTGGGAGCGCATCGATTGCAGGATCAGGTCTGGCAGTTGTCCGGTGGCGCGGGTGCGTTCATGCACCAGATCCTTCGGCAACATGTTCGCGCGGAAATTGGCGCGGCCCGACGGGGTGTTCCACTTGCGCGCACCCGCGCTGTTGCCGAGGTAGAAACCGCCCGGGTTCTTGACCTTCTCGTTGAAGTCCTTGAAGCCCGGAATGGTATCGGCGATCAGGTCGCGGATGCGCCGGTAATCGGCCACCAGCCAGTTCCAGTCCACCGGTTTGCTGCCCAGCGTGGCGGCGGCGATCCCGGCGATGATCGCCGGTTCCGAGCGCATCTGATTCGACAGCGGCTGCAACTGGCCGTTGGAGGCGTGGACCATGCTGAACGAGTCTTCCACGGTGACCGCTTGCGGGCCTTCGCTCTGGATGTCGATGTCGGTACGACCCAGGCACGGCAGGATCAGCGCATCTTTACCGTGGGCCAGATGGCTGCGGTTGAGCTTGGTGCTGATCTGCACGGTCAGGTCGCAATTGCTCAGCGCCGCGAAGGTGCGCGGGCTGTCCGGCGTGGCCTGGGCAAAGTTGCCGCCCAGACCGATGAAGACCTTGGCGCGGCCCTCGGCCATCGCATGGATCGCTTCGACCACGTTGTGCCCGTTGTCACGCGGCACCTTGAACTGGAAGCGCCGCTCAAGGGAATCGAGGAACGCCACTGGCGGACGCTCGTTGATGCCCATGGTGCGGTCGCCCTGCACGTTACTGTGGCCGCGCACCGGGCACAGGCCGGCGCCGGGTTTGCCGACGTTGCCGCGCAGCAGCATCAGGTTGGCGATTTCCTGGATGGTCGGCACCGAGTGGCGGTGCTGAGTGATGCCCATCGCCCAGCACATGATCACGTTCTTGCCTTTGGCGTACATGCGCGCCGCTTGCTCGATCTCCACCAGGGTCAGGCCGGACTGCGCGACGATCTGCTCCCACGGCGTGTCATCGACCACGCCCAGATACTCCAGCACGTTGGCGCTGTGGGCGTTGAGGAAATCATGATCGAACACTGCCGGCGTGCCGGCCTTCTGCGCATCGCGTTCCCATTGCAGGAGGAACTTGGCCATGCCGCGCAGCACCGCCATGTCGCCGCCCAACGCCGGACGGAAATACGCGGTGTTGGTCGGCTTGTCGCCGTTGGTGAGCATTTCGATCGGGTGCTGCGGGTGCTGGAAGCGTTCCAGACCACGCTCCTTGAGCGGGTTGATGCACACCACTTGCGCGCCGCGCTTCACCGCTTCACGCAGCGGTTCGAGCATCCGTGGGTGGTTGGTGCCGGGGTTCTGGCCCCAGACGAAAATCGCGTCGGCGTGTTCGAAGTCGTCGAAGGTCACGGTGCCTTTGCCGACGCCAACACTCTGCGCCAGCGCCACACCGCTGGCCTCGTGGCACATGTTCGAGCAGTCCGGGAAGTTGTTGGTGCCGTAGGCGCGCACGAACAGCTGATAAAGATACGCCGCTTCGTTGCTGGCCCGGCCCGAGGTATAGAACTCGGCTTGATCGGGGCTCGCCAGCGCTTGCAGGTGTTTGCCGATCAGGGCGAAGGCATCATCCCAGGCGATCGGTTTGTAGCGATCGGTCTCGGCGTCATAGACCATCGGTTCGGTCAGGCGGCCCTGATATTCGAGCCAGTAGTCGCTCTGTTCCAGCAGCGAAGTGACGCTGTGTTTGGCGAAAAACTTGCCGTCCACCCGACGTTTGGTCGCCTCCCAGTTCACCGCTTTGGCGCCGTTCTCGCAGAACTTGACCATGCCGCTTTCCGGCGAATCGCCCCAGGCGCAGCCCGGGCAGTCGAAGCCGCCGTTCTGGTTGGTCTTGAGCATCATGCGCAGGTTTTTCAGCGCGTTGTCGCTGGTCAACCAGGCCTGGGCCACGCTGATCAGCGCACCCCAGCCACCGGCGGCACCCTTGTAGGGCTTGTAGCGCGGGACGGGTTTCTGGTCGGCTTGATGATGTTGGCTCACGCTTGATTCTCCATCGCTGGGCTGTAGACCCGCGGCGCATTTTTCTGCGGCAGGTGGATGAGATTGAGGTTGTGACGACGGGCCCATTGCACGGCAAGGCCCGTGGGCGCGGACAGGCTGACCAGAGTCTGGATGCCGGCGCGCAAAACTTTCTGGATCAATTCGAGACTGCAACGGCTGGTGACAATCGCCAGGCCGCCTGCGGTGGAAATCTTCTGGCGGATCAGCCCGCCGATCAGTTTGTCGAGGGCGTTGTGCCGTCCGATGTCTTCACGGCCCAGCAGCAATTCACCGCTGGCGCTCATGAACACCGCCGCGTGGACCGCGCCGCAGTGCTGGCCGAGGGGCTGAAAGGCGCCGATGCGCTGGCGCAGACCGTCGAGCCATGCGGCGGGCGGCAACGGGGCGCCGGGTAAGATTTGCAGATCGGGCAAGGCTTGCTCGACGGCTTCAACGCCGCACAGGCCGCAGCCGCTGGTGCCGGCCAATTGTCGGCGCTGTTGCTTGAGGTTCCAGAACGCGCGGTTGGCGATGGTCACCTGCGCGTATTGCGCCGAGCCCGCGCCGGTCAGTTGCAGGTCATAAATGTCGCTGGCGTCTTCGATGATGCCGCTGCCGAGGCTGAAGCCGACGATGAAGTCTTCCAGATCGGTCGGCGTCACCAGCATCACCGCCTGACTGATGCCGTTGTAGGCGATCGCCAACGCGACTTCCTCGGCGAGCGCGGTGCTGGCCGATTCCACGAGGGGCAGATCGCTGTAGCTGTAGGTCTGGCTGGCGGCGGGCGCGGGCGTTTCGAGTGCAGGCGCCGCGCAAGTTGGGCGCTTGGCGTTCATGGCATCACCGACGGATTGATCAACATTAAGACTAGGCGCGGCAACTTGTCGCGTCTAATCGCTACTGTCGATCTATTGATAGACGCCGTCGATCAAGGCGTTGTCGGTGATGCCTGATACAGCGCGAAACAGGCCTCGGCCAAGGCCGAACGCGGTGCCCCGCGCCGCATGATCAGGCCCAGTGGCGCGAGGGTCTGGGCGTTTGCGATCGGTTGCAGGCGCAGGTGATCGGTGAGTTTTTCCAGGCCCCCCTCCAGCGGCATCACCGCGCAGCAGAAACCGCCATGCACAGCTTGTAACAATTGATGCACGGCATCGGTTTGCAGCAGCGGCTGCGGGGACAGGCCCCGGCTGTGGAAGTTGTGGTCGATGGATTGGCGGAAATGCATGCCGCTGGTGAGCATGCCCAATGGCAACTCGATCAGCGACTCCCAACTCAACGGTGCCTCGCCGAAAGTGAAAGAGCGCTGGTCGTAGAGCAGGCCCATGCGGGTCTCGCTGAAGGCCAGCGACTCGAAACGTTGGTGATCCAGCCGATCGAGGTACGACACGCCGATGTCGATACGGTTGTTCGCCAGGTGTTCGAGGATCTGCTCGGAGCTCAGCGCCGACAGTTCGAAGCGCAGGTTCGGGTGCGCGGCGTGCAGGCGTTGCATCAGTGGCAGCGGATCGAAGCTCGACAACGGCACCACCCCCAGACGCAGCGTACCGATCAGGTTGCCGCGACAGGCCGCCGCTTCCGCCTGCAACCCGTCGTAAGCCGCCAGCACCGAGCGTGCCCACGCCAGCACCCGCTCGCCCGGCGCGGTAAAGCCTTCGAAGCGCTGGCCGCGATTGACCAGCGGCAGATCGAGTTCTTCTTCAAGGCTGCGCAGGCGCATCGACAAGGTCGGCTGGGTGATGTGGCAGCGCGCGGCGGCCTGGCCGAAGTGGCGGGTTTCGTCGAGGGCGATGAGGAATTTCAGCTGCTTGATGTCCATCGTCGCTCCGGAAGGTGTTGGCGGGGTGGGCGATTCTAACGCCTGCGCAGGGGAGGGGTCATTGGTCGGGCTGGAACCGGGTTTGGCAAAGGTGGTCTAGGCTTTGACGTCTGACCCTTTAATTCCATGGAGAGAAACACGATGAGCCTATTCAGCTTTATCAAAGAAGCCGGTGAGAAAATCCTCGATGCGCTGACGCCAGACAAGGCTCAGGCGAATGGCGAGGCGCTGACCAAGCACGTGCAGGACGCGCTGTCGGGGATTGATACCTCGAAAATCCAGGTCAAGGTCGAGGGCGAGAAAGTCATCGCCACCGGTGAGGCTGCGACTCAGGAAGAGAAGGAAAAAATTCTCTTGGCATTGGGCAATGTCGCCGGCGTCAGCGGTGTGGATGATCAGATCACCGTAGCAGCCGGCGAGGCCAAGGAAGCGAAGTTTGTCGAAGTCGAGAAGGGCGACACGCTGAGTGCGATTTCCAAGCGCGTGTATGGCGATGCCAACAAGTACAACAAGATTTTCGAGGCGAACAAGCCGCTGCTCAAGGATCCAAACAAAATCTACCCGGGCCAGAAACTACGTATCCCTGAATAACTCACACCCCCTGTAGGCGCTGCCGCAGGCTGCGATCTTTTGACCTTGAAACAAGATCAAAAGATCGCAGCCTGCGGCAGCGCCTACAGGAAATCAGAGTTCCAGAATCAGATCGCGGTAGTCCTCGACCGCCGCAAACTCGGCGGTGTCCTTCGGCCCTTTGCGGCTGTCCGGCTCTTTGACCGCCAACAGGTGCGCCACGCCAAAATCCCGCGCACTGCGCAGGATCGGCAAGGTGTCATCAATGAACAGACTGCGCGCCGGGTTAAAAGCGATATCCGCCTGCAAGGCCTCCCAGAACTGCGGGTTCTCCTTGGGATACCCGTAATCGTGGGAGCTGATCAGCCGCTCGAAGTACGGCGCCAGTTCGATCCGTTCCAGCTTCAGCGACAGCGAATCACGGTGGGCGTTGGTGATCATGATCACCCGTTTGCCGGCGCGTTTGATCGCTTGCAGAAAGGTATCGGCGTCCGGGCGCAGGGCGATCAGGTGCGCGGTTTCCAGTTTCAACTCACGCACCGACAGCTTCAGCTCGGCACTCCAGAAATCCAGGCAGTACCACTGCAACTGACCGGCATGGCGCTCGAACAGCGGCTGCAGTTCCATTTCGGCCATGGCGCGGCTTACGCCGTGCAGTTCGGCGTAGCGTTGCGGCAGGTGTTCCAGCCAGAAATGGTTGTCGAAGTGCAGATCCAGCAGCGTACCGTCCATGTCCAGCAGGACGGTATCGATGTCAGACCACGGTAAAGAAGGCATGGCAACGTCTCGAGCGGTAGAAAGATATCCGACACAAACAATCGGGAAAGCCACGTTATAGTAGCGCGTTCACGCCAAGGAGCTTTGCATGCGCCAGAAACCCACTGTACTCGCCCGCGAGATCGTCGCCACCAGTCGTCTGTTTTGCGTGGAAGAACTCAAGCTGCGTTTTTCCAATGGCGTGGAGCGCACTTACGAGCGTCTGGTCGGCAAAGGCGCGGGCTATGGCGCAGTGATGATCGTGGCAATGCTCGATAGCGAACACGCGGTGCTGGTCGAGGAATACTGCGGCGGCACTGATGCGTACGAATTGTCGCTGCCCAAGGGCTTGATCGAGCCGGGTGAGGATGTGCTGGCGGCGGCCGAGCGCGAGCTCAAGGAAGAGGCCGGATATGGCGCCCGCCAACTGGAACATCTGACCGAGCTGTCGCTGTCGCCCGGTTACATGAGCCAGAAGATCCAGGTGGTGCTGGCCACCGATCTGTATGAAGAGCGGCTGGAGGGCGACGAGCCCGAGCCGATGCGGGTCGACAAGGTCAATCTGCGTGAACTGGCAGCGCTGGCGCAGAACCCGCAATTTACCGAAGGCCGTGCCCTGGCGGCTTTGTACCTGACCCGCGATCTGCTGAGCCAGCGCGGGTATTTTCAGTCATGAGTGAGATGTCGATGAATTTTCCCCATCCGTTGATGGCGCCAGTGGTTACGCTGGCATTGCAGGCAGGCGAGGCGATCCTGCCGTTCTGGCGCGCCGATGTGGCGGTTACGGCCAAGTCCGATGACTCGCCGGTGACGGCGGCAGACCTGGCCGCGCACCATCTGATCGTCGCCGGGCTGGTGGCGCTCGATCCGAGCATTCCGGTGCTGTCCGAAGAGGACGCCGATATCCCGCAGAGCGTGCGCGCCGGCTGGCAGCGCTGGTGGCTGGTGGACCCGCTGGATGGCACAAAAGAGTTCATCAGCGGCAGTGAGGAATTCACCGTGAACATCGCGCTGATCGAAAACGGTCGGGTGGTGTTTGGCGTGGTGTCGATGCCAACCAATGGGCGTTTCTATGTCGGCGGTGCGGGGCTCGGCGCGTGGCGTGGGGATAAAGGTGGCTCGCCGGTGGCGATTCAGGTGCGTGACGTACTCGCCGCTGGTGAAGCGTTCACCGTGGTGGCGAGCCGTCGGCATTCCAGTCCGGAGCAGGAGCGTCTGCTCGCTGGTTTGAGCGCCAGCCTGGGCGAGTTGCAACTGACGAATATCGGCAGTTCGTTGAAATTCTGTCTGTTGGCCGAAGGGGCGGCGGATTGCTATCCGCGACTGGCGCCGACTTCGCAGTGGGATACCGCGGCAGCACAGGGTGTGCTTGAAGGTGCGGGCGGTGAGGTGGTGGATCTGCAGGGCGAAGCGTTCTGTTATCCGGCGCGGGAATCGCTGCTCAATGAATTCTTTCTGGCGCTGCCGGCGAAAGCGGCGTGGCGTTCAAGACTGTTGGAGCTGGCGCGCTCATAAGATCAAAAGATCGCAGCCTGCGGCAGCTCCTACAGGGAAATGCGAAACCCGTGTTGGAGCTGCCGCAGGCTGCGATCTTTTGCTTCAGCGGTGCAGAACGTATTGCCCGCTGAACGTCACCGCATCCTCTTCACTCCCGGCGTTGACGATCCGCGTATCGAGCGTCAACCGTGCGCGTCCATAACGCTGATACATCGCCAAAAACTTGTTCCAGACCGCCGCTTGCGGTGGCGGACAAATCGCCGTGGCATCACCGGTCACGGGCAGCGGATAGCTGATCTGCCCCTGCTGAATCACGATGTGCCCGTCTTCGATGCCTTCTTCCTTCAGGCGCAAATGCAGCCAGCCCCAACCCGCCAGCACCGCGCCGCAATACAGACTGCCGCCGAACATGGTGCTCTTGTGATTGACGTTCGGCTCCAGCGGCAGGTGCAGGCTTAACTGCTGCTCGTGCCAGGCGAGAACCCTGAGGCCCATCTCGCGGGTCAGCGGAATGTCGTGATGCAGCACCGATTCCAGATAGCGACTGTCGCGGCTCATTCGGCTTCGTCTCCATGGGCGCCACTGTCGGCAAAATTCAAACCGTGCTTGCGCAGTTTGTCGTGCAGGGTCTTGCGCGGAATACCCAGAGCTTCGGCGAGGCTGCGCACCGAGCTGTGCGAGCGCGCCAGCTCGGCGGCAATCAACGACTTCTCGAAGTTTTCCACTTGCTCGCTGAGCCCGCCACTGATGACTTCCACGCTGTTGCCGCTGCCTTCGACGCCACTGTTGTCCAGCGCCAGCTCCAGACCGAGGGCGAAACGCTCGGCAGCGTTCTGCAGTTCGCGCACGTTGCCCGGCCAGGTGTGGCGCAGCAGCAAGGCACGTTGCGCCGGTTGCAGTTCGTGCGGCGGCAAGCCATGCCGGGCGCTGGCTTCATCGGCGTAATGCTGGAACAGCACCAGCGCGTCTTCGCCACGTTCGCGCAGCGGCGGAATGCGCAGTGGTGCGACGTTCAGGCGATAGTACAAGTCGGCGCGGAAACGCCCTTGATCGGCGGCCTGACGCAGGTCTTCCTTGGTTGCGGCGATGACCCGGATGTCCAGCGGGATCAGTTGATTGCCACCCAGCCGTTCGACCACACGCTCTTGCAGCATGCGCAGCAGTTTCACTTGCACGTCCATGCTCATGCTTTCGATTTCATCGAGGAACAGCGTGCCGCCGTTGGCGAATTCGAACTTGCCGATGCGGCGTTTTTGCGCGCCAGTAAACGCGCCCGGCTCATGCCCGAACAGTTCGCTTTCGACCACCGATTCCGCCAGTGCCCCGGCGTTGATCGCCACGAACGGGCCGTTACGGCGGCTCGACAAGTCGTGCAGCGCACGGGCCACGACTTCTTTGCCGGCGCCGGTTTCACCGAGGATCAGCACGTCAGCCTTGGTCGCCGCCAGCGCGCCGATCTGCTCGCGCAGGCGCAGCATCGGCGCCGAGTGGCCGACCAGTCTTGCGCTCAGTTCGTTGCGATCGCTCAGGGCCAGACGCAGGCTGCGGTTGTCCAGCACCAGCCGGCGCAGGGCCAGGGCGCGGCGCACGCTGTCGAGCAGCGCGTCACTGGCGAACGGTTTTTCCAGAAAGTCATAGGCACCGGCACGCATCGCCTGCACCGCCAGCGGCACATCGCCGTGGCCGGTGATCAGCAGCACCGGCAGCTCCGGATCCTGCGCATGCAATTCGCGCAACAGCTCCAGGCCGTCCATGCCCGGCATGCGGATGTCGCTGACCACCACGCCGGGCCAGTCACGCTCCAGTTGTCCGGCCAGACCTTTGGCTTCGGACAACGGGAGGATTTTCAGCCCGGCCAGGTCCAGGGTCTGGCCGAGGGCCTGACGCAGGTGCGGATCGTCGTCGATCAACACCACCTGAATGCGATTGTCGATGGTCATGCACTTCGATCCTCGGACGGTTGCAGGCTGACCCCGGGCGCGCCGGCGCGCAGCCGCAGGGTGATCAAGGCGCCACCTTGCTTGTGGTTGGCGAACGACAGTTCACCGCCGAAGGCGCGCATCAGGGTTTCACAGATGGCCAGCCCCAGGCCAAGGCCCTGAGTGCGGGTCTTGGTGGTGTAGAAGGGCTCGCTGGCGCGGCCGAGGGCTTCCATGCAAAAGCCCGGGCCGTTGTCGCGAATGTACAGATTGACGCCCTCGGCAGTGGATTCGGCACTCAGCCACAGTTTGCGCGGCGGGCCTTTTTCGGTCAGCGCATCGAGGGCGTTGGCCAGCAGGTTGCCGAGCACCTGACGCAGACGGGTTTCCCCGGCCTCGACCCACAGCGTGGCGGCCGGCAGGTCGCGGATCAGCTCGACTTCCATGCTGCGGCGCCGTTTGGCCAGCAACGCCAGCGCATCGTCCAGCGCCGGTTGCAGGGCGACGCTTTCCGGGGCATGGCGATCGCGGCGGGCGAAGGCCCGCAGGTGGGCGATGATCGAGGCCATGCGCCCGGTCAGTTCGCTGATCAGTTTGAGGTTGCCGCGAGCATCGTCGGTGCGTTGATGATCGAGCAGCACTTCGGCGTTTTCCGCGTAGCTGCGAATCGCCGCCAACGGCTGATTGAGTTCGTGGCTGATGCTCGCCGACATGGTGCCCAGTGCCGAGAGTTTGCCGGCCTGGACCAGATCGTCCTGGGCGCGCACCAGTTCCTGCTGGGCCTGTTCACGCTCCAGTACTTCCTGCTTGAGGCGGCGGTTGAGGCCTTCCAGATCGCTGGTCCGTTCGGCCACCCGGCCTTCCAGTTCACGACGGGCCTTGGCTTCGAAGGCGATGCGTTCCAGATAATGCCGGCGGCGCTGCATCATCAGGCCCAGCAACAGCATCACCACCAGCAGCGTGGCGCCGCCGATTGCCACCACGGTGCGCACCGGACGGTCGATCAGCGTGCGCGGGGCGAGGATGCTGACGCTCCAGCCGGTTTCGGCGATGTTCACGGTTTGCGTCAGCCAGGCGTTGGGGCTGAGGTTCAGCGGACGCGGCTCGCGGGTCGGATAAGGCTGGATCGCGGTGATCGCCGAGCGCTCGGGCTCGCTCAAGGTACGGGTTGAGCGGAAGCGCCATTCCGGGCGCGAGGTGAGAATCACCACGCCGTTATGGTCGGTCACCAGCAGTTGTTCCGGGGTTTTGCCCCACAGGCTTTCGGTGTGATCGAGGTCGACCTTGATCACCAGCACGCCGATGATTTTTTCGCCGTTGCGCACTGCCGCGGCGAAGAAATAACCGCGTTTGGCCGAAGTAGTGCCGAGGCCGAAGAAACGCCCCAGACGTCCGGCCATGGCTTCGCTGAAATAGGGACGGAAAGCAAAATTGCGGCCGACGAAACTGTCGTGTTTGTCCCAGTTCGAGGCTGCGAGGGTCTGGCCGCTGGTGTCCATCAGGTACATGACTTCGGCGCCGGTCTGCGCCGCGATGTTTTTCAGCAGGCGATTGGCGTTGCCTTGGGTGACACCGTCGTCCGGTGCGCCGAGCACGGCACGCAGGGCCGGCAGGTCGCCGAGAATCTGCGGCAACACTTCATAACGGTGCAGGGTGCCGAGCAGGTTGGCGACGTAGAGGTCGAGGGTCTGGCGGTTTTGCCCGGCCAGTTCACTGCGGTAATAGCGCTCGGCAAGATGTTCCAGCGGCCACAGCAGCGGCGCCAGACACAGGGCCAGCAGGGCGAGGCTGCGCCAGCGGGGTCTGCGGGGAAGGGTAGGTTTCATGAGCCGGATGCGCCTGTGGTGACAGGCGCATTATGCCTAGGCTCAGGCGAAGACGTCAGCGTCCTTGAGCAGCGCACCGACCTGATCCTTGGCCGACAGCTTCGGCGCTTCATCAAGCTGCCAGTCGATGCCCAGCGCGGGGTCGTCCCAGCGAATGCTGCGCTCGGACGATGGATCGTAGTAGTTGGTGGTCTTGTAGAGGAATTCGGCGAACTCGCTGAGCACCACGAAACCGTGCGCAAAGCCTTCCGGAACCCACAGCTGGCGGTGGTTCTCGGCCGACAGGCGCACGGCGACCCACTTGCCGAAGTGCGGCGAGCTGCGACGGATGTCCACGGCGACATCCAGCACTTCACCGGCGGTCACCCGCACCAGTTTGCCCTGGGTATTCTGCAGTTGGTAATGCAGCCCGCGCAGCACGCCTTTCTGCGAGCGCGAATGGTTGTCCTGAACGAACTGGGTGTCCAGCCCCGTAGCATCCTGGAACGCCTTGGCGTTGAAACTCTCGTAGAAGAAGCCGCGCTCGTCACCAAATACCTTGGGTTCGATGATCAGAACACCGGGCAGATCGGTGGTGATTACATTCATGAGGTTTTTTCCAGATAGGTGTGAATGGCCGACATTCTTGCGCAAAGCGCTGGCGGATGCGAGCGCTCGAATATCGCCGGTCGGGGGTTGCGCATCCACTGCAGCAATGGCGATATAGGCGCCTAATAAAATTTCAGGGGTCGTTCCATGCCGCTCGCCACGTTGATTCATCGCGCCAGTTTGCCCAGCCCGCAGGTCTCTGAGGCACAGGCCCGGCAGTGGTTGGCGGAGCATTACGGGCTCAGCGGCACATTACAGGCGCTGGGCAGTCAGCAGGATCTGAATTATCGGGTCGACAGCGAGCGTGGGCGCTTTGTCCTGAAAATCTGCCGCGGCGACTATGCACTGGTGGAGCTGCAGGCTCAGCATGCAGGCCTCAAATACCTGGCCGAACACTCGTCGGTGCACGTACCCAGTGTGATCCCGGCCAACAACGGCGAGGATCTGTTGTCGCTGCAAGCCAACGGCGAACCGCTGCACGTGCGGCTGCTGGACTACATCGAGGGCCAGTCGCTGACCCATCTGGAACATCTGGGCCAGGAAGTGGTGGCCGGTTTCGGTCGACTGTGTGGCGAGATGGATCTGGCACTGGCCGGCTTCGAGCACCCGGGCCTTCAACGCACGCTGCAATGGGATGCGCAGCATGCCAGCGCGCTGATCAGCCATCTGCTGCCGGTGATCAAGGATGAACACCAGCGCGCACTGATCGCTGACGCCGCCGAACAGGCCGAGCGGCGCTTGCAACCGTTGCAGGACAAGCTGCCGGTGCAGGCGATCCACATGGACATCACCGACGATAACGCCGTCTGGCAGCGCGATGCCAAGCGTCACTGGCAATTGCAGGGGGTGATCGACTTCGGTGATCTGGTGCGTACCTGGCGCATCACCGATCTGTCGGTGACGTGCGCGGCGCTGCTGCACCATGCCGGCGGCGATCCGTTTGTGATTCTGCCGGCGGTGCAGGCATACCACGCAGTCAATCCGCTGCAACACGCAGAGTTGCTGGCGCTGTGGCCATTGATCGTGGCGCGGGCGGCGGTGCTGGTTCTCAGTGGCGAGCAGCAGGTCAGCATTGATCCGGGCAACACTTACAGCCGTGACAACCTTGGCCACGAATGGGAAATTTTCCACGTCGCCACTTCGGTGCCGCTGGCGCTGATGGAAGCGGCGATCCTCACGGCGGTCAGTCAGCCTCTGCCAGCCATCGACAGCGAAGGTTTCGCACCGCTGCTGCCGGGGCTGGTCGGGCGTGAGTTCGCGCTGATTGATCTTGGCGTCCTGAGCCCGCATTTCGAGGCGGGCAACTGGGAGCAGGCGGGCATCGATCAACGGTTGCTGACTGAAGCCGCTGCCACGCATGGTCTGGCGGCGAGCCGGTACGGGCAGTACCGCTTGTCGCAGACGCGAGTGGACAGCGCAGTCGAACCGGAAACCTTCCCGCTGCACGTTGAACTGCGCGTACCCCAAGGCGCGACCGTGGAAGCGCCGTTTGCCGGGGTTTTGCATCACGCAGCGGACGGTGTGCTGCAACTCGTCGGGCCGCAGCTCAGCGTGCGTTTGCGCGGTGTGAACGCCTCGCTGCACAGTGGCGCGGCGCTGGTAAAAGGTCAGGTGCTGGGTGCGGTCAGCGGCCCGTTGATTGTGCAGTTGAGCCGCGTTGCATCGCTGGATGCGCCATTGTTCTGCAGTCCTTCACGTGCGGCGGCGTGGCAAGCCTTGTGTCCTTCGCCAGCCACTCTGCTGGGCCTGGCCTGCGATGCCGAACCGGAGCTGGACGCCAAAACCTTGCTCGAACGCCGTGACGCCAGTTTCGCCCGCACGCAAAAACATTATTACGTCGACCCGCCGCGCATTGAGCGTGGCTGGCGCAATCATCTGATCGACATGCAGGGCCGTTCCTACCTCGACATGCTCAACAACGTCGCAGTGCTCGGTCATGGTCATCCGCGCATGGCTCAAGTGGCGGCGCGACAGTGGTCGCTGCTCAACACCAATTCACGCTTCAACTATGCGGCGGTGGCGGAGTTCTCCGAACGCTTGCTGAAACTGGCGCCGGAAGGCATGGACCGGGTGTTTCTGGTCAACAGTGGCAGTGAGGCGAACGATCTGGCGATTCGCCTGGCCTGGGCCTATAGCGGCGGGCGCGACATGCTCAGCGTGCTTGAGGCCTATCACGGCTGGACCGTCGGCGCCGATGCCGTGTCGACCTCGATAGCCGACAATCCCAAGGCCTTGGAAAGCCGCCCGGACTGGGTTCATCCAGTGACCGCGCCGAATATTTATCGCGGCGAATTCCGTGGCCTGGATTCTGCGCCGCACTATGTGCGCAGCGTCGAAGCGCAACTGGCACATATCGCCGCGCAACAGCGCCAACTGGCCGGCTTCATCTGCGAGCCGGTGTATGGCAATGCCGGCGGGATTTCCCTGCCGCCCGGTTATCTGAAACAAGTCTATGCGTTAGTACGTGCCCAAGGCGGGGTGTGTATTGCCGATGAAGTACAGGTCGGTTATGGGCGCATGGGCCACTTCTTCTGGGGTTTTGAAGAGCAGGGCGTGGTGCCGGACATCATCACCATGGCCAAGGGCATGGGCAACGGCCAGCCGCTCGGTGCGGTGATCACGCGCCGAGAAATCGCCGAAGCGCTGGAGGCCGAAGGCTATTTCTTTTCGTCTGCCGGCGGCAGCCCGGTGAGCTGCCAGATCGGCATGGCGGTGCTGGATGTCATGGAGGAAGAAAAGCTCTGGGAAAACGCGCAGATCGTCGGTGGTCACTTCAAGGCGCGGCTGGAAGCGCTGATCGATAAACATCCGCTGGTGGGCGCGGTGCATGGTTCCGGCTTCTATCTGGGGGTGGAACTGATCCGCAACCGCGAGACGCTGGAAGCGGCCACCGAAGAAACCACGTTGTTGTGCGATCGCCTGCGCGAGCTGGGGATCTTCATGCAACCGACCGGCGATGACCTGAACATTCTCAAGATCAAACCGCCGATGGTCACCTCGCGTCGCAGTGTCGACTACTTTGTCGACATGCTGGACCGCGTGCTCGAGGAAGGCCTCTAAACCAGACCCCTGTAGGAGCTGCCGCAGGCTGCGATCTTTTGATCTGGCTTTTCAAAGGCAAAGTCAAAAGATCGCAGCCTGCGGCAGCTCCTACACTAATTTAGATTTATATCGGTTAATTTTGCATGGATTTGTATGAATTGATGTTTATCGACTTTTAGTGCCGATATTTATCGGTTATAAAGTCACCATTGCTTTGTACCCCTCGACGGTTTCCAGGAGTCCTGATCCGATGACCACTTTGAAAAGTACCCCGCGTGACGATGGCTTCTACATGCCGGCCGAGTGGGCGCCGCAGACCCAGACCTGGATGATCTGGCCCGAACGCCCGGACAACTGGCGCCTGGGTGGCAAGCCAGCGCAGGCCGCGCACGTTGCAGTGGCCAAGGCCATCGCCCGTTTCGAACCGGTGACCGTCGCCGTGTCCGCCGGCCAGTACGAGAACGCCCGTGCACGCCTCGACGTGCCGAATATCCGCGTGGTCGAGATGTCCAGCGATGACGCCTGGGTGCGTGATACCGGCCCGACGTTCGTCATCAATAACAGCGGCGAAGTGCGCGGTGTGAACTGGGACTTCAACTCTTGGGGCGGCTTTGAGGGCGGTCTGTATTCGCCGTGGAATCGTGATTCGCAGGTCGGTGGCAAGATCCTCGAAATCGAGCGCAGCCCGCGTTATCGCACCGAAGGTTTTGTGCTGGAAGGCGGCTCGATTCACGTCGACGGCGAAGGCACGCTGATCACCACCGAAGAGTGCCTGCTCAACCACAATCGCAACCCGCACCTGAGCCGCGAAGAGATCGAAGCGCTGCTTCGCGACAATCTGTCTGTGGATAAGATCATCTGGCTGCCGGATGGTCTGTTCAACGACGAAACCGATGGCCATGTGGATAACTTCTGCTGCTACGTGCGGCCGGGCGAAGTACTGCTGGCGTGGACCGACGATCCGCAGGATCCGAACTACCCGCGCTGCCAGGCCGCGATGAACGTGCTGCAAAGCAGCACCGACGCCAAGGGCCGCCCGTTCACGGTGCACAAGATGCCGATTCCGGGGCCGCTGTACGCCACCGAAGAAGAGTGCGCGGGCGTCGATCCGGTGGACGGTACCCAGGAGCGTAATCCTTCCGTGCGTCTGGCCGGTTCCTATGTGAACTTCCTGATCGTCAACGGCGGCATCATCGCGCCGAGCTTCGACGATCCGATGGATGCGCCTGCTCGCGAAATCCTGCAGAAGCTGTTCCCGCAGCACGAAGTGGTGATGGTGCCGGGTCGTGAACTGTTACTGGGCGGCGGCAATATCCACTGCCTTACCCAACAACAGCCAGCGCCGCACAAAGAGTGAGTTGAGACGTAACAGCTTGAGTTGATTCACAAATCAGCCGGGCAACAATTAGCTTGCTACACATGCAAACAAGCCCGCGGCCCCACTGGACCGCGGGCTTCTTTGTATCCGCTTGTCGACAAATCGGAAACCTTGGCATAGCTCTTGTATCGGACAAAGCGCACTAGGGAGGGCGGGGAACTTCAACAGTTCTGTCATAAACCTTGGATAACTTAGCCGCTCACGAACGGGGAGAGAGCGCTGAAATGAACGCCGAAGTGAACGTAGTCAGCGAGCGGAATTTGCATCCCATGGCCGTAAACGGCGAGTCGCTCCAGATTGTCGCGCACTTTTTGAAATCCAACGGAACGCGTCAGATCAGGGAACCTGATCCGCGCCGGATGATGATCGAGCGCTATCCCGCTGGCCTGTTCAGCGAGGCCGAACTGGAAGCGTTATGGGCTGTGATGCAAGGATAAGAAAAACAACAAGGATTGGTGAAAGCGCTGCCGGGATGGCGGCGCTTTTTTATGCACAACACAAAACCCTTTGTAGGAGTGAGCCTGCTCGCGATTGCCATCTGTCAGTCGCCATAAATATCAACTGACACACCGCTATCGCGAGCAGGCTCACTCCTACAGGTATTGGGTTGAATCAGAAGCTGTAGGTGCCGGTCATCACCACACTGCGCGGTGCGCCTGGCTGGATCTGATTCTGGCTGGTGGCCGAAGCGTAGTACTCGCGGTCGGTGATGTTGTTCAGCGCCGCGCGCAAGTCCCAGTCCTTGAAGCGGTAACCGACCAGCGCATCCCAGCGGCCATAACCCGGCAGCACCGTGGTGTTGGCGTTGTCGGCATAACGCTGGCCGACGAGGGTCAGGCCGGTTTCACCGTACCAGCCCATTTCCGGTTTCCAGGTCAGGAACAGGCTGCCATTGTGTTTGGCCACGTTGTTGACGCGTTTGCCTTCCAGACCGTTGTTGTCCTTCTCGATGGTGGTGTCCTGCACGCCGATGCCGCCGCGCATGTACCAGTTGCCGACCAGTTTGCCGGTGGCGGTCAGCTCGACGCCGCGTGAGCGCTGAAGGCCGGTCATGACGGTCAGGGTCGGATCGTTCGGATCGCTCGTGCGGCGGTTGTAGAGTTCCAGGTCGTAGACCGCCAGCGTGGTGCTCAGGCGATCATCCAGCCAGTCGCTTTTCACGCCGATTTCTTTCTGTTTGGTCAGCTCCGGGCTCAAGTCGTTGCTATTGCCGGCGGCGCCCGGGGTGATGCCGATCAGGCCACCGCCCACTGGCGAGAAGGTCTTCGACCACGAGGCGTAGAACGAATGATTCTGCAGCGGCGTCCAGACAATCCCGAAGCGCGGGCTGGTGCTGTGGCTGTCGCGATCTTCGGCTACGTTCTTGAGTTTGTTGGTCGACTCGATATCGAAAGTGTCGTAGCGCAGGCCGGCCAGCAGTTGCCATTGATCGTTCAGGCGCAATTGGTCCTGCACATAGACCGCGCGGCTTTCGACTTCGGTGTGACTGTCGCTGAACACCTGCATGCTGCCGGTATGACGGAGCTCGCGGTCGGGGTTGAACAGGTCAAGCGATGGCACCGGTTGTGCGCCCGGGGTCTTGCCAGCCGCGGCGTTGTACAACTTCGGATCGCGGCGCTGGCTGCCGATTTCGACGCCGGTCAGCAGGCGATGCTCGAGACCAAAGGTGTCGAAACCGCCTTCCAACTCAATGTTGTTGTAGACGTTGCGGGTGGTCAGGTCCTGCTGCCAGTGCTGGCGCGCGACTTTATTGGTTTTAGGGTCGAAGTTGGTCAGGTAGGTGTTGTCGAAATCGCTGTCGAGCTTGAACACGCCGAGGGTCTGGCGCAGCTGCCAGTTGTCGTTGATCTCGTAGGTGAGTTTCGAGCGCAGGGACTGCGCCTTGTCGTCGATGAAATCGTGATCGTTGCCGTAAGTAGTGGCGCGACCGACGTCCGCCGGGCGCCCATTCACTCCGGGAATGCCGCGATCCGGGGTGCGGTTGTAGCGGCTGTATTCGTATTGCACCAGCCAATTCAGGTCCGGGCTCAGTTGCCAGCTCATCGACGGCGCGAACAGCTGGCGGTTGCCGCTTACGCCGTCGCGGAAACTGTTTTCATCCATGTTGCCCATGTTCAGGCGCAGGCTGAGGTTTTCGCTGGGGTCGGTGCTGAGGTCGGCGTACAGGCTGCGCAGGTCTTCGCTGCCGCCCTGGGCTTCAATGGTCGAGCGCCGGCCGAACTCCGGCAGCTTGCTCACGCGGTTGACGATCCCGCCCTGGCTGCCACGGCCGTAGAGCACCGCCGCCGGGCCTTTGAGCACTTCGACCCGCTCGATGTTGTGCAGGTCGCGCTTGTACTGGCTGTCGTCGCGGATGCCGTCCAGATAGAAGTCGTTGCTGGCGTCGAAGCCGCGGATGCGCAGGCTGTCGAAGCGCGTGTCGGCGCTGCTGCTGACGTTGGGAATACCGCTCAGGGCGTCGCCGATGTCGTTGGTGCCGTAGTCGGCGACGTTCGCGGTCTTGATCGAGTCGATGGCCTGCGGCACATAGCGCACTGGGGTCGAGGTGCGTGTCGCGGTGTTACTGATCTTGACGCGCGGGTCCTCGGCTTGCGCTTCGGCGCTGATCGCGGTGGCGGGCAATTCGGTGGCGGAGTAAGCAAAACCGCTGGTTAGAAAGGCAGACAATCCAAGGGTCACGGGCGTGAGACGGAACGGGGCAGGCATGAAAAAGCGCATCCGAAAAGGTAGGGAAATTCAAACGCGCGAATGGTAATGCTTTGCATTTGCTCCCGTAATTTATTCCTGAGAAGTTCCCTTGTTGGATTGTTTCAATTTATGTCGATTTAGATACATTCTGACCAATCGGTCCATTCGACCGATTCGCGAAACAGTCTGAAAGCCATACCGGCGTTTTTCCCCGATGCGCGGAGGAATAGTCTGCCGGCATCGAATTTTCCTGATTGGTTGCCGGAGTTCTCTCATGATCCTTCACTACATTTACGATCCATTGTGCGGCTGGTGCTATGGCGCCAAACCACTGGTGCAAGCGGCGCAGCAAGTGTTGCCGGTCGTTGCCCATGCGGGCGGAATGATGAGCGGCGCGAACCGCCAGCGCGTTTCCTCACAACTGCGCGATTACGTCATGCCCCACGACCGGCGCATTGCCGAATACACCGGGCAGCCGTTTGGCGAGGCGTATTTCGAAGGTCTGCTGCGCGATCACTCGGCGGTTTTCGATTCGAGGCCACCGATCGCAGCGGTGCTGGCGGCAGAGTCCATCGACGGTCGTGGGCTGCAACTGCTCGGGCGATTGCAGACGGCGCATTACGTGGAGGGACGGCGGATTGCCGATCAATCCGTATTGTTCGAACTCGCCAGTGAGTTGGGTTACGCCGAGGACACCTTTGCGGCCGCGTTTAAATCCGTTGATACAACAACGCATGTAAAAGCCAGCCGTGCACTCTTGGCGCAACTGGGCGGCCAAGGTTTTCCGACACTGGCGCTGGAGCAGGGCGGGCAATTCACTTTGATCGACATCAGCCCTTGGCTTGGTAAACCGCAGGCTTTCGCCCACTGGTTGGGGCAAGCGGTTGTCGCTGTTGAACCAAGGCAATCCCCCGTGCAATGCGGTCTCGACGGCTGCGCGTAATCGCACTGGATTCACTGGCTGAGCGCATTTCCGAGCAATGCGCTATCGCAAAATTTACGATTCTTAGACGATTTTTACCTATTTAAAGACGATTCTTGAAATTGACACATTATTGAGGGCGCGGCTACGATTCGGCCCAACGCCTGTGGCCAACCGCCATGACTCAAAATAATAAAAGGGCCCGACACGGTTTTACCGTGGGCGGGTCTTTTTGTTTCGGGGTGAAAAAAGAGTGCAATAGCGCCGTTTCAGCCGTTCGACACAGCGCGTTTCAACCCGTAATAAGGAAAACAAAATGTTGAACAAGCGAATCAGTCTGATCGCACTGGGGATGTTGAGTGCCACTTCGGCAATGGCCGACGGCCAGGCCGAATCCAAGGGTTTTGTTGAAGACAGCAGCCTGAAAGTGCTGCTGCGCAATGCCTACATCAATCGTGATTACAAAGACGGCAACCCGGACAAAGCCGAGTGGGGCCAGGCGGCCATCGGTACGTTCTCGTCCGGTTTCACCCAAGGCACCGTGGGTGTGGGCGTTGATGCCTTCGGTCTGTATGCACTGCGTCTGGATGGCGGCAAGGGCCGCAGCGGTGCCGGTGGTATCGACTTCTTCAAACAGGGTGACAGCGGCAATGCGGCTGACGACCTGTCCAAGGGTGGCGCTGCGGTCAAATTCCGCGTGTCCAATACCGTACTGACCTACGGTGACCAGATGCCGGCCCTGCCGGTGCTGAACTACGACAACTCGCGTCTGCTGCCGGAAAGCTATACCGGTACCTTGATCACTTCCAAAGAGATCAAAGGCCTGCAACTGGACGCCGGTCGCTTCACTGCCGAATCGCGCAAAAGTGCTGAAGGCCGTGACAGCGGTGGTCTGAAGTCGATCAACGTATTGGGCGGCAGCTATCAGTTCACCGAACAGTTCAAGGCGGCGCTGTACGCTTCCGACGTTGAAGACGTCATGAAGAAGCAGTACGTGAACGCCAACTACGTGTTCCCGATCGACAAGGATCAATCCCTGACCCTGGACTTCAACGGCTATCGCACCAAGCTCGACAAGTCCTATGCCGACATCAAGAACACCGGCGGCCAGGACAACAAGATCTGGAGCCTGGCGGCCACATTCGCCACCGGCCCGCACTCGTTCACCGTGGCGCATCAGCGCAGTACCGGTGACAGCAACCTGGGTTATCCGTACGGCGGTTATCAGAACGATGGTCGTCGTCAGGGCGACGGTGGCAACACCATCTACCTGGCCAACTCCTACTGGTCGGACTTCAACGCTGAAGACGAGCGCAGCTGGCAGTTGGGCTACGGCCTGGACTTCGGCGCATTCGGCGTACCGGGTCTGAGCTACAACTTCGCTTATGTGCGTGGCGATAACATCACCACCGATACCAGCAGTGGCGGCACTGAGCGTGAGATCTTCAACCAGGTCAAATACGTCGTGCAAAGCGGTCCGGCGAAAGACCTGAGCGTGAAACTGCGCAGCTCGATCCTGCGCGTGTCGCAGAAATCCGCCGACTACAACAGCAGCGGTAACGAAGTGCGTGTATTCGTGGATTACCCGATCAACATCTTCTGATGAACGATCCGCTGTAAAAAGCATGAGAAAACCCCGACTGGCTCGGGGTTTTTTTTCGAGGTCTTTTCTGCGAAAAGCGTAAAAAACCCGTGTTTTTGTCATGTAAAAGTTGTTTTGACGCGTCTTCAAGTACCGTTTCAAACAGGGCTTTAAATGCCTGAAATTCTTTCTCATGGACGCAAATTCTCCACCTAATAGATTAGGCCGCTCAACGCAGCGGAGAATTTGGTAATGATCGTTTTGAACAGAGAAGTGGGCGAATCGCTACGGCGCGACAAATATGTCAACGTCCAGGGTGGTGACTTCAATCTCTACGGTCATTTTGCCGACTTCGTCAGACTGACCAAAAGTTGGGAAAACATGGAGCCGGACAGTTACTACGGTCAGGCCGAAGCCGGCATGCGTTACCGTCGTTACAGCGACTTCGAGTACAACCCGAAAACACGTGAATTGAAGCAACTCGAACATCGCGCTTACGTGCAGTCGAAAGAGAACAACGCCTATGTGGGCGGTGTTGTGCGGCACTTTCAGGACTTCTCCGATGAAGTGATTACTTCGCCGGTGATGCGCAGCCTGATCGACACCGATTTTGAAGTGTACAAAAGCGTGCTGCCGGAAGAATTGCACGATGAAATCTGGCAATGCCAGATCCATCAGATCCGTATCGAGATCAAACCCGGCAAGCAACTGGAAATCACCCCGGAAGGGATTCACTGCGACGGCTATCCGTTCAGCGGTGTGCACTTCTGGGGGCGCAACAACGTCGAGGGCGCGGAAAGCCGTTTGTACGATGTGCACGAGCATCAACTGGCGTCGACCACCTACCAGGAAATCCTCGACACCACGTACTTCCTTGATCGCGACATGCGCCACTACGTGACCCCGGCGCGCAACACCCACACGCATGCCATGGCTTACCGGCAGATTCTGGCGATTTCCTTCTCGCGGCCCGGGACCGCTTTCGACATTGTTCGCTAATCAGATCACCCCAATCGATGGCGTCGAGTGCTCGACGCCGGTGGTGCTGCGACGCGCCACCGCCAAGGACGCGCAGCGCATGGAGCGCTTCTTCCGGCAGTTCGACGAAGTGTCGTTCTGCGAATGGCAGGACGCCAAATGCCTGCGCGGAGTATTGATCCAGAAGACCACCACGGCCTATCTGGCCTTCGACGTCGAAGGCGAAATCGTCGGTGCGGTGCTCGGCGGCATGCTCGGCAGTCGCGGCACCATCAACCACTTGGCGGTCAGCCCACGCTATCGCAGCCAGGGCGTCGGCCAGCGGCTGG
The DNA here is from genome assembly GCF_044742995.1 of Pseudomonas sp. NPDC087803. NCBI lineage: Bacteria > Pseudomonadati > Pseudomonadota > Gammaproteobacteria > Pseudomonadales > Pseudomonadaceae > Pseudomonas > Pseudomonas sp. NPDC087803. The sequence continues at coordinate 33,084 of NZ_JBIUVO010000029.1, forward strand.
TGGAAGCGGCTTCGTCCGACATGAAGCGGGTCGGTGTATTACGGATGTTTCTGTTCGTCGACGATGCTAACCTCGCGGGCAAGCGATTCTGGGCTGCCCAGGGTTTTTGCGAACCCCACGGCGAGCGGACATTTGAGAGGGATCTATGAATGAAACGTCCGGCAGTGCGCCGCTGATGGCTGCCCATCAGCCATCGCGCACGTTTGCCGAAGCCAGCCCGGTGGTGGCCGGTTACTTCACGGTGTCATTCGTGTTCGGGCTGATGGCGGTCAATGCCGGGCTGCCGATGTGGCTGCCGGTAGCCATGTGCCTGTTCGTTTACGCCGGCGCTTCGCAATTTGCCGCGCTGGCGCTGATCTCCAGCGGGGCTTCGCTGACCACCATCGTGCTGACCACCTTCCTGATCAATGCGCGGCACATGCTGATGTCGGTGTACATGGCCAAGGCCCTGCGCGCGCTGGGGCTGAGCCGCATGGAGCGCTGGGCTTATGCGGGTGGCCTGACCGACGAATCCTTTGCGTTTCACAGCGTCAAACTGGGCACCGGCGCGCCGGTCAACATCCGTTACCTGATCGGCTTCAACCTGTTCTGCCACACCTCCTGGGTGCTGGGCGGATTGTTGGGTGCTGTATGTGCGCAGTACGCGTCGCACCTGATCAAATATCAACTCGACTACGCACTGACCGCGATGATGCTCTACGTGCTGGTGTCGCTGTGCAACACCCGCAACAAACTCATCGCCGCAGCAGCTGCCGTCGCCTGCATGGGCGCGCTGAGCCTGGTCGGCACTTCGCCATTCAACGTATTCATCGCCACGTTTGTGGGCTGCGGAGTGGGTGTATGCCTGACCAGACGTTCCTGATCCTGGTGGTGGCGCTGATGATGGCCGTGACCTTCCTGCCGCGCGCGCTGCCGCTGCAAGTCAACACCGAGCACTGGCCGCCGTTCGTCGCGCGGGCGCTGGAATACCTGCCGGTGGCGATCGTCGCTGCGATCAGCCTGACACCCTTGTTGATCAAGGATCAGCACTTACAGCTCGATCGCCCGGAATTTTATGCAGCCATTCCGACGCTGTTATGTGCGTATTTCAGCAAAAACCTCTTTCTCAGTGTGGCGGTTGGGACGGCTGCGTACATTGCGCTCGGCTCGTTCATGTAGCGGCAGATCGACCACGTCGTTCAGGGCCTGGCCCGACAGGTTCGGGTTATTCACCGCCAGACGCACTTCGAGGAAATCCTCGAATCCGGGGAAAATCGTCAGGCCGTTCTTTTGCGCGGCCTCACGAGACACCATGCCAACCGCGTCCATCTGCGTGATCAACGACAGCGTCAGGGTCTCGCTGCAGGAATAGACCATGCGCTGACCGTTCTCGTGATTGCCCAGCCCAGCGTCGAGAAAGCGCAGGAAGCTGTGGGAATACGGACAATCTTCCGCAGGACGCACCTGAAACTTGTTGCCCAGCAACGTCAGTGGATCGTTTTCCTGCCCGCAATGGGCGCCGACCACCTGCACCTGCACATCCGGCAAAACAATGCTCGGCAAACCCGGCCGCTGCGGGCCGATCAGCACCGCGAGGTCAAAGTCCTCGTTCTTCAGCTTGCTCAGGTTCTCCATCGACTCGGCGTAGCTGAATTCCATCTGGTAATCGGGAAACACCTCGATCAGGCGTCCGATCATTCGCCGGTTGAAGTCAGACGACAACGTGTTGTTCAACGCAACCTTCAATGTGCGCTGGCCAGGCACCTTGAGCGCCTCGACCTTTTCTTCCATCTGTCGCGTGGCAATCAGCACTTTGTCCATGTAAGGCGTCAGCTCCGTGCCTTGCGGCGTCAGCGTCAGCCCTTTGTTGGAACGACGAAACAAGCGGAAACCGAACTGCTCTTCGACCTTGTTCAACTGTGCGGCCAAGGCCTGCACAGTCAGGCACGAATGCTCGGCTGCGGCCGACAACGAGCCGGTCTGCACGATGCGCATGAGGTTGCGTAAGGTTCTGCTATCCATGGGTAATGCCCTCTGAAGTGGGCTGGGTATTGTTGTTTACGAGACGGCCGATCCGGCGTCATATGCCGGCTATATTCCAGCACCTGAGCATAGTTGTCGCGGGTTTAGTAGCGAATTGATGTCCCCGCCGATGGCTGGAAGCTGACACAGGATCGGGATTTTTGATGACGTGGGGGTGATTGGGGTCAAGAAAAGTGCGTGGTTTTGGCGCGTGGGGCAATTTTTTCGAAGAGAAACAGCTTACATCTTCCGGGGTTTATGCCTGCGTGATGCGCAGACAGGTCTCAGGCAAAGTAACGATTTAGCTGATAGCACTTACCTTGTCAGACGAGCTGAAATGGCTGTCTGGCATGCGAGTCATGGCGGTAGAGAACCACCTATCAACTTCGCGTTGACCGACGAAGATCCCTCCGACAACAATGTAGAGGTAGCGCTCATGTAGCTACAAAATCACGATGAGGTAATTGAAATGGCTGCACTACTGAAAACTACCGATGTGCGCTGCCGCATTGATGAGGATTTGAAAGCGCGTGCCACTGAAGTCTTGAACGCTTGCGGGCTGAGCATTAGCGACGCCATGCGACTTTTTCTGCGACAGGTTGTTGCCACTCAGGGGCTTCCCTTCGAGGTGCGAGTTCCATCAGAAAAAACGGCCCGCGCAATGATGGAAGCACTAGAAATCCGTCAGCGTTTCGACTCGATAGACGACATGCTGAGGACTGCTGATGGCGAAACCGGAGAAAACGCAAAAACGCGCTGATCGGCCTAAACAGTGTGCACAGACTTCTGAATTCAAGAAGTCCTGGGATCGTTATAACCGCGCCGGAAGGCGAGACATGAACGACGTCCGGAAGGTGATGACGATGTTGTTCTTGGGGCAGCAATTACCGGCAGAGTATCTGGATCATGCGCTGACTGGAGATTGGTCTGGATTCCGTGAGTGTCATATCGGTGGCGATTTTCTGATGGTTTACGAAAACACACGCCCAGACCTGATCACGTTTGTTGATTTGGGAAGCCATTCAGAATTGTTCAAATAGCGCAGAAATACATAAGCCGGATTAACTCCGGCTTCTGTGCGCTGATAGTTACGATCGTTCGTTTGTGTATCAAAACTCAAAAAAATTACAGTTATGTACTAGTCTTCAGCCAAGACAAAAAATCAGGAGGCGTCTATGCCTACCTCATCCCCAGCCCTCACCCCACGCGAACAACTCGACGTCCCCGAAGCCGGGCGCGTCGCGCTGAAGTTCTTCTTCAACCTCATGGAGCGCTGGGGCTGCAGCGCCGAGCAGCAACGCACGTTGTTGGGCGGCGTGGGCAACACCACGTTCTACAAGTACAAGCACCTGCCGCCGAACATTCGTCTTCCGCATGACACGCTGGAGCGCATCTCGTATCTGATGGGTATTCACAAGGCGTTGAGCATCATCTTCAGCAACAGCCGCGAGCGCGCCTACACATGGGTCAGCAGCCCCAACACGGCTGCGCCATTCAATGGTCGAACGGCGCTGGATTACATGCTCGCGGGTAGGGTGGTCGACATTGCCGACGTGCGCCGCTACCTCGACGGGGTGCGCGGTTGAAGGCCCCGCCGCTGGCTGAGACGCAATGGCCCAAGGCCTACCGGATCGTCAACAGCAGCTTCCCGCCGATTGCTTTGTTCGAAGACGTGCTCGATCCCGAAGACCTGGAAATCACCTACGCGCTGGAAGCGCTGACCAACGATCGCCTGATCGAACAGGCCGGCGTCCTAGCCCGCGTGCGCCCCGAAGACCGACTCTCCGGCCCCGGTTCAACCCCGGTGATGGCGGCATTTACCCACATCGGCAAAAGCAGTCGCTTCACCGATGGCACCTTCGGCGTCTACTACGCCGCCAGCAGCCAGGCCGCGGCCATCGCCGAAACCTGCTACCACCAGGAGCGTTTCCTCGCGGCCACCAACGAAGCGGATCTTGAGTTGACCATGCGCACTTACGTCAATCGTGTGGTTAAGCCGCTGCACGATGTCCGTGATGGTTTTGCACATTTGCATCAACCCGATCCAGACGCCTATGGCCCGTCACAGGCGTTTGCCCGACAACTGCGCGAGTCTGAATCGTGGGGAATGCTCTACAACAGCGTGCGTTTGCCGGGCCACGAATGTGTCGCTGCGTTCCGGCCGCCAGCGGTGTCGATTCCGAAGCAGGGCAAACATCTGCGTTATGTGTGGAGTGCGAGCCAGCAGAAGATTTCGTTCGTATTTGAGATCAGTCAGGTCTGAAATGCCAAAAGCCTTCGTATCCACGAAGGCTTTGCATGGGTGAGTTACATCAATCGGCCGCGACCGTTTTTGCGGAAACTCGGGGGAGGGGCGATTCGCAATCGTGGTCACGTCGTGCCGGAGTGGGACCTCTAGGCATCGGATCTGCACGCGTCGAGCAGTCGCAGATTTTCGACGACGGTGTAATTGCTGACAAAACGTCCAACAGATTTGCGTCGCCCCAGTACACGCCGGGGTAATCCCGTTACCTGGACGTGTTCGCCAGCGACGACGGCCAGATTTACACGCTGTCAGTGTCGCGCACGGGCTTTGCCAAGCTGCTGCGCGCCAACGCACACCACGGCACTATTCCGCGCTTCAAGCGCAACCTGTTGCTGCATGACTTTATCCCTTCCGCCGGTTGCAGCGCGCAGACCTTGGGCCGAGCGGTATTGGATTTCATGATGTTTGGTGAGGAGGACTTTCAGCGCAAACGCGACATCGTCGGCCTATTGCTGGAGCCGGCGGTTGCGCGGTGATCGGAAGGTTAAGGTGGCGAGAGTCGGATGCACGAATGCTTCATTCGTGACGTTGTGCAAATGGCTATAAGAATAATTCTGAAAAATTCCAAAAAACTGTCAGTTATGACAGAGGTATGGAGGTCTCAGAAATTCAATGATACCGAAGCCGATTCTTCCTTGAACGGTCATGTTTCTGACAAAAGAGGAGTAATTGTGATGGATGAGGTATCAAAGAATCTTCAAGGAGACTGGGCGGCCTTCAGTACGCATTTTAATAGGCTGTCAGCGGGGCTTAAAGCTGAAACTGAAGCTGGCAGTGATAGTTTCTCTTATGAATGTACAGGCCTCATCAGTGACGTTCCAAGTGAATTGGATGATTTTGAGGTGCGCGATTTACTGGCAGTGGCCGGATATCGTGGTGATAAGTTCCTAAGGGATGGGAGTAAAGTTTTTATTTTTGAAGCTAAAGAGAAGGCGGATTTTAGGAAGTTGAGATCACGCGAATTTAAGGCAGCTTATTTTAAAACCTGGAGTGAGATAGAAAATTTAATTTGAGCTGCTCCAGATTAAAAACGTGAAGACGTTTCGATGGCTGACCTTGCACAGCTTATTGGTAAGCTAAAGTGAGTGGTGGCGAACCTTACGTTCTCGCACACTTTTAGCCCTTCCGCGCAAGCGGTTGGCCGATAGCTGTTCAACCGGCTGCAACTGCCGTCGCGGCTTGTTCAGCGCGACACGTTTTTTTAACAACCTGGCCCGGTGTTTTAGCGACGGAGTACGCCGTGGCGAGTGAGCGGCCCCGCCATAGCCATTTCCTACTAAGTGGGTATTAGTTGACTGAGCATTTGATTATTGGCGATTGACTAAGGCGAGAGTAGGAGTGGACGAATGTTTCATTATTGAATTTGAATAAATAGCTATAGAAGTAATTCTGAAAATTCCAAAATACTGTCAGTTTGACAGTGGGAGGGAGGTCTCAGAAGTTGGATGATGCCGAAGCCGATTCTTCCTTGAGCGATCATGTTTCTAAATAATAGGATTACTTGTGATGGATAAGAAGATGTTTGATAAAGCTTTTGCGAATTCAACACTTAGAGACGGTTTAAGTTTGGATATGCATAAAGCGCAAGAAAAAAACGGCAGTGAATGTACTGGCGTTATCAGTGACGTACCAAGTGGACTGTATGATGCCCAGGTAGAACTAATGCTGAAGATGGTCGGATTTTGTGGTGATGAGTTTCTCAGGTTCGGGAGTGAAGTATGGATTTATGAAAACAAAGCTTTGGCGGACACAAGGAAGTTGGACTCAAAGGAATATATGGCAGCGTATTTTAAAACCTGGAGTGAGATAGAAGGTTTACTTTCAACTGCTTCAGATTATAAACGTGAAAGCGTTTCGACGGCTGACCTTGCACAGTTTATTGACTCACAAAGAGGTAAGCTAAAATGAGTGGTAGCGAACCTTATGTTTTCGCGCAATTTTAGCCCTTCCGCGCAAGCGGTTGACCGATTGCTGTTTGACCGACTGTGATCGCCGTCGCGGCTTGAGCAGCGCGACCTGTTTTTTGAGCAGAGCGGCCCCGGCTTAGGGTCAATAAGGGCTGGTGGTGGGGAGAGAGAAACAAGTGTGGACACTTTGTGGACGTTTTCACTATTCGACGTGAAGAATTCTTTTGGTCCAGAAACGACAAAGCCCCGCATTGCGGGGCTTTGAATATGGTGCCGGCACCAGGAGTCGAACCCGGGACCTACTGATTACAAGTCAGTTGCTCTACCAACTGAGCTATACCGGCGTGTGGGCGACGATTATAGCGATTGGGTTGGTTCTGTAAACCCCTGAATTCAGACTATTTTTACGCAGGCGCTGGATCGAGGGTGGCGTGGGCTGTGTCGCCGGGTTTCAAGCCGCAAAATCGGGCTGCTCGGCGCCAATCCAGCATGAGAGTGATGGCAGGATTTGTGCACCATTCAAGCACCCATTTCACCCGTTTATGTCCTTTTGATTGGAAGCTTATGCACAACGGATCGTCGCTACGGCAGTGTTGCGGGGGATTTTGTGGACACGTTCTCGTTTTGTGCGCAAATGCCTGTTTTACAGGTTTTTTATCTATATGAACAAAAAATGACCAATGCTGTTTTGGCCGCGTAGCAGCTGTAGATATTGGATCCAGTGGAAAACCATCAACAGAGTTATCCACAGGCTGTAAAGATTTTAAGCACGTTCGGCCAGCAGCAGAAAATTACGCGGTGTCAGTGGGGTGTCGCAAAAGGTGCCGAGGCGTACGACGTAACCCTGTTCGCTGAGGAAAATCGCTCGATCAAGATTGAGCCATAGCTCCAATGGTCGTCGGAACAGTCCGCGCAATAATTCCAGGTTGCGAACTTCGGCCAACCGCTGCCAACCGGCGGCTTCCAGCGCCTGCCAGTCGGGCGAGCCGATTGTGGATAACTCTTTCAGCGCTGCCAGGTCGCGGCAGTAATCGGCGAAAGGTTTGTCCAGCCAGGCGCTGGGCAGGGACGGGGTGGGCAGGTATTCGTCTACTCCTCGTACTTGCCGTTGCAGCAGGTCAAAGGCCAGGCGCCGGGCCATGGAGGTGTCGCGCTGTCGTCGGACGCGTGCACCGGCGGTGACGGTTTCGCTCATGGGCAGTGCCAGATCTTCGAGCGAGAGTTGTAGGGCGGATTGCATGCCGGCGCAGGACAAGGCCTGGTACTCATTGCGATTAATCCGGTTGTAGCAGCACGGGGCGATGGCCATCTGCTGACATCCGGCAGCGCTTGCCAGTTGCATCAGGCGCACATGCAGATCACCGCAGGCGTGCAGGGCGACCGGGGTGTGCTGAGCACTTATAACGCTCGCTGCGTCTGCCGCCAGTACATCCTGTTCGACATGCAGGGCGTGCAAATGATGACGCTGGCTTAATGCCTGACCGCTAGCCGCCAGCACCGGATCGTATTCAACGCAGGTCAGCTGTTGCCCGGCGCTCAGCAGGCGCCGGCCCAAATGCCCCTTGCCAGAACACCAGTCCAGCCAATGCTTTGGCGGCGAGGCAAAAGACAAGCGACTGGCGAAGGCTTCGATCTGCTGCCACTTGCGCCCCGGTACATCGACGTTCAATCGGTGACCTGCCGCTACCAGCGCATGTTCCGGCAACTCTCCGACTGCGCTCAGCTCAGATGACAACGCCGCCAATGCAGCGAACGGCTCCGGGGCATCGACGAGATCCGCAGGATGGTTGTGCGCCCGCTCTGCATCTTCCAGCGATCGTCCGCGTAGCCACGAAGCCAATTCGCGGTAGGCGGTTTCCCATGGAAGCGAAAGATGAGTGAACGGACGAGGTTTCCACAGCGCCTGATGCTCAATCAGAAAAGCATCCAGCGCGGCGAAGCGGGCGAGTAGGTTCTCGCCCGTCAGCACGTGGGAAGTATCAACGCCCTTGGCAGGCATCGACGCGCAGCCAGCGCTCCAGCAGCTTGAAGCCGCGCACCAGCACGTAGGACATCAGCAGATAGAACAACCCGGCGGCGAAGAAGATTTCCACCGGCAGGTAGGTGCGGGCAATGATCGTGCGGGCCATGCCGGTCAGTTCCAGCAGGGTCACGGTGCTCGCCAGCGCGCTGGCCTTGAGCATCAGGATCACTTCGTTGCTGTAGGCCGGCAGGCCGATACGCGCCGCACGCGGCAGCATGATGTAGAACATTGCCTTGGGCTTGGACATGCCCAGTGCCCGCGCCGCTTCGATTTCGCCCGGCGGAATGGCCTGGATCGCGCCGCGCAGAATCTCGGCGATGTATGCCGCGGTGTGCAGGGTCATGGTTGCGGTGGTACACCAGAACGGATCGCGCAGGTACGGCCACAGCGCGCTGCTGCGCACGGCATCGAACTGCGCCAGGCCGTAATAGACGAGGAACAGTTGCACCAGCAGCGGCGTGCCACGGAAAAAGAAGATGTAGGCGTAGGGCAAAGCGCGCACGTACCACAGCTTCGAGGAGCGGGCGATGCCCAGCGGAATGGCCAGCAACAGGCCGGCAATCACGGCAATCGCCACCAGCTCCAGAGTCAGGGTCGCGCCCTGCGCCAGTTTCGGCAGCCACTTGATGATCACTTCCCAGTTCATGAAGCGCTCCTCGCAAAGCCGCGAGCGGCGCGTTTTTCCAGGAAGTGCATGCCGGTCATCGCCAGCACCGTCAGGCCCAGGTACATGACTGCGGCCACCAGATAGAAGGTGAACGGCTGTTTCGACACGGTCACGCCGATCTGCGCGTGACGCATGATTTCTTCCAAGCCGATCACCGACACCAGTGCGGTGTCTTTCATCAGGATCATGAACAGGTTGCCCAGACCGGGCAGGGCGATGCGCCACATCTGCGGCATGATCAGCTTGGTGAAGATCCGCCATTTCGACAGGCCCAGCGCCACACCGGCTTCGCGGTGGCCCTTGGGAATGGCGAGGATCGCGCCGCGGAACACTTCGGTGGCGTAGGCGCCGAAGCACAGGCCCAACGCAATCACGCCAGCGGCGAAGGCGCTGAGTTGCAGGTCGGGGTTGCCGAAGAACTCACCGAGGCTGCGCATCAGGTTGACCGTACCAAAGTAGATCAACAGCACCCAGAGCAATTCCGGGACACCGCGCACCAGGGTCGAATAAGTACCGCCAAGCCATTGCAGCGGCTTGTACGGGGACGTCTTGGCCAAGGCGCCGAGCAGACCGAGCACCAGCCCTAGGCACAAGGCCGTGAGAGCCAGTTTGACGGTCATCAGCGCACCGGCAGCGAGGGCCGGGCCGAATCCGTAGAGGTCGATAATCATGGATTTCTTTTCAAATCGCGGCAGGCAAGGCCGGGAGCCGGCGCCGTCGGATCACGGCGCCGATCCCGCAGGTCAGATCAATAGATGCTGAACGGGAAGTACTTGTCGTTGATCTTCTTGTAGGTACCGTCGGCGACGATTTCCTTCAGCGCGGCGTTCAGCTTCTCACGCAGTGGATCGCCTTTACGCACGGCGATGCCGATCTTGTCGCTTTCCACGACCGGGTCGCCCTTGAACTCGTAGTTTTTGCCAGCGTCGGTTTTCAGCCAGTCGTAGTTGGCGTACTTGTCGGCGAGGATCGCGTCGACACGACCGGAGGTCAGATCCAGATAGGCGTTTTCCTGAGTATCGTAGAGTTTGACCTCGATATCGCTACCGTAGGTGTCCTCCAGCCAGGTGCCGGCGAGCGTCGCGCGCTGAGTACCGATGATCTTGCCTTTGAGCGAGTCCTTGTCGGTTTTGAAGTCGACGTTTTTCGGCGCGATGAACTGCAGTTTGTTCGAGTAGTACGGGTCGGTGAAGTCCACCGCGCCCTTGCGCTCTTCGGTAATCGACAGCGAGGAGATCAGGAAGTCAAACTTCTTCGCGTTCAACGCAGGGATGATGCCGTCCCAGTCGGAAGTGACCACGGTGCACTCGACTTTCATCTTGGCGCACAGGGCGGCGCCGATGTCTTTGTCGAAGCCGACCACGTTGCCGCTGGCGTCTTTATTGTTGAACGGCGGATACGCCGCTTCGATGCCCATTTTCAGGGTCTCGGCCATGGCACCGGCGCTGAACGCGAGGGTGACGGCGGCGGCCAGGAAGACCTTTTTAAAATTCTGCATGCATGTTGCTCCGTTAGCGGTTGCCGGACATGAATTGTTTGCAGCGCGCCGAAAGCGGGTTTTCGAACACCTGCTGAGGCGATCCTTGCTCTTCCACCAACCCCTGGTGGAGGAACACCACTTCGCTGGAGACCTGACGGGCAAAGCCCATTTCGTGGGTCACCAACAGCATGGTGCGGCCTTCTTCGGCCAGTGCGCGGATGACACTAAGTACTTCCTGAACCATTTCCGGGTCAAGGGCGGAGGTGGGCTCGTCGAACAGAATCACCTTCGGTTGCATCGCCAGCGTGCGGGCGATCGCCGCGCGTTGTTGCTGACCACCGGACAGTTGCGCCGGGTAGGCGTGGCGCTTGTCGGCGATGCCGACCTTGGCCAGCAGCGCTTCGGCGACTTCGATCGCCTCTGCCTTGCTCTGGCCGAGCACGCGGCGCGGGGCTTCAATGATGTTGTCGAGCACGCTCATGTGCGGCCACAGATTAAAGTTTTGAAATACAAAACCAATCTCGGAACGCAGGCGGTTGATCTGTTTGCCATCAGCGGCAACCAGTTCGCCATTTTTGGCAGGCTTGAGCTTGAGTTCTTCACCCGCCACCAGAATCTGACCCTGATGCGGGTTTTCCAACAGGTTGATGCAACGCAGGAACGTGGACTTGCCGGAACCGGAGGAACCGAGGATCGAGATCACATCGCCGTCGCGGGCGGTCAGCGTGAT